>NZ_JAJALG010000015.1:0-90825 GCF_020515205.1 Alteromonas sp. McT4-15
GCACACTTATGTAGATGGCTACACGACGTGTGCACTTCCTTGTCTAAATGCTAAACACTTTGCTGCAAAAACGTACGGCAAAGGTCAACACGCTCTAGTTTAACGAGGAGCCAACTAATGTTGGCTCCTTTGTCGGTTAACCCTAAGGACGAATTGATTAGTAGACATACCTTGCGTATGCTCTGGCAGACTATAGTTATTAACTGATATGAAGGCAGAACAGGCGGTGTGTGAACTTTTAGGCATGAGTGCCAATACTCCTACGGATTTGTGTTTTAGTTTCACAGGGCTAACCCGTCGTGGTGGTGAAACCGGCCCTCACAAAGACGGCTGGGGCGTTGCATTTTACGAAGGTAAGGGAGTTCGAATGTTTCATGACCCTGAACCTTGTGCCACATCGCCCATTGCCGATTTTGTATCAACCTTGCCTATTAAGAGTAAAAACGCAATTTGTCATATTAGGCAAGCCAATGTTGGCAATATTAATCTTGCCAATACGCATCCTTTTACGCGTGAGTTATGGGGCCGATATTGGGTTTTTGCGCACAATGGGCAACTTCCGCAATTTACACCTTCAAGCGGAGTATATGAAGCCGTCGGGGATACCGATAGCGAATCGTTGTTTTGCGATATTATGAATAATGTGCGGCAGAACCTTTCTCGTAATACAGCGCCAGAAGCGCTTGCACAAACACTCGTTACTTTAGCGCAGCGTTATGCTCAACAAGGCGTTTTTAATTGCTTATTAAGTAACGGCGATTGGCTGTTCACGTTTTGCAGTACCAAACTTGCTAGTATTACGCGTCGGGCACCTTTTGGCCCTGCATGCCTAAAAGATGTCGAAGTGGAAATTGATTTTGCCGCTGAAACTACCCCTAAAGATGTGGTAAGCATTATCGCTACCGAGCCGCTAACCAATGATGAGCAATGGGACATTTATGAACGCGGTGAGTGGAAACTGTGGCAAGAGGGCGAAGTGATTGCTTGTGGTAAAGTTGATGTACCGGAACACAAAAAAGAATCTGAAATGGTGTCACCAGACCCTTCTCTTCACTCACGTTGTTAAATAACAATCCAATGCCAGCTGCAATATGTTAGATATGCACTATGACAACACGTCATGCAGTGTATCTTTAATCAGTTGATAGCGGGCGGGTAGTGAACTATGCGGTGTTTGCACACAGTATAGCGGCTCTGTTACCTCATTTGGACCATCATGAACCGTCAACTTACTTGCAACATGGGTGTATGCTAGCGTGCTTTTTGGGAGCACTGTAAATCCATGCCCTTCACTGACCGGCAGAAGAATTTGTGACAACTGGTTGATATAGCCTGAATGAGGCAGCTTGTTTGGATTTAGGCTTGCAAGTTTTTCCTCGCCACTGTCTTTGATGTAACGCTGTAAGTAGTGCATCGCATCGGGATGATTGATCAATCCAAGCTGGTTTAATCGCCTATCAATAGGGATTGGGTTACCGTCTTTGCTGCCCTTTATTGGCATTGCTGCTTTGGGGAGTATAAGCGCGAGTGTTTCCTCACCGACATAGGTGCAGTCAATATCTTCTGTGCTAGGACTATTAGTCACTATTCCAAGGGCAATACTGTTTTCTCGAATGCCCTGTAAGATAGTACGTCGAGGTGCAACTTCAACATGAATGGTCAGTGCGCGATGAACTGATTGTAATTTAAGTAAGGCAGGGTAGATACGTTGCGCTATCGCACCAGAGCACGCCACCACACATTTACCTTCGAACGGAGCATCAAACTGCAGGCTTTCGATAAAGTCTTGTTCTTTGTTTATTTGGGCACGAGCATACTCATACACCCGTCTGCCTTGTTCAGTCAGCTGAATGCCTTTACCCAATCTCACGACTAGTTCGCATCGGCATGCTTCTTCTAGTTTCTTAAGATGCTGGCTTACACCGGGCTGCGTCATAAATCGTTGCTCGGCCGTTCTCGTAAAATTTCCGGTCTCTACGAGCGTTATAAACGTATCTAACCATGTTGGATTGAGCATAGGTATAAATTTAAATTATCAATTTGAGAATTAATGATAATTTCATGTTTTCTGTATGTCTAGCTACCATAAATGCACTTTCAATTAAGCAAAATCGCAGGAGTGAGTTATGACTGAAGCAGTAAAGACACCGTACCCACGTACGTTTTCGCACATAGGCATTTCAGTACCTGATCTAGAAGCCGCAGTGAAGTTTTATACTGAAGTACTTGGTTGGTATCTGATTATGAAGCCAACTGAAATTGTTGAAGATGACTCGGCCATCGGGGAGATGTGTACTGATGTGTTTGGCCCAGGGTGGGGGAAGTTTCGCATAGCGCACCTTTCAACTGGCGATCGCGTAGGTGTAGAAATTTTTGAGTTTAGTAACCAAGAGGACCCAGAGGATAATTTCGAGTACTGGAAAACCGGTATTTTCCATTTCTGTGTTCAAGACCCAGATGTGGAAGGGTTAGCTGAAAAGATCGTTGCCGCGGGTGGTAAAAAGCGTATGAAAGCCCCTCGCTACTATTACCCGGGTGAAAAGCCATATCGTATGATTTACATGGAAGACCCATTTGGCAATATATTAGAAATTTATAGCCACAGCTATGAATTACACTATGCCAGCGGCGCTTACGAATAAGCACAGAGCCGATATTATAAAGTGCGTGTTGAGCTTTGCCGAATAAAGCGAAACGCAAAGTGCAGCACGCATTATTTCATATAACCATACCTTTGATTAATCTAAACCTTCGATTTAACCAAACCTTCCCGATACGTAGGGATTTGATGACTTTTCTTTAGCAACGGTTGTTGTTGGCCCATGTCCCGGATAAATAGTCATATCATCTGGTAATACCATGATTTTCTGCTTTATCGAATCGATAAGTTGTTGATGATTGCCTTGAGGAAAGTCGGTACGGCCAATAGAGCCTGCGAAAATAATATCCCCCACAATGACCTTGTTGCTCGCGCGCTCAACCAGTGCAACATGCCCCGGGGTGTGGCCCGGACAATGCAGGACATCAAGGGAAAGGTTTCCTACTTGAACTGAGTCGTTGTCGTTTAACCATGTATGCGGTGTGAACGGTTCAGCGGGTGGGAACCCAAACATTTGGCTTTGTTGTAACAATGCATCTAACCAGAATTTATCTCCAATATGTGGGCCTACAATCGGTACGCCATAATGCTCGGCTATTGCTACTGTGCCGCCCACGTGATCAAGGTGACCATGGGTGAGTATTATCTTGTCTATATCGATTCCGCGCGCTGATGCTGCCGCGATCAGTTTATCGGTCTCACCACCGGGGTCGACGAACGCGCCCTTGTTGGTCGATGGATCCCAAATTAGTGAACAATTTTGGGCAAAGGGGGTAACAGGAATAACGACAATTTCCACGTAAAAACCTTTTTATATTGCGAAATCAATATCGCGCATTATACATCGCTAGCCTTTAGCTGCATTATCGCGCGTGAGTTCTGCTGCAAATAGTGTAGAGAAGCGCTCCTACTACAAGTTCACCAAGTAAGAACTGCCATGCACTTGTCGAACATTGTGTGACTGACCAGATGCATACTAAAAGCGCTACAAAAGGTAGCAGACGATTAACGATAGTGGGTGACTGAGTGAGTTCGTGCTGAGCACGGATAAGCACAACAATACACACTGCATATACGACAAGTCTTGCAAGTACACTGGAAATAGCAAGCCATACAAAGCTGCCACTTAATGCCATGAGCCCAGCAAAAATACCCAAGACCAGTATAGATATGTGCGGTGTAGCAAACCGTTGATGCACGCGACCTAGGCCATTTTTCCCTAACTTACCAGGTATCAGAGATTGGTGCGCCATAGAGTAGGTTAAGCGCGAGGTAGAAATCATATTAGCCAGAAGGTTTCCTGCCACCGACACTACCGCCGTGAATGTCATGACCAGCGCTCCAGTGTTGCCGAATATGATGTTTGCCAACGTGATAAGTGGTGCATTTTGTTGTGGTTCAAGTTGCTGTTGTGTGCCAACGGTATGCCAGTAAAGCCATTGTACACAGAAGTAAAACAAGGCGATGCTGGCCACAGTGAACATTAATGCGCGCGGAATAGTTTTCTTTGGCGAGCTTGTTTCGCCGCTTGTCACTACAACGGTTTCAAACCCGATAAACGCATATAAGGTTAAAAGCGCACCGGCTGAGATAGTATCCAACGCTGGGATCACAAGTGCATTGTCTTGAGATGTATTAAACACGCTGAGGTCTAGTTGCCAATAACCCACAGCAATAAGCACGACAAAAGGGAGTAACTTTACTAACGAGAGTGTATCTAGTGATCGCATTGCGGCTTTTAAGCCCACAATGTTCACCGTAATTAACGCTGTTGTTATCACAACGATGGCGATAGATTTACCAATGCCTGTATTCAGCTCAGGCCATAAATATCCCGCATACAGCAAGAGTACATGCATATTTGCGGCAATTGCCGTTGCCCTAGCAAGATAGTAAATAAAACCCGTTTGAAAGGCAGCGGCATCACCGAATCCATTTCTGGCATACACTACAGGGCCACCCGTTTCTTGATACAGGCTTGCAAGTTGCCCAAAACACCATACAACGGTGAGCATAAGGGCACCGAAAATCAAAAATATGTACGGGCTAAATGCGCCAAGTTCGGCAGCCATCTTGGCGGGCAGCGCAAAAATACCTGCACCAATTAAGCCATTTAAAACTAACAAGGCGGCGCCAAGGCCGCCAATACCGCGGCTCAACAAGCCAGCGTTCGAAACAGAATGTCGCATACAGTATTAATTGCTTTCAAATACATTTTTGCCTGCCACATAAGTAGCATGTACTTTTGTTTTCCAAATATCTTTAGCATCAATTGTAAAAATATCTTGGTCTACAAGGATAAAGTCGGCCCATTTTCCTGGCGTTAGCGTGCCAAGGGTATCTTCCATGTGGCCGGCGTATGCGGCATCCAGAGTAAAGCCCTTAAACGCTTGTTCGATGGTCAGCGCCTCATGAGCATACCAACCTTTTACTGGCTGGTTATTGCGATCTTGGCGGGTAACCGCTGCATGAAGACCGTAGAAGGGGTTAGCAAGTTCTACGGGGAAGTCAGAGCCCAGCGGCAACGCTATACCTGAATCAAGCAGTGTCTTCCATGCATAAGCGCCTTTCATTCTGTCTTTTCCAATGCGATCCTCAGCCATGTTTTTATCACTCGTTGCGTGAGTGGGCTGCATAGAAGGCAGTACTTTCAAAGCAGCAAAACGAGCAAGGTCGTCTGGCGCAATAACCTGAGCATGCTCAATGCGATTACGAAGCTCGCTACCGCCAATAGTGTCAAAGGTCGACTCAAACTCGTTCAGTGCAACATGGTTAGCTTTGTCGCCAATGGCATGGTAGTTAAGCTGAAAACCTGCACCAATAACGGTTGTGAAAAGCTGAGTCATATCTTCAGGTTGCGTTAACAACAAACCGTGCTGATGAGGTGCGTCTGAGTAAGGGGCAAGTAGTGCAGCACCTCTACTTCCTAAGGCGCCATCGCCATACGCTTTTACTGAGCGAATATACAAGAAATCTTGTTTATCGCGAATTACACCATTGCCAAGCATGGTAGAAAGCTCGGGATCTGTCGCGCTAACCATAGCGTAAATGCGCACAGGTAAATCGCCCTCTACAGCTTCTTTTAGGTAGAAGTCGTAAACGTCTCTACTTACACCCGCATCGTGCATCGATGTGATGCCATTTGATAGTAAGTGCTCACCTGCTGCGTGAAGTTGCTGTTCGTATATCGCATTGCTGGCTTTAGGCAGATATTCTTCAATCAACAACGATGCATTATCAATAAAAATGCCCGTAGGATTTCCATTTGCATCTTTAATTATTTCTCCACCAACCGGCGAAACGGTATCTTTGGTGATCCCAGCTAGCGCCATGGCTTTGCTGTTGACCCATGCGGCGTGGCCATCAACACGGGTCAGAAATACAGGGCGGTCCGATACCACGTTGTCTAAATCTGCGGCAGTTGGAAATGCTTTGTCTGACCACAGCTCTTGGTTCCACCCTCTGCCTGTTATCCACGACTGCGTATTGTTAGCAAAGGCGTAATCAGCCACCATACTGGCGGCATCTTGTGCACTTTTGCTGTCGCGTAAATTCACCTCAAGTAGATTCGCGCCAAGGCCAAGCAAGTGCCCGTGAGCATCAATAAGCCCAGGAAGCATCACTTTTCCGTCACCATCAATGGTACTGTCAATGTCGAATTTCGAGCTGTCCTTGGTTGGCGAAATATTTACCGCTACAACTTTTCCGTCTTCCATCACCAAGTTCGAAAAGGTCATGAGTTTGCCATCATTATCAAGCGTGTACCCTTTGACATTATCAACTAACGTTGCTGCGTGAGTAACACTTGATAGGGCGCCTAAACAAACACTCAGCGCCAAAATAGATGCGCGCGCTAAGCAAGATTGTCTTATCGAATTAAGTCCACTTAGTGCTACTTGAGTGGTTGTCGGGTAGGGAGTTGTACTCATATCGTTATTCTTCTTCCATGTTATCGTCGGTATCTAAAATGGGGGGCTGCAGTAAAAAGTCGCGTTCCCAAATTTTAGTCATTGCAGTCTGACTGATATTTCCGCCAGATAGTATGACCAGCGCAGTTTGCCCTTTAGGCGTATTCGCTGCCCAAGACGCGACAGCCGCCATTGTCATGGCACAGGTGGGCTCAATATGCAGTTTTAATAAATGATGAAGCCATTGTGTCCAGTAAGCGATTTGAATTTCGTCTACTTCATAAAAGTCGTCAAGCTCTTGTAAAATGGGAAAGGTAATGTCACCTACCGATGGAGTGGCCGCGCCGTCAGCGAGCGTGGTTGGCGCTTCTTTAAGCGCAATAATTTCTCCGGCTTGCAGTGACATTGAGGCGTCGTTTGCAGCGGCAGGCTCCGCGCCAATCACTAAGGCATCAGGTTGTAGTGCTTTAGTTGCTAGCAAAGTGCCAGATAGCAGCCCTCCACCTCCGCACGGAGCAAATACAGCATCAACATGGCCAACTTCCTCGAGGGCTTCCAGTGCGGCGGTGCCTTGACCGGCAATTATGTCTTCGTGATTAAACGGTGGCATCCATACCGTATCGCTCGCTTTTGCCGCTTCTTTTACGGCATTATCGGCCTCGATACGGGTTGGAAACAGTTTGAGGTCTGCACCATAACTTTGTGTTGCGGCAGCTTTTATAGGGGATATGTTCTCACTTGCAAATACTGTCGCCTTTATTCCAAAGTGTGCTGCCGCATAAGCAACGGCTTGAGCATGATTTCCAGAACTATTGGCTACTACGTATTTCGGCAAGTGGCCTTCTTCTTTTAAACGAGCGAGAAAATTCATTGCGCCGCGGATCTTGAAAGCACCTATGGTTTGCAGGCATTCCGCTTTAAACAGAATACGCTGTCCCATCCACTCATTAAGTAAGCTTGATTCGACAATAGGCGTCTGTTTTACGTGTTGTTTTATTCGCTCAAAAGCCTGTTTAATGCTCTCGAACGTAGGCATTGAAGACGTTGAATTCATGTAACTAGCGCTCTTTTTTATTTATAAGTCCTACGTTATCACTGTAAATAGGACAATTCATAATATTTTCATATTTCTCGCGTAGGCTTTGCACGCAAGCGTTCAACGAGTGTTCCCCATGTTAAAACGAATAAATCATCGCGTTTATGCTTTACCGACGATGTTATTCATATTCCTTAGTACATTGTTTTTATCCGCAGGGATTTATCTTCAAGAAGATGAAAAGCGGGCACGAATTTCCAAAGCACAGTCTGTTGCTGAACAAGTCAAAATTAGCTTGGAAGTATTTTCAACCGAACGAGTTCAAGCTATTCACAACCTTATGCTGAATTGGCCTACCTTCGAACCTAATCAGGTTGATTGGTTTAATGCGCAAGCTATGTCACTAATGGGCATGCAAAAAGGGTTTAGTTCGCTGGTCTTCATAAATGAGAAGGGCACGATACAGTGGGTCGCCACACCGTCTTTGGGCATGCGAACACGCATTGATAATGCACTTATAGGCCTACCTATGGATGCATTGGGTTTAACTATCGCCAACTTATCTGAATCACTGGAAAGCACGCTTATTTTTTCTGAAAAGACCAACCATCACCATATATTGGTTGGCCGCGCTATCAGTCCGCAAGAGCCTGAACATGGCTATGTGGTAGCAGGGTTCGATGTTCAGACTATTTTAGGAGTAATGCTAGGAGAGCTAGTGGGGCCTCAATTTAACTTTGAGATGATTGCCGATGACAGTTTGTTATTTAAGAGCGGTGAACTGATTAGCGATGGTACTATTGTGTCGCTTTCGCCGTTTCCTTTTATTGAACGCCAGTTAGTGCTGTCGATGCAGTCTCTACTTAGTCCTTACAATCCTGGAATGTTGGTAATTGTGATAGGGTTACTGATGTCTGCCTTAGTCAGTTACGTGTTTCACAAACAACTCAAAGGCGCCCTAAAGCTTTCGGCTAGTCAGCAGCGTTATCTCACTGCCAGCGAGGCTTCTCTTGATGCGTTACTTATCTATCAACCCAAAGCTGATGATTTTCAGTTGGTTGAAGCGAACTCCTACAGCAAATATCTATTTCGAGGCGCATGTGACGAACTGAAAGAGATGACGCTATCCGAACAGATGCGCTACCTGTGTTTTGACGGCGACTTTGTACGTGTTACTCAAGTCGCTACAACAGGCGTACCTTATGAAGCGCATATCGCAGCAACATCCGATAAGGTCGCGCCAGAATGGCTTAAGGTGCAAGTGGTTAAGGCGGGCAGCAACATTGCGATAACCATACGCGACGTCACCGAACGCTTTAGAGCTCAGCAAGATTTAAAGCGCAGCGAAGAGCGCTATCGGCGTCTTGTGGACGGCATGCAACGTCACTTCGTTTACACCAAAACTGCCGAGCACAGCTTTGTTTATGTGAGTGCAGGTATTGAAGATATATTGGGCTACAACACCAAAGATTTTTGTGCTGATGAGTCTAAATTTGTAAGGCAAGTGCCTGACGAGACATTTGAGATACGCCAAACCATTGCACGAGGCGAAAAGCCAGAGCCATATTTAGTTCACTATCGTGGTAAATCTGGACATGATCATATTATCGAGTTTTCCGACACGCCTATTTTAGATGAAGATGGCTTGCTGATTGCCGTGGAAGGTATTGCTCGCGATGTAACCAAAGAACTCGCTCTGCAAGAAGAGGTGTACTTTCAGGCAAATCACGATCAACTTACAGGGCTACTCAACCGCTATGCCTTTGACGCACAGCTTCGTTCGTTGTTGAGCGACTTAACACAAGACAAAGCAAGCGCGTCCCCCAGTACTAATATCACCCCGATATCACTACATGAGCAATGCAGTGCACAAGTGAAGCAAAGCGTAATGTGCTTTGTTGATATGGACCGCTTCAAGCTGGTTAATGACAGTTGCGGCCATCCCGCTGGCGACAAGTTGCTAAAAGAAATTTCTACCATATTTAGGCAATATGTAAATAGCAAAGACCTGTTGGCACGTATTGGTGGCGATGAGTTTTGTATTATCTTTAGAAATCAACGCTTAGACGACGTTACAAAGGTACTTGATAAACTGCTTATTGCGATTTCTAACTACCGCTTTGTGTACGATGATAAGCTATTTTTTGTTGGTGCCAGCATTGGTGTTATTGAGATAAACACCAGCACAACGAGTGCAGAAGCGCTAATTAAAGCGGCTGATAACGCCTGCTACAAAGCAAAACACTTAGGTCGCAATCGTTACTTTGTGTATAGGGAAAGCGATGGTCAAATGGCGATTGACGATAGTGAAAATCAGGTACTGCACGCGCTTCATCGTGCGCTGCAAAACGATGGCTTTGAATTGTATAGCCAAGCCATAATGCCTTTGTCTGTGCCTGACGGTGCACATACTTCACAGCTCCAACACTACGAAATTTTATTGCGACTTAATTCAAACGAGGGAGGCTTGGTAAGCCCAGGGTTATTTATACCGCTCGCTGAACGTCATGGTCTGATGAATAAAGTGGATTTATGGGTAGTGGAGAATACGCTTAAAACACTAGAGCAAAACCCTGCTCATATCGACAATGTTGGAAAAGTCGCGATCAATTTATCGGGCATTACCCTAGGTGACGAAATGGCGCTGCATAAAATTACACAGCGCCTTCAAAGCACGAGTGTACCTGCTGAAAAAATCTGCTTTGAGATCACAGAAACCACCGCGGTAACTAACCTTAACGCGGCCAAACACTTTATTTCGACGCTGCGTGATATCGGTTGTAGCTTCGCACTCGATGATTTTGGTGCGGGTATGTCTTCATTTACTTACCTTAAAAACCTAGACGTAGACTATGTAAAGATTGACGGTTCCTTTGTTCGAAACATTGTTCACGATCCAATCGATCATGCTACAGTAACTGCGATAAATAATATTGCGCATAGCATGGGTAAACAAACTGTGGCTGAATTTGTTGTTGATAAAGCAACAGCAGATGTGCTTCGTGAGTTAAAGGTCGATTATGGGCAGGGTTTTGCCTTAGACAAACCCAAGCCACTTGCGCATCGAGTTCAATGGCGAGTAAAACTTGCCTCTGCCTAGAAGGAAATTGATATGGGCTTATTTGATACTATCATGGGAAATGCCAGTGAGACGGATGCCTCGGACGTTCAGGAAGAATTGTCACCAATCCTTGCAGACAATGAAGTGGTGACGTCAGCATTTAAACTAGTCCGTGACTTAAGTGTTTTCACTAATAAACGTCTTATCCTTATTGATAAACAAGGTTTGACTGGACGCAAGGTGAACTATCATTCAATTCCGTATAAATCGATTACGCAGTTTATTGTAGAGACTGCGGGGCACTTCGATACGGATGCAGAACTCAAAATATGGCTTTCAGGAAAAGCTGACGCTATCGAAATTGAATTGAGCGCATCGTCTGCCCAAGCTGTTCAGAAAAACCTAGCAACGCAATTGTTTGCTTAATAGGGCTGATTCGAATAATAAAAAAGCGGGCTACATGCCCGCTTTTGTGTGTCAGTAATAATGTGTTTTAAAATACAACACTTACTGTTGCAGAACAGGTCGTAGTGCCTGCTTCACATACTTGATAGCTGTAAGTGCCGCCGCCTTTCACATTCAAGGCGTCAGTATAAGCACCATCGTTGGCTGTTGTCGCAATAACACTGCCGTTGCGATAAACATCAACATTTGATGATGTAGCATCTGCCCAAGAAAGATCTACGCGTTGCGTACCTTTTACTTTGTAGCCTGTAGCGCTCAGCGTTAGGTCACCCGTACCGCCTGTATCACCGCCGCCATTGTCGCCACCGCCGTTACCGCCAGCACAACCATTTTGAGTAAGGTAAGCGTCCATATCGGCAGCTTTTACAATACCGTATCCGAAGAAGTCATCTTTACCTGCTGCACCTGCATCTTGTGCAGTTGCTTTCAGTGCGCTACGAATTTCTTCACCGCTACACGTAGGGTGATTCGACCATACCAATGCTGCAATACCTGCTACTGCTGGTGTTGCCATTGATGTACCGCTCATGTAACCGTAATCGCTTGCGCCAATAGAAATATCGATAGTGCTTGAGGCAACTAGAGCACTTCTATCTTCAAATGCAGCGCCGACCGCCGGAATGCTTGTATCGTTGGTATCACCTAGTGTGCCGTAAAGCATGCCCGGTTCGTTATTAATAACAACCGCACCTACGCCACCAGAAAGTTCACAGTTATTAACTTTGTCATAAAACGACACGCTACCACGGTCGATGACACACACTTTGCCTGCCGCATTTGCATCAACACTGTCACCCAATCCGAAGAAATAAGTAGACGCTGATGCGTTTCCTGTATTTTCCATCGCAGATGAAGCGAACCCAACGCCATCTGCACTCATTGTTGAAAGTGAGGCGCCGCCTGCTGGATAGGTTGAAAGCGTGTCAACACCACCAGCGGTAACTTCCACACAGATGGTTTCATCTGTGGTTACGCGCTTGCCGCGACCAGACGTACATGAAGGATATTGAGAGAAATCAGCAATGTTGTTGTCGGCATCGTTTGCACCAATCATCATGACTGAAGAGTAGCCTGCTGGGTATGAACGCACGCTGTTGCCATCGTTACCAGCAGCCGCTACAACCAGACCACCTGCAGCAACGAAGTCTTTAAAGGCATTTTCTTCGGTAGAGTTTGCACCACCGCCACCAAGACTCATGTTGATAATATTAGCCCCTGCCTGCGAACAAAGCTGAGCAGCTTGTGCTAAGTCAGATGAGTAACCCCAACCTGCTGCGTTGAATACCTTAATGATATGCATATCAACGCCCGGTGCCATACCTACAACACCAAAGCCGTTATCTGCAGCACCGATTGTGCCCGCTACGTGTGTGCCGTGTGGGCCGCCGTTATCAAACCAGTTACCTGTACCTGGATCGTTGTCACCAGTAATGCCTGCCCAGTTAAAGTCAGCATTAGATGAGTCTAAACCCGAATCTATAACGCATACCTTCATGCCAGCATTGCTGTTAAATGCTACTTGATCGGCTTGTGATTGATATACTGCGTAAGGAGTAAGCTGGGTTTGCTCAGGGTTGCCCGCATCATCGTTGTACAGTGCCATAGGCTTACGTACTAAGTCTGCTTCGACTAACTTAACGTGTGGGTTATTCAAAATACCTTTTACGTCATCTAGCGACTTACCGCTAAATGTTGCTGCAATAAAGCCATCGGCATCAACGTGAATGTCCGCACCAGATTGCTTCGCAATTGCTTTCACAATGCCTTTTGCGTTGTTGTCTACTTGGATAATGTAACGGTCGTTTTCTGCAAGAGCGCTGAAGCTTGAAAGTGCTAAACCAGCCGCGATAAGAGAAGGGGTAAATTTATTATTTTTCATAGGTACCACTTTATTCCACCTGTTGTTTAATCCCACTTTTATATTTGTTTTTTACAGTGGGTAAGCAAAATGCTCACTTTCGAACCTACACTATGAAGAAAAATTTAACAAACCTTGTAGCAAAAAATTATTATAAAGTTTAATACGCAAAAAAAAGGGTATAACGATAAATTTCAGTTATACCCTTATATATCATCTAGTTATTTCTATTTTAGCGTTCTTTCAAAGAAATTGGTTATTGTCTTGTATAAGTGAATACCCGTTTGCTTTCCGCGAATGCTGTGTTTCTTACCCGGGTAATCCATGGTTTCAAATGGAATAGCCAAGTCTTGCAGATGCTTGTATAGCATTGTTGAATGGGTAAACAGCACATTGTCGTCAGCCATTCCGTGGTAAATAAGCAAGTCGCCTTTTAAGTCTTTCGCATAAGGGAATACTGACGATGCAGTATATGCATCATTGTCGGTGTTAGGGTTGCCCATGTAGCGTTCTGTATAATGCGTATCGTACAAACGCCAATCGGTCACCGGTGCACCAGACACCCCTGCTGCAAAGTAATCGCTTGCTTTGAACATGGTCATAAGCGTCATATAACCGCCATAACTGTGGCCGTGTACACCTATTCGCGTAGCATCAACAAATGGAAGTGTGCGTAAGAACTCAACGCCTGCTACTTGATCATCAACTTCAATAAAGCCCATCTTCTTATAGATTGGATCTTCAAAGCCTTTGCCGCGATAGTTTGAGCCGCGGTTATCTAGCGTAAACACTACGTATCCTTGGTCTACCCAGTGTTGGAAAAGTAAACCGCGATTGCCTGCCCAGCTATTCGTCACTACTTGGGCGTGTGGGCCGCCGTATAAGTAAACGATAACAGGGTGTTTTTGTTGCGGGTTTTCTTTCGCGCTTTGTGGCGTGTAGATGCGGTATTTAAGTGTTGCACCGTCTTTAGTCGTAATGTCACCAAATTCAGGCGCTGTCCAGCTGTCCATGTAGGCGTAAAGCGGGTGGCCTTGTTCAACCTTATTCTCTTCAAGCCACGTAATACGCTTACCCGACGCGTCGTTTAGGCTAACTTGAGCAGGTGAATTGATGGTAGAGAAGCGGTCAATAAAGATTGACGCATCTTTACTGAACGCTGCGCTGTGATAGGCACCAAGCTCAGTTACGCGACTGATCTCACCGCCATCTAGAGAAACGCTGTAAACATGGCTTTCTAGTGGCGTGTCCTTGCGACCAGAAAAGTAAAGTTGATTGTTAGCAAGGTCGATGGCTTCTACATCATCAACAACCCAGTCGCCTTTTGTTAGCTGTTTAACTAACTTGCCGCTGTTGTCGAAAAGGTAAAGGTGCTTGTAACCATCTCGCTCTGACGCCCAAATAAACTGGCCCTTATCTTTTAAGAAATAAAGGTCGTCGTGCAGATTAACCCAAGTGCTGCTGGTTTCGGTTAATAGCACATTTTGCTTACCTGACAAAAGGTCAAATGCACGAAGCTCTAGCGTTTGCTGGTCGCGGGTTTGCCATTGATAAGTAAACGTTGTGCTATTTGGCATCCATTTGCCGCGTGCAAAGTAAATGTCTTTATTTTCGCCTAGGTCAACCCACGTACGTTTGCCGGTATTTATGTCTTGAATAGCGAGCTCTACCACAACATTCGGCGTTCCTGCCTTAGGGTATTTTTGCTCGATAAGTTTGATATCGTCAGCATAAATTTCTGAACGGGTAATAACCTCAACCGGGCTTTCATCCACTTTAGTGAAAGCAATTTTACTTTCGTCGCCAGACCACCAGTAGCCTGTCATACGGCCCATTTCTTCCTGTGCGACAAACTCAGCCATACCGAACTTAATGTTGCCACCACCTTCTTTGGTGATAGCCATCTCTTTGCCAGACGCGATGTGTTTTACGTATAGGTTTTGGTCGCGAATAAAAGAAATGTAATTGCCTTTGGGCGATAGTTTGATATCGGTTTCGAATGCGTCGGTATCAAGAAGCTGCTTTGCGCCTTTCTCACCGAGCTTGTGATAAAATACATCACCGCCAAGTGGGAATAAAAGGGCTTTACCGTCATCAGACCATTGATAGCTTACAATGCCGCTACCCGATAAACGCATACGCTCGCGTCGCGCTTTTTCCTCGTCTGATAAAACTTCTTCGCCGCTAGATAAATCGTTAGAGTCGAATAGCATGCGGGTCTCACCACTTTCGATGTGGTATTCCCATAAATCAAGACGTTCGTAATCGGTTTGTTTACCTTTTAAGAAGGTTACGCGTTGTCCATCGGGGGATACCTTTAATGAACGCGGTGCGTTGCCATCTAACGAGGGAGAAGAGAAAATACGCTCAATAGTGAGCGTTTCAGCGTTTAAAGCAGTAGAGAGCATAGCGGCTCCAATCAAAAGGGCTTTTTTCATTTTTATCTGCATATTTACCTGTCGAAGGTTTAATTGTAGAGAAACCAGTTAATGATACAAGGTGTGAAGTATGAAAACCGCAATCGTGCTAGGAGCGACAGGTTTGGTGGGACGAACGCTTGTAAATATACTTTTACAAGATAGACGTTATACAGAAATCACCTGTTTAGTGAGAAAACCGCTATCGGCGCAGATGTTTAATGACCCTCATAAAAGGTTAAAACCAGTTGTTATCGATTTCGATAATCTGCAGGACTATCAGGGGTATTTTAGTGTTAATCACGTGTACTGTTGTTTGGGAACAACACTAAAGACCGCAGGCTCAAAGCAAGCGTTTCGCCGTGTAGACTTTGAATTTGTGCACGTTGCGGCGCAGCTAACACGAGCACAACGCGCTGATAGCTTTGTGTGGATTTCATCAGTGGGTGCAGATGCCAAAAGTAGTAATTTTTATTTGCGAGTAAAAGGTGAGCTAGAAAACGCCATAATGCGCATGCCTCAACTTCCGCACGCCTCTGCCGTTCGCCCCTCTTTGTTACTCGGGGAGCGCAATGAATCACGCTTTCTAGAAGATATTGCACAGAAAACTGCGCCAATATGGCAAACAGTAATGAAAGGACCACTAAAAAAGTATCGTCCTGTTCATGCTATTGACGTTGCTAGGAATATGATGTCTCTGCAAAAGTGGTAGAATAGTACCGCGTATTTGAAGTTAGTGCGTAGTAGACAAACAGGCTTATTGGAAAGCAAGTCACTAATATCAGTTATTAAGTGTGGTAGTTCTATCATGTTTCATTGTAAGCAGTTTTCTGTGGCGCAAGACAACTGTGCCATGAAGGTCAATACCGATAGCATGATATTGGGAAGTTGGGCTAATGTTCAAACCGCAAGCTCAATTCTTGACGTTGGAACGGGGTCGGGAATATTAGCCCTGATGATGGCTCAAAAGTCGCAAAACTCGCCAACAAAGGCGTTTATTGATGCGATTGAAATTGATGATAACGCTGCAAAACAAGCATCACTAAACTTTGCCAATACAAAGTGGTCGTCAAGATTGCGCCTTATTCATTGTGATGTCACACAATTTAATACATCACAACCTTATGACGTGATAATTGCTAACCCACCTTATTTCGACGCAAACACGAAAAACACAAATGCCTATCGCTTGCAAACGAGTGCGCGAACCGTTGCTCGGCAAACTACAAATTTAAGCCCTAGTGATTTTTTTCGCTTTTGCACCAAAAATTTAGCTAATGAGGGCGTGATCTACTGTGTTTATCCGTACTCATCATTAACTGAAGTAATGAATTGTGCCGCTACACACAACTTACACCTCTCGCGGGTATTACATGTAAAGCACAATAGTCAAAGCCAACCCTATCTATGTGCCATGCGATTTAGCCGGCATAAAATAAGAGAAGTGTTACCAGAGCACCTTGTTATACGTACACAGGACAACGCGTATACCACTGAGTTTAAAAATTTGTGTAAACCGTTTTATTTAAAATTCTAACAAGAGAACTTTTTCATGCTCATTGTCGCTGAAGCGTTTGGAGCGCTTGCTGTCATTCTTAATTTTATCGGCTATCGACAAAATAATGTCGACCGTTACTTGCTTATTTCTGCTTTTGCGCTGGCCGCACTAAGTGCTCACTTCTTTATGCTTGATGCTATGGCTGCAGGTGTTGGCACATTACTCGCGAGTTTGCGAAATTTTATTGCTATTAAATACCGTAGCAACGGCATACTGTTTTTATTTGTCGGGGTTAATGTAGGTTTCTTGTTGTACGAGTGGTTTGTACTGTCACATCCTTGGATTATTTTTATTGCCTATGCGTCTTCCCTTATATTTACCGTCGGCTCGTTAGTCATTCGCGATACACACACAATTCGTAAAGTTTTTCTTGTCGCGGAAACGCTAGGGCTTATTTACGCTTTTTCTGTAGGCAGTATTTTCGGCACAGTATTTAATGTGAGCAACTTAATCAGCATTGTAAGCAAGCTGAAAATTCAGCGCAGCGTAAAAAAGCACAAATAATCATCGCCTTTGCCCCTTGCTTTAAAGGCGGGGGGCGCCGTCCTTTCCACCCTCAAAAACCTCTCTACGCTCTGCCAATACTCACTATCCCAAAGTTTAATAAGCTAAAGTTCAATGGCAGATAAGGTATTAAAGCGTATTATTATTAATCAATAAGTATGATTTCAGCAATTTTTCCTCAGGAAGAGTGGAAGTAGACTCGATATGTAGTGATGAGAGGAGTGTGCGTAGTGAAATTATTCGATAATTCGCAACAATTTGGTGATGTTAAAGCGCTTGAACATAAACGTGTTGGTACGTCTTGCGGCGATAATGCCGAAAACGTTATTGATGCTGCGCACCACTTTACTGACACCATCGCAGGCGAAGAAAAGCCGCTACTGGTGGATGCGCGCACAACGCTCGAAACTGAAACACTGTGGAAGCGACGTCTTAAAATGTTGCTGGATGCGGAAAATAATCTTATTAAAGTTATACGCTTACGTAAAATTACTGGTATATTTACCGTAGCAAGTATGGCTATGTTTTTATTTTCCCTGTACGTGGCTCCAACGATGTCACCAGCACTTTTCTACGGTTTATTCGCGTTATCAGTGTTTGGCTTTGTGACTTATCCTGCTTGGTTAGTAGCAAGTAAAAGCAATAAGAAACAAAGGGATGCGATTTCTAGAATGTTCTATATGAGCAACCACGAAGTTGATATGTCTGATGGCAAGATCACGTTAATTAACAGGGCGAACTATGCGAATGTAACGCATATAAACGTACTGGAACGTGAACTTGGACAATTGGCAAACTCATAGACCTCACTATACAACACAGTTTTTTGTACTATTTTGGGTTGCAGCGCTTTTATTAGGGCTTCTTCTGCTTGCGCCTATTGATGCTCTTGGGCAACTTTTCTCTTCTGTCACCATTCTTATTGTTATTTCGCTTTGCAGCAAAGAGGCGAATCACGCACAAAAACACCAACACTTTTTTCGTACACTAGCACTAGTCTTAGCGGTTGCGTTGAGTATCCGTTATTTGCTTTGGCGCGGCATTTATACGCTCAAATATTCCGATGTATTGTCGTTAATTGCGGTTTGGTTGCTGTTTGCGGCAGAAATCTACGCGGGGATCACCTCGATACTGGGCGCAATCGTGAACGCCTTTCCACTCAGTCGTCCCTTGTTGACCTTAGAAGGAATGGATAAAGCAACATTGCCTACCGTAGATGTCATGATCCCCAGTTACAATGAAGATGAAGACATTCTGGAAGTGACAATTCGGGCTGCAAAAATGCTCGATTATCCTGAAGACAAGTTATTTATTCACTTGCTAGATGATGGTGGTACCGATCAGAAAATCAACGCTGATAATCCCATAGCAGCGCAAACGGCCAAGCAGCGACGGTCGGATTTGCAGGCACTATGTAAACGGTTAGAGATTACCTATCACACCCGGGCAAAAAATGAGTTTGCTAAAGCCGGTAACGTAAATAGCGCAATTAAAAACACCCAAGGTGAATTGATTGTTATTTTAGATGCTGATCATGTCCCCACGTCTGACTTTTTGGATAGGACCGTGCCATGGATGCTGAAAAACGAGAAAGTGTTCTTAGTACAAACGCCTCACTTTATGGCAAACCCTGACCCGGTTGAACGAAACTACTTTTCTGCGTTTACTCGAATGCCTTCAGAAAACGACATGTTCTATGGCACCATCCAAAAAGGGCTCGATTACTGGGGAAGTTCTTTTTTCTGTGGTTCTGCTGCACTTATGCGTCGCGCCCATCTAAATTTAGTGGGTGGAATATCCGGAGAATCAATTACCGAAGATGCAGAAACAGCGTTAGATTTGCATAAAATGGGCTATGAGTCCGTTTATGTAGACAGACCAATGGTAAGTGGTTTAGCACCTGAAACCTTCGATGCATTCATTCAGCAGCGTATGCGCTGGGCGCAAGGTATGACCCAGATCCTGCTGCTTAAAAAGCCCTATAAAGCGCAAGGGTTAAAGTGGTATCAGCGAGTAGGCTACATGAGTTCAATCATGTTTTGGCTTTTTCCTTTTGCACGCATCATTTTTCTGCTTATGCCATTGGCTTACTTGGTGTTTGATTTACAGGTTTATCACGCCTCTATGCTCGAAATTCTCGCATTTACCGTCCCGCATGTTATTGCCACTTACACTATCTCAACGATGTTGTTTGGGCGAACGCGCTGGCCTCTGGTGTCAGAATTGTATGAAATTTTGCAGTGTGCCTTTACGCTGAATGCGTTGGTTAAAGTGTTTCTCAAGCCAAGAGCGCCTTCTTTTGTGGTTACACCAAAAGGAGAGAGTCTTGATCATACCTTTGTTTCACCGCTCTCTAATGTGTTTTATTGGCTAATACTGATTATTACTTTTGCCTTGTTTGCAGGCGTGTACAAGTTTATTACCGAGCCACTCACTCGCGAGCTGACAGTGGTAGTAATGCTATGGAATAGCTTTAATTTGCTTTTGTTGCTATCAGTAATGAGTGTACTTCTAGAGCGCAAACAAGTGCGTGCTCAAGCGCGCTTGCCTGCTACTAACAGCGTTGTCATTAAAGCGGGAAGCGATGAAGCGTGGGTTGGCGATCTTATTGACTTATCGTTAGGTGGTGCTCGATTGCGCCTGAAAGGCGAAGGTGCGCTTGTACCCAAGCAAGCTATATTTACATCATGGAGTCATGCGCAAAATAAGAATGTACATATTCCAATTGACGTTTTGCACTATGACAGTGAATCAAAAATTTTGCGTGTACGGTTTGCGCCTGAAACCGATACGCAAATAAACGAGGTGGTATCATTTGCGCTTTGCGATAGCTTGCGCTGGATGTCATTTCAACGCAGGCGAACTCGAGCGATATCGTATTGGTACGGTGTAAAGCATGTGCTTAAGGTAGGCATAAAGCCTGTCTTTCTTCACGTGCTTGTTTTAATGGGAAAAGTTGCCGGAAGAATTGGACTTTATATCAAACCGGCAAAGGAAAAATAATGATAAAAAAATACCTTACATTATGTGCGTGTTTATTGATGTCTTTCTCGCTTTGTGCGCAAACGGAAACATTTCGATTAACCGATTTCTTTGGTGGTGACAGTACGCTCCGTATGCAGGGAAAATCGGATAGTGTCGATATTGCTATCCCGCTAAGTGCCGTTACCGATATCGACAATGCGTTACTTCGACTTGAAGTCGTCAGCTCGCAAGCATTAATCAAAAAGCGCTCTCAACTTTATGTTCGCTTCAATAATGCCACCATTGGTCAAATTGCCTTTGATCCAGATCGCCCCTCGCTGGTGTCTGAAATGACGATCCCCAAAACCCTGTGGCGCCCTGGTTTTAATACCCTTACGTTCGCTGTTAGTCAGCATTATGCAGAACAATGTGTAAACGGTAACGCACCTGAATTGTGGAGTGAGATTAATATCTACAACTCTACGCTTAAACTGACGACATCGATAAATGAAAGCGAATTCACGCTTGATGAACTGAGTGGCTTTTTCAACCCCGGTATAGGTGGGCAGCGTGCAGTTTCGCTTTACACGGCAAAAGCGCCTTCTCTTGAAATACAACAAACAACGTTACCGCTTGTGGCCCAAGCGTTAGCATTGCGCAATCAATATCAACCATTGTCAGTGTCTCACGATGTGTTCGAAGCAAGCTATGTGTTACCTGAAATTAACAATACGCAAGGCGACTATTGGCAACAAGACAACGTGCAACGTTTTGAACGCAGTGCATGGTACCTAACGTCACAACCAAAGCAGCCAGTGCATGTGTTAGTGGGGACTGCCGCCGAACTCGCTGCTGTATTGACAGATGAACTCACTAACGAGATTGATGGTGCATTTTTACGTGCACAGCGCACCCCCGCGGTCATTGCCAACGATAAGGTTATCGTGCCCGCGAGTTATCGACTTATTGTCAGTGGAACGACTGAGGAAGAAGTTCACCAGGCCGCAAAGGCCTTAGCGGTAATGGATGATGCGTTGAATCCAATTAGCCAAGTGACCGTACTTTCGCAATCAGAGATGGACGCCGGTAAAGTTCAGCGTCACAGAGTATTGGCGCCTGGTCAGCACTATACGTTTGAAGATTTTGGCATATCGACAGCACAGTTTAGAAACGAAAATGACTTTAATAAGCGCGTGTCATTTAGGTTGCCGGCTGATTTCTATGTGCCCGAAAATGCCAGTGTGAAGTTATTATTGGATTTTGCCTATGGCGCTGGTTTTGGCCCTGGTTCAATTATGAACGTGAGCGTAAATGACGAGTTGGTACACGGTCTTTCGTTAACCAACACGAACGGACAATCTTATCGAGATTATCAGCTGTCGATACCTGCGCGTTATTTTAAAGGTGGTACAAACAATATTGATTTTGATATTACCTCACGCGCTCCGCTTGCTGGTGTACCCTGTGATGATATTCCAGGATCACATTTGGTGTTTCAACTAGATAATTCTTCGGGTATTGATTTGCCTTCGGCAGGTCATGTGGCCGTTCAGCCGGACTTGGCGTTACTTTCTGAGGCGGCTTATCCTTTTGCACGGTTTAAATCAGCACCTATCGCAACCATTAATGCGCCAAGTGAAGCATTTCTAAACAGTGCGTTAACCTTGGCGGCTAAACTTGCTCAGGTAGCGCGAGCGCCACTGTTGAACTTACAAATTAAAATAGGAAATAATTTGGATACAGAGGGTTCGCTTATTGTATTGGGTACACCACAAACCCTTACGCAAGTTGAACAATCGGAATTTAATACTGCAATTGAAGCCAGCAAGCGTTGGTCTTACCGCTTGCAAAACAACTTGTACAATCATGTACGTACGTTAAGTGAAGACTTGTCTTTTAAAGAGATGCGAGTTGATGGCCATACCGTGCAAGAAAGTGACTTAGGGCAGCAGGCGATTCTAACTGCTCAACAGCATCCTACTGCGACCCAGCGAGAGACACTATTTATTGTCGCGGCACAAACACCTGAAATACTACATCAGCGTATTCAAGACCTAGTGAGCTTGTCGATGTGGGGCCAATTGGCAGGTGATTTCTTTGCATGGAAAGATAATTTATCACCCGCACTAGTAATGCAGATCAGTGACAAATTTGAAGTGGGTGAAGCTGATGATAGCTGGTTGCATCTGCGTTTGTGGTTGTCGAATAATCCATGGTATTGGCTGATAGGCTTTATCGCTCTTGTCCTAATTGTAAGCTTCGTCATGTATACGTTGCTTAAGCGCAGAAACAAACAAGTGCAAGACGCATGGTAAAGCGTATATTTCACGGGTTAGTAGTGGCGTTAGTTGTGCTACTAGCCTCGTGTTCTACACAACAAGACCTGACTTTCGTAAAGTATTTTGCGGCATACAAAGCGCTGTTTATTGATGACGGGCGCGTTCTAGATACGGGTAATGGCAATGTGTCGCACAGTGAAGGGCAAGGCTACGCCATGCTGTTTGCTGTGGGGGCTAACGATAAAGATACCTTTGATGCGTTATGGCAGTGGTCGCAGCGTGTGTTGCAGCGAGAAGATAAACTTTTTAGTTGGCGCTATCGCCCCTGTCCAACTCATGATCGCGCGTGTATTGACGACATTAACAACGCATCTGATGGCGAAATTTTAATTGCTTGGGCATTACTTCGCGCTGCTGATAAATGGGGCGACGAAGATTATGCTTCTGCGGCAACAGCTATCATTG
Organism: Alteromonas sp. McT4-15; assembly: GCF_020515205.1. Lineage (NCBI taxonomy): Bacteria > Pseudomonadati > Pseudomonadota > Gammaproteobacteria > Alteromonadales > Alteromonadaceae > Alteromonas > Alteromonas sp. McT4-15. Next base: position 23,115 of record NZ_JAJALG010000015.1, read on the forward strand.
ATAAAGTGGAATCAACGCTTATCAAAGATACTGAACAGCTTACCTTACTACTTCCTGGTGAATTCGGTTTTGAGGATGATAGCAGTGTCCAAGTTAACTTGTCGTACTGGATTTTTCCTGCACTAAAGGACATTGCACAGCACGCCAATCAACCCGAAAAGTGGAATCAGCTTTATACGAGTGGCTTGGCACTGCTCGCAAAATCGCAATTTTCTCAATATGGGCTACCCAGTGATTGGGTCAGGGTCGAAAACAGCATTGGCAACCGCGTAGACAACAATCACCGTAAAGAAGTGAGACTGTCATTAGATAAGGTCATTTCTGCTGAATATGGCTTCAATGCCGTACGTATACCGCTGCATTTAGCGTGGAGTGGTTCAAGCACTATTGAGCAGCATTCCACATTGTTTGAACCATTTAATGCGTGGTGGGAGCAGCCAAAAACACCGGCTACCGTGAATTTACTGACAGAAAAAGTAGCAGATTATGAGATGACGGTGGGGATGCGTGCTGTAGAAACTGCTGTATCTCACCTAACACAAGGTACAGAGGTAGATTGGCCTGAAATAAATCGCACCACAGACTATTACTCAGCAAGTTTAACATTGCTGTCTATGTTGGCTGTTATGGATAATCCGTCGTGAGTAATTTGAACAATGTTTTGTATCTCAGTGTAGCGACTGCGTTACTAATGAGTGTTGACGTATTGGCTCAGACCAGTACAACGTATCAAGAAAAAGAGCTCAATATTGCGCCATTAGCGTCTCAGCAACCAGATACAACAGGGTTGTGGTACCACATCAATGAAAAACAAATACGTCTTGCAAATGAAGAGTTTTATCGACTAAAAGCGGAATATCCTCGTTGGGAAATACCCGATGAAGTAATAACTGCTTTGGAGCGCATTAATGGAAAAACTAACCAAAACGTGCAGTCTGTTCCCTCACAGGTAGAAAAACCAGCACAAGAAGTTCAGCCAAAGCCTGAAGCACCGCTAGAAGCATTCGCTGCGCTAACGCCAAAAGCGCGGGCGGCAGCGAGCACGACAAAAGTGAAACAGCTTGCAACGCTCAGTAATGCGATGAATCGCACTGATTTTTATCTGTTGATAGGGTGGACCGCGCTTGACAAAAACATGCTTGATGTCGCGCAACAGCAATTTGAGCAGGCGAAAGGCATTGCAACTCTCGATAGCCAAAAGCAGTCGGTTGAGCAAGGACTAAATGGCGTTAAAGGCGTTAAAGTACAGCAAGCATTGTCGTTAAATGACTTTGAAAAACTGCAACAGTATCTCAATAACGATAGCAGCGGTTACGTGGCGCAACTGCTACAAGGAAAAGCATGGAACTATTACGATGCGCAGCAGTTCGAGTTGGCGGCCATGCTTTTCGCGCTAATAGGCGATAACGAAGGCCAGTACGTTACCTTCGTTGCGAGCAACAAAGTAGACGAGGCTTTTACACTAGCGTGTAGTATTAATTCAGAAATATTCTTACGTCGATGTGCCGATGCTCTGGCTGAACGACAAGTTCGTTTTTATGAAGTACAAGCGTATAGCAAAAGCATAGATGCCGCGTTGCAGTTAGAAAAAATCAGAGTATTAACACTTGAAGAGCGCGCGCTGCTTGGTTGGGCATCAAAAGAACGCGGCGATGTAGCCGCTGCAACAAGTGCGTTTGAAGAAGTGCTTTCTAACACTCCCCAAAATGAAGTTATCGCCAATGAACTGGTAACCTTAAATCGTGACGATAGCGCTACCCTTGGGCGCTTAGCGTTAAAATATCCTCAAATAAAAAGGCAGCTTCAACAACAAACGGTACAAAACGCCTGGCCCAGAAAACAATTTTTGTACGCCTATTTGAATGAAGACGAACGCGTAACTACCGCCCAAACTAAAGATGCTTTTACCGCACTATATGGCGTAAATGTACGCCAGCGCAGCGGACAAGATGGTTTGGGGAATTTTGATGTAGTTAGTCAGTACGTAGGCATAGGCAGCACCTATGATAAGTGGTTGTGGCAAGTCACCTTCGACTATAAGCAATTTTACAGTGGAACACCGTCGCAGGGAGATTGGTTTGCTGGTGGCCAGTTAGACGATGCAGTGTCTGCACCTTTTGAAGGCATATCTGGCTTTGAAGATACAGGTGTTCGCGGTGAAGTGCTGTATCAAGCTGACGCATTTAATTTTTACGCTAACCTAGAGTACGGCATGTTTTCACAACCTGTTGATGCCGAGGTAACCGGGCAGCTTTCGGCTACCGGCTTTTTTACCGATATGACGGTGGCGGCAACGCTGTTCAGGCAAGCAAAAGAAGATAGCTTATTAAGTCAAACCGGTACGTTTAATAGTAATCATCAACAGCCATGGGGATATGTTATAGAAGAGGGCGCTCGGCTATTGGCTGCTTATGTCGTTGCACCTAAGTGGTCAGCGGCGACTACTGCTCAATTAAGTACGCTTAAAGGCGATCGGGTTGACGATAATAACGCGTTCTCACTGCGCTTTGATATTAGCTACGATGTGGCAGAGGATGTTTCTTCCTACTTAGACTACTGGCGCGTGGGTCCTTTCGTGAGTTACAACAGCTATGATAAGAATTTAAGTGGGTTTACTTATGGTAATGGCGGCTATTTTAGTCCGGATTATTTCGTTAGCGTGGGTGGCTATTCAGAACTACTCACATTGGAAACCCTAAATTGGCAGTTAAAGTTGCGCAGTGCGTTAGCGCTTTCAAGAGTGAAGCAGCAAAATGAACTGCGCTTTCCTCTGAGTGACTTTTTTGATGATCCTGACGATGCATTAGCAAGACTAGACTACGATCGCAGCACAGGGTTAAGCGGTAATATTATGGCTGAAGGGCAATACCGAATTACCGACAAATGGATAGTAGCGGGTTACATAGGCAAAGCATTTGCTGTGGAGTATCAGGCTTTTGAAGCTGGTATTCAGATAAGATGGCGCCAGGGCAAGGGCACAGGTGTTACCAGCGACGAATTAATCTTGTCATCACCGCGACGCAGCGGCTTTGCACTGTAGCGGTATGCTGCGATCCAAACAAAAAACGCGGAGTTGTCTTTAATCAACTCCGCGTTTTATAGTAATTTGCTCTACGCTTATTGCTTTTTTCTTCTCGTATACATAAAGCACGCAGCACCAAATAGTAACGCAATAGACGCTGGCTCACTGACGTTAATTGCACCAAAGCGATAGTTATTGATTTGGCCTGTTGGCGCAAGGTAAGGTTCGCCTTTGTCGTTGTACAAGGTCACCTCTGGCGTAACCAAGCTACTTGCAATAACGTTACCGTCTACATGGCCGTTGTAAAAGCTCAATTCAGCATAGGGGGCCAATACACTACCTTTAACACCAACCGAGTGTAAGGCTAAGCTGTCAGCATCTACAAAGTTAAAGAGAATGTTGTTGGTGTATAGGCCATCGTGACGTTGGTCAATGTTATTGTCATTGTCTCGATACTGACCATTCTCACGAAAATACTCGTTTTCTGTAGTGAATGCAGTATTGAAGAAACCAGTATTGAACAGTTCTACTTCTTTGCCGTACACATTAATAATGTTGTAGCTTGTGGTTGAGAAATCAAAAACGATGCCTTTATCACCTGCGCTAAACCAATCCGTATCAATTGAATACACGTTAACATCGTCGGTACCAGAAAAAACGATCGTATCAATGGTGTCAGTAGCACTGTCAGAACACGCATCAGCACCGCATTTAAGTGTTGTTGTGCCATTCACGTTCATATTTGCAAACGCGTTCGACTGAGCGGTTACTTCATCTTGCAACGACTGAAAGTCAATATTGTCGACGGTTACGCGATTTGCCGAATCTTTCGTTGCGCCACGCCCAGCGTTGCCACTGACCACTGAGACGTCATTGCCGTAAATAACTTCACCATCGCCAAGTCCAGCATAAGTAATGCTAACAGAACCTTCGGCATGGATATCGCCTTGATTAATACCTGCACTGTTTAACGATGCATCTCCTTTACTAAAAATACCGCCTGACTCGATGTTACCGTAAGTAACAGATGTTGATCCGCCACTATTTAGTGCACCATCAAAAGACACATTTTCAGCAGTAATCATGCCTGATACAGTTACTTGACCACCGTGAACTTGACCGTGGGTGTATGTGAGATCGCCCCCTACATAAAGCGAACTGGAAGACAGATCCGGCGTTAATAGCAAACCCACATCGAAGTGCTCGACCGTGAGGTCACCACCTACCGCTAGCTTTCCTTCGACATCAGATCGCTCACCTTCGAAATCATTAAAAATGAGGGCGTTGTATTTGAATGCGTCACTGAGTTCGATAGGCGAAGCGTCGACGCACTGAGTGAATAGTGCAGTTGCGATGGCCAGCTGTACAGCAGCGGCCTGATTATTGGCTAGTTTTATTCTCATTTATTGGCTCCAGTGACTAAACAGCCTGGAACCGATTTTCAACATGGATTTCCAGACTCACCGAATACTACGATCTGAACAAAATTCATTCGATAGCACAAGAGATACTTTGGTATAAGCCCATATACGAAAAAAGCCGCCCGAAGGCGGCTTTTTATTGATTATAAAAGCGTTTTAGCTCTTTTTAACCAATACAGATACTTTCTCGATACCTGCAATTTTAACCTGGTTCATTACTTCTACTACTGTACCGTGCTCGCTGTCTTCGTGAGCCTGGATAGCAGCTGAATCAGTGTTGTTCTCTGCAAGGTATGTTTGCGTGTTTGCTACAACACGACGAATATCAACTTCACGACCACCCATCATGATAGTGCCATCAGCATCAATACGAATAGAAAGCGCTTTTGAAGGCTTGTCATTTTTCGCTTGATTATCTTCCGGACGGTTTACATCTAAACCTTTCTCTTTCACGAACGACGTCGTTACGATGAAGAAAATCAACATGATGAACACGATGTCCAACATGGGGGTCATATCAATCTGAGCCTCGTCTTCAGCCGAGGTATGCTTCTTTCTTTTCATCTCGTCTTCTTTCTTCTGTTACGTTCGAGCGCTTTAGTATACTGCTTGTTACAAAAATATACAGACTTTTGTATAAAAACAGTGTGCTCATTAACACTTGTTGCTGGAAAAATACTCAGTTTCACAGTAAAAAAACAACAAACTAGGTCTGTTTATGTGAAATGGCGACACCTAATTGGTAAAAATACAACATCAATGCCTGATTGAGTGATGTACGCAAGTTACCATGAGGATAAATGCCAAGTCTAGCTTCCGTTGATTTTTTTGTGCCTTGCACTAAAAACGCGTTTTTGATTTCGTGATCCTGAATACACGCTTCAAACGCACGGGCAGCCATCTCCTGAGGCATAGCATAATAATACATTTTTAACGCGCGATCAGCCTCTACGGATCGCACAAAGTACTCATTGGGCCTCTTTTGATCATTTAGGAACAACAACGAGAAGCAATTGCTCAATTTTTGATTTAATGGATGTGAGTGCATGGGGGCATTATCTAGCCATGCTTGTGTGGCAAACGACCCAGGCGCAACGCCATCAAACATACGCGGTGCAATATAGTGGTCAAACGCGTGAAACCATTCATGGGCAAGAGCGCCAGCGCCTGCATTTTTCGCAAGTGCAAGTTGTCGTTTGGTGCTGTTGTAATGTGCACTTGAATGCTTTTGACCACCGCTACCAAATGCCAAAGATAATGAGCCATTAAGCGATAGCACTTGTTCGTTAACATTCAAGATCGCCACGAGATCGTACAATGCGTCAAAAAACAAATTCGCCGCGATCTGTTGCTCTTCTGCGGTAACCCAGCGACCCACTGTGATCGTTGCAAAGTTAAAAAGCTTTCTTATGTCCTGAAACGAGACATCAGCACCATCGCGATGGCTTGGACCATTGCGATAGAATTGTTGATGGATTCGACCTTTAGATTCCATGTTCACAATGCAGGTGATACCTGTGGCGTGTTACGCCATCTCGCCGAGTAATTGCTCACACCATGCTTCTATACGCGCTTCACTTTTATCGTATTGGTTTTCGTCATCAAGCGATAACCCAACAAATTGTGATTTATCATCGGTAAGGGCTTTAGAAGCAGTAAACTCATAGCCTTCATTAGGCCAGAAACCGATGATTTTACATCCTGATGGAGCTATGGCGTCGTGTAGCATGCCGAGTGCGTCTTGAAACCACTCACCGTAGCCAAGTTGATCGCCAAGACCAAACAAGGCAACGGTTTTACCTTGCAAATCAAGCTGATGCGCTTCGTCCCAATGAGATTCCCAGTCTTCCTGAAGTTCCCCGAAATCCCAAGTAGAAATGCCAAAAATGACAATGTCGTATTCTGCTACGCGTGACAAGCTAACGTCTTTGATATTGTGTAGCACCACAATATCATCATCAAAGAGACTATTGAGCTGCGCTTGGATCTTTTCCGCCGCCATTTCTGTGTAACAGGTTGTTGAACCGTAAAACAATCCGATGGACAGGGCGCTATCACTCATTAGATACCTCTTTTGAACTAATCATTTTCAATTGGCGGGAATTCTACCTCTTTACCGTTGGACAACAAAGCCTTGCATTCTACTTGTGTGCTTTTGTGTGAAATTTTTAATACACCAAGTGCAGAACCGTTAAAAAGTTCCCCGTATCCCATACTGGGGTGACGAGGCTTAACTGACATATTTCGTCGTTTGGTGAAAAGGTTCAACGGAGATTTAGTGCGATATAAAATGCGATTCAAGCGATCTAACCATTTTATTAACCCATCAGGGAAAGCGTTCTTTAAGCCACTACAGGTAAATTGAGTGATGTGCGGGCTATTACGTCTAAAGCGCAGGCGAACATCGTAAACAAACGAGTAATGCACGTCACCTGACAATATGATGAATTCAGGTGGAGTTTTATAGTGCCTAAAAATGTTGAGCATGACATTGGCCGTACCTTTGTGTGCCATCCAGTTCTCGGCATCTACCGTTAGCGCTTTGCCAAAAAAAGTGAATACTTTTTGAATCGCCTCTATGACTTTTACGCCATAAATGGGAGCTGCTGATACGACAATTACGGCTTCTTTACCTATGATAGAGTGTTGAAAGTCACAGAGGGCTTCCCAGTCCATAAGTCCAGAAGGCTTATTCATATTAGACTCTGACCGCCAGCGTTGTGTTCTTGTATCTAAAACTTCTATCGGCGGGGTGGTATCTAACCGATAGTGCCATTCGTCGAATTCGAGTAACTCGTCAATGAAATCATCGTGCTTTTCAATGCCGTTACCTCGCATTTTCTCCATAGCGCTTTTAATTAGCGGCGATACTTTTTCTGGTGCATTACCCCAACCCTGGCATAGCAAATAGCCAATTAATGCGTTACCAATCATTCGCTTAGAAAGTGGGTTTCCATAAACCTCTTGTTCCCAGCCCCGCGTTAGGTTCCAGTCGTCGGTGACATCATGATCATCAAAAATCATATAGGTAGGGATATGGGCCAGCGCACGCCTTACTTTAGGTAAAGCGTTGACGAACCCTTCAATGGCATGCTTTTCTTTATCGAATGAGGCGCTATATTTTTCGCCTACATGTTCCGAATCTATAGTGATACTTGGCCAAAGTGCATCAGACCAGACCAGCAAGTACATTGCGATAATTTCAGCACTACCAATAAGGTGGTTTTGCGCATTAACCGAGGTGAAAACAGGCTTTTTCTTGGCTCCGAAAAATAGTGACGACAGCGCGGTATTGGTGGCAATCTGCGGAAGAAGCTGTTCGCGTTCATAGAATCCGTGTGGATGCGTTGCGAGTTCATCTGTGTTGCTTACCACCGCTCCCTCAAGAGACTCATGAAAAAGACCAAGTTGTTCAATAGTGTGGTGAATCGCTTTAAGCATGGGACCGGCAACATCATCTGCATATATTTGATCGCCAGTCATTAGCAATAAATCTGGGCAGAGAGTTTGCTTTGAAAATGCCGTTTCGTGCAATACATCGACTTGAGTAAGGGCGTCATCACCGTGAAAATGCGGTTTTCTACACGAGCCATGAAGAATGGTTTGGGGAGTTTGCGTGTAATGAAAGCTCAGCAAAGTTTGATTGCTGTAAAGTAATGCTTCTTGTTCGTTGTCCCATCGAGTCTGCTCTGATGAATCGTTAAATTGTAAGGCATAGCCTATACGCTTACGATCCTCAAAGTGGGTGTTGCTTTTAAAATGCAGCAAATGAATATACGCGTGCTTACCAACTTGAATACTTTCGACTTGTGCTTGCCCGTTAATTGTCGTTTTATCGTGGGTTAAGGACAATTTTGGTGCGTCCGCGATAGAAGTACACACCCATATGTAGCATGAGTTTTCTGTTACTTTTCGTACAATAGGCCCTGCAATGACAAGTGGAAGTTGCTGCGTAGAAATGACTAAACCCTCTAAGTACACATTTACAAACCTTTACCTTACTCTTTTTTGTCTATAAACGGTATGCTGGATATACTCCCTTACAATTTAGAAGCAGAATGTTTCAAAAAGGAATCTTTTAGCATGTTAAGAAACTCGATGTTTACTGCTTGTGTGGTGTTGGCAATCTCTGCCTGCAGTGAGCCTAAGGACGTTGTTATTGCTCCCCAAAAGACCGATCTTACTGAGGTCTCAGTGGGTCAATGGATCAAAGACAGTAGTGGAAAGGTCATGTTTGATCCTCAAACATCCGGTTTAGTGGAAGTAGGCGGGCAACTTATCACGATTGCTGATGCCAGTGCTGATGTTACACAGCAGTTGAAGTTACATACGATTGACCCTGCCAGCGCTACGCTTACGCATTCAAGTGCCACATTTTCATTTTCTAATGCAGTCAGACGCAGTTGCTTCTACACGTACTTAAGCTCACAACCCGATTTAGAAGCGTTAGCCGTAGATCCTCGCGACCCCAAGATTATTTATACCGTAACAGAAGACGCTACTCGCACAGGTGCTTTAAGCCCGCGCTGTGAATCTAAGTACGAGGCTACTGGCTCAACAGATTATCCAACACTTTTGGTTAAACTAACGCAAAAAGACAACGGCAGCGTTGAAATGAGCGATGTACGCCCGCTTCAGTTTCCTATTGATTTTGAGGTAGGTAACTTCCCCAATGATGGCATTGAGGGGTTAACCATGGATAGTGACGGTACGCTTTATATTGGCCTAGAAAAAGATAAAGCGGGTCAACCTAGAATCTTTACACTTAATATTGGCGATGATTTTTGGTCATCTAGCGATTTTGCCAGTGTGTCAGATCCTCAATTACGTCTTCCCGTTTTTACTTCGGGAAATCATCCTATTAACGGACTTGCGCTTCACATCACACAAAGCGGTGACGTATTTTTGCTCGCGGCTGCACGCAATGATAATGAACTTTGGGTAATTGACAGTACAAAACAAAAAGCCACAAAGCGGATCCCCATAACGTTTAAAGTTAACGGCGGCGAAGCGTGTGGTGAGTATCTCATGGATAATGCGTCAATGGAGGGGCTTGTTGTGGTTGATTCAACGCTATGGATAATTAACGATCCATGGGAAAAAAACTACATGAAAAACGCTACCTGCGAAGCCGATACCCCTCGGTACGAAGATCTTGCACCTTTGTTATTCCCGCTTACATTAAAAGCAAGTTGGTTTGAGTAGTTTTTACCTATTAGTCGGGTAAAAAAGGGTTGTTAGTACAACCCTTTTTTAATTTGTGAAGAACAGCTTTAAGCGTGCACTTGCGTTGAGTAATGTGATTAAGCGTCGCTTCTTAAACGAGATGCAAATGTCTTCTTAAATTTTGCTAATTTAGGCGCAACAACCATTGAGCAATATTGGTTCTGAGGATTGTTTTTAAAATAGCTCTGGTGGTATTCCTCAGCAGGGTAATAATTATTGATTGCGACAATTTCTGTGACTACCGGATCTGGCCAAATGGCATCTTCAGTAATTTCTGCAACAATTTTTTCAGCTTCTGCTTTTTGCGCTTCATCGTGGTAAAAGATAGCACTGCGATACTGTGTACCCACATCGTTACCCTGTCGATTTAGCTGTGTAGGGTTATGTAATGCGAAGAAGATTTCCAGTATTTCGCGGTACGAAATAATATCGGCATCAAAATTTATTTGTACCACTTCTGCATGGCCGGTATCACCTTTGCAGACTTCTTCATAGGTTGGATCTGCTTTTTCTCCGCCAGCGTACCCAGATATTGCATTATCAACACCTTCTACTGTGTTGAAAGCCGACTCAATACACCAAAAGCAGCCGCCTGCGAGCGTTGCAACTTGCTTGTTAGCCATAATAAAACCTCAATAAAAATCAACTTGCACTAGTGTGGGTGCGAGAGCCTTACAACTCAAGTCATCCAAGCCTGTTTTTTTAGCGTATAAACGAATAATTAATTATAAAAAATCAACCCTGCGAGTTTACATGCAGGGGAATCGGTATCCCAAGTAGCATGGTCATCAGGCCAACTAAGTAAAACGTGAATAACAATAGCTCAACAACGTATTTTGTAAGAGCGCTAAGTGTAAATAATTCAAAGGTGGTTTCGTGATTATTTTCTACGATAGCTATTGCCCATTATGTATGGCAGAAATGAGGCATCTGAAAAAGCGAGATAAGCATAATCGGCTTACACTGGTTGACATTCAGGCTCCTGATTTCGCTTCTCGTTACCCTTCGCTTGATTGGCAAGCACTAAATGCGCGCATACACGGGATGACCGACGACGGTATTGTAATAACAGGCCTAGATGTCACTCATCTGGCTTGGAAAGCGGTGGGAATGGGCTGGCTATATGCTCCGCTTCGCTGGCCTGGTATACGCATTATCGCAGACGCCGTATACAACATTTTCGCAAAACATCGCTATACGATTTCATACTGGCTAACAGGTAAAAAACGAACCTGCGAACGCTGTGTACCCGGAGAAAGTAATGACAACTAAAACACTTATAGTCGGTGCTTCTGGTGGAATTGCATCGGCACTTATTCATCAATGTGCTTCGCGAGGTGACGATGTAATTGCGGTGACTCGTGGCAGTGTCTCTACCGATAGTAGTGCTTCAAACATAATGTATGTTCAATTAGCCGAACAAGACGATAAACATATTGCATCGTTTATTGAACAGCTTAGAGAAGACGATGTCGTGTTAAATACGGTGATAATAACCACTGGTTTTCTTCACGATGAGAATAAAAACATACACCCTGAAAAACGCTTAGAAGATGTGCGTGAAGACGCACTTGAAACATACTTCGCGGTAAATACCATCATTCCTTCGCTATGGATAAAGCACTTGGTCAACGTTATGGATAAAAACGATGCAACCTTAGTATGTTTAAGTGCGCGGGTGGGAAGTATTTCCGATAACGGGTTGGGAGGCTGGTATGGTTATCGCGCCTCAAAGGCGGCGCTTAATATGTTTGTTAAAACGGCGTCAGTTGAATATCAACGCAGGCTTAAACATGCGCTTCTCGTTTGCTATCACCCAGGCACAGTCGATACGTCGCTTTCTAAGCCTTTTCAAAAAAATGTGGCGGCGAAAAAGTTGTTCACACCTGACTTCACAGCCAAGCAACTTCTTTCGCATTTGTCGTCACTTAATCGTGAGCAAACCTGTCATTTCATTGACTGGGATGGTCAAGTGGTAACCTGGTGATACGGTCAGACCAGATTTCTGTGTATTCAACATCAAGACTTTTTATTTCACTGCTGTTACCATGCTGTTTTTGGGAATGGTGCAGCGTATTGATACGCCTTAACCGGTTGCAATACAACGCGTTGACGCCACAAGTGAGTCACCACATATAACGCCATCCCGATAATAAATAACAATAACTCAACAAGAGGAAGGGATATGAGCGGGGCCAGAGAACAGTTCGGATCGCGCATAGGGTTTATTTTAGCTGCTGCAGGTTCTGCAGTGGGCATTGGTAATTTGGTTGGATTCCCCGTTGGCGCTGCCAAAAACGGCGGTGGTGCATTTTTATTAATGTACGCTATTTTCGTGTTTGCCATTTGTTTGCCGGTCATGTTGGCTGAAATGTCAGTGGGCCGTCATGCCAAGAAAGACCCATTAGGTGCTTATAGTGCAATTAGTAACAACAGCCCAAAATGGAAGCTCGCCGGCTGGTTAGCCATTGCTACGCCATTCATGATCGCCGTGTTTTATATGGTTATCACGGTATGGATTTTCGGTTATTTATTTGAAGCGGTAAGCGGAAACTTAGATAAATTGGCAAACCCAGACACCTTTGGGTTATTTATTAATTCACCGTCGATATTCGCTTACATGGCCGTTGTGGTAGGGGTGGTATACCTTATTCTTCAAGGTGGCGTAAAAGAGGGTATTGAAAAGGCTGCAAAGCTACTGATGCCTGCGCTTTTTGTCATGCTTCTGGGTCTTGTGGTATTTGTATTGACTCGTGACAATGCCATGGCGGGTGTAGAGTTTTATATTATTCCAGACTTCTCAAAGCTTACTGCTTCAGTGATTAACGGTGCCTTATCTCAGGCCTTTTTCTCGTTATCGCTGGGTATGGGGATTTTGATCACCTACGGTAGTTACATTGACAAGCGAGCTGATGTACCAAACTCTGCAAAACTTGTCGCGTTAACCGATACTGCTGTAGCGTTTACCGCTGGCTTAATGATTTTGCCTGCTATCTTTTCATTTAATCCAGAAATTAACCCTGATGAATTGAGTGAGTCATCAGTGGGCATGATATTTACGTACTTGCCTAGTATCTTCTTGGCCTTACAAGAGTCAATTGGTTATACAGGTGCGTCGGTGGTTGCCAGCTTGTTCTTCTTGTTAGTGTTCTTCGCGGCAATTACCTCGTTAGTTTCAATTTTTGAAGTCCCGGTAGCTGCACTGATGGACGAGAAAGGGGTAAGCCGAAAGTGGGCATTGGCTTCACTGGGAAGCATCATGATAGTACTAGCGATCCTCAGTGCATTGTCTTTTGGCAAGGTTGAGTTTTTGACTACCTTTATGCACTACGCGGGCGTAGACAAATCCCTTTTTGATGTGATCTTCGATGTGTTCTACGAAACGATTTTGCCACTTAACGGCTTACTCATTTGTATTTTCGTTATTCATCGCTGGAAGAGTGCTAATTTCAACAAGTCGTTGGAAGAAGGAAGCAACGGCTTCAAAGGTAGCTGGTTCGAAAAGTACGTGGATATCTCTTTGAAAACATTTATTCCACTTATTCTCCTGGTTATCTTCGTTAACACGGTAGCAGTGAAGTACTTCTCCTTTAGCTTCTTTGGCTAATGTTGTAGCACCTGACATACAATTGAAAAAAAGGCGACTCAGTGAGTCGTCTTTTTTATTGCATTTGAGAGGGCGTTTTCTTCAGAACATTGTATACGGGTCATTAAATGAAGGCGTAATACCCAGCGACGCCCAGCTAGCTGAAGCATCTATTACTTTGCCGCAAGCGGGAGAGTTAGTGTCGCTAAAGACAGGTTCCGGGATAGCGAATGCTGTAGCTGCTCTGGTGTAATACTCACCACGTTTAGGGTGATTAGCGCTACACAAATGATAAAGCCTTTTATCTGATGGCAATGTTATAATTTTGGTGAGAGCGGCGACTACATCGGTAACATGTACTAAGTTAACGCGTTTGTTGCCCATACTCACTGTACGTCCACTGAGTGATTTTGCAGGGTGACGGTCTGGCCCTACAAGACCCGCAAGACGAACACAAGTGAGCTTAGTCCTGCTGCTTAGTAAACCTACTTGCTCTGACAAATATTGCTCTATAGCCACATGTGCTTTCGCCGATGCCGTCTCAGGGGATAGTGGGGCAGTCTCGTCTAGTGTGTTATCAGTGCTGTCACCATAAACGGATGTTGTACTGATAAAAACGATATGTGCAACGTTTGATGCGATGGCATCGTCGATAAGTGCATACATCTTCTCAGTAAAGGCATCTAAGTCAGTGTTGCGTCTTCCTGGGGGAATATTAATGACGAACGTGGCATTTGATAAGTGAGTACAAAGTTCGGCTGTATCATCGCCTAACGCAAACTGAACAGCATTTATTCCTTGTTGAGAAAGCGCAGTGCGTTTTTCACTGCTTCTTGTTGTCCCTACAATAGGCATATGCTGTTTAAGCGCGTCACCAAGATAACCTGCGAGCCAGCCATATCCACTAATTACGAGTTTTTGCTGCATGGTGTTTTCTTTATTGAAGTGTGTATGAAACTAAGATGATTACTTAGGATGTTAAAACAGGCAAGGGCGATGAAGAAGAAACACTTAACCAGCGTGACAGGAATCGCTATTTTATACCAAAACGCCGAGCTCTAAGCTCGGCGCAGTATTCTTTTTTGGGTTTTCAGGCAATTACATCTTCATTTCGCCATGGCTATCTAGATCAAGTAAGTTGAGATCGTCTAGCCCTGAGATAGATGCCTGCATTTGGCTTTCTGCATAGTCTGCTTTTTTAAGCACTTTGCACAGTGCGTTGCCTTTTTCTTCCAACGCTGCAGCTTGAGACTCCAGTCTGAACTCAAGGTCTTCGCCCCACGCCTCCATTCTTTGTTCAAACTCATCCATATCACCACCTTCCCATAGCATTTGCGTACCAAGTGCAATCAAAATTCTGCCCATTGATTCGCTAATAAGTGATTCAAGTTCTGCTTCAAATTCTTGCTCCCAACTTTCGTCAAACCAGCCTGGCTCGTCAAATTTTGTTGAGTCTACACGGATGTTACCAGCATCATCATAAAACGAGTCTGAAAGCTTTGTTTCCAAATTAGTGAACAAGATTTGAAAATCATCATCAAGTTCGTTATCGCCACCAAGCAGTTCAGAAAACACTTCTGTCACAGCAACATTCGCAATTTCCAAACCTTCACTTGCAATCGTTAAGGTCATTGGAATGGCCATATCGATGTTGTCATAGTACTCGGCAACCCATTTTTGTTGGTCGCTATTAAGCGCAACATCACGGCCATTTACCGTTAGGTTGTGAAATTTGTCGATAGTCATGACTGAACCGTTATCCATCTTGACGGTAAGATCGCCTTGGTAATACTGAATGTGTCCATCTAATTCGATATCACAACTATTGTTTTGGAAGCTTGTATTATGTGCCAATGCTTGGCCGCCAAATAAAGCACTTGCTACTGCAGCTGAAAGTAATAGTTTTTTCGACATTGTTATTTCCTTAATCAATAGTGACGAAGCAATTGGCATACACGTGTAGTTAGCTCGCATGCGTGCATGGTTATACGTAATTGTTTCAATAGTTGGGAAAGGTATTGCAATGCCCTTGCCAAAAAGATTTTTGTATAAAATACAATGTTTTATCTATTTTTGAGTTGCGAGCAAGACAAGCATTAATTAATTTTTTAGTGAAATGATCTATAAAGTAGTAATTTTGACCAAGATCAAAGGTTAGCGAAAGTCATCTTATTGTAGGTAATTAAACCGAGGTTAAGCATGTTCAAAACATTTTAATTGGTGCATAATACCGCCAATTATTTTAAGGGGTTACCACAATGGCTGATTGGATTAATGCAATTATGTTTGGTGTTGCGCTAATTGCCTTTACGCTTGGGCTAAGCAGCATCGTTATGGGCTTTATGACAGCGAAAGCTGGTGCTGAAGGCATGCAAGAAAAAATCGAGTATGGCTTCTTTGGTGTTACAGGCCTAGTGCTTTGCTTATTAATGGCATATGCAATTGCATAGTAGTACTTTTCAGAGTTAAATAAAAAAACCGGCTACACTAAGCCGGTTTTTTTGTGCCTTGCTGAAGGCTTAGTCAGCTTGCTGATGGGGCTGTGATTCTATTTTAGGTAGTGATTCTGTCTTAGATGGTGATTCTGACTTAGGTAGCGATTCTGACTTAGGTGAGAGCACCGCCGATTCTCGCTGAGCCAATAACGACAAATGGCCGTCTCTTTGGTAAGCGCGTAAGTCGAATGGCGCAAGCATTGCCATAACGTGATCAAAAATATCAGCCTGAACCTTTTCGTATTTTACCCATGCTTTCTCAGCACTAAAGCAATAGATTTCCAGTGGAAGGCCTAATTCGTTAGGCGGCAGTTGGCGAACCATTAATGTCATTTCTTGATTAATGCTGGGGTGTTTGCGTAAATACGCTTCAAGATACGCCCTAAATGTACCAATATTGGTAAGTCGTCGGCTGTTGAGTAGGTCAGACTCATCAATGGAATAATCGCGATGATAAGCGCGTAACTCGTTTTTCTTCTTCTCTATATACTCATTGATATAACGAATACTTGAAAAACGCGCCAGCATGTCGTTATCACAAAGCTTGATAGAATGTACATCAATGTAAATAGCCCGCTTTATTCGACGTCCACCAGACTCTTGCATACCGCGCCAGTTCTTAACTGCTTCTGTCGTTAAGCTGTATGTCGGCAGGGTAGATATTGTGTTGTCCCAATTTTGGACTTTTACATTGGTGAGACCAATTTCTAAAATCTCGCCATCTACCTCGTACTTAGGCATGGCAATCCAGTCACCGGTGTTAAACATGCGATTGGCGGCAATTTGGATACCCGCGACAAAACCTAAGATAGTATCTCTAAAAATAAGTAGAAGTACTGCAGCAAGTGCGGTTAACCCCGATACAATGAGTAACGGGCTCCTGTCTACTATCAGTGAAATACTCAGTAAAATAGCCACAATCGCAAACGCCAGCTTAGTGACTTGAATAAAGCCCGTTATTGGAGCTCTTCTAGATAGGGCTGAGGCGTTATAAACATCCTCGACAGTACTTAATAGCGCATACAGAGCTAGCAGCCCACTATACAACATATATAGCTGTGCACTTTTAATCACCATGCCATGCATGACGGCTACATCTTCAATGAGCACTGGAGTGGCGATGTAGATAAATAATGCTGGGAAAAGATGCATTAAGCGTCTAAAGAAACCATGCTCTTGAAGTGCATTGTCCCAGCGGTTATTTGATTTATAGACCCAATTGGCAATTTGAGGGCGAATGAGAAGACGCGCAATTATGTAAATAAACGCCGAGATAATTAAAATGCCACTCAGCGCGAGTACATTGTAGAGCGGGTCCTCAGTTGTGAGGCTCGGAAAAACATCGTTAATTAAATGAATAAAGGTATCGCGTATCGAGCTGCTCACTTCCATCGTTTACGACTCCAATAATTTCTTAATTCGGCTGTCTTTGTTTTTCCACAAATTGTTGAGCCAATCTTGGAAATAAAGACGGAACTCAGACTCTGAACGATCTGACTCTTGTTGTAATTCCGGTATAGGAGTGACATTTACATCGATTACGATTTTTGTCATTTGCCCGCTTAACATTGCCATCATTGGATGACGCTTGTTTTCGGGGTACAGAAGGGAAATATCCAATACATTAGTGAACAATTCCCCCATAGCCGCTAGTGTAAACGACACGCCGCCTGCTTTTGGCGGGAGTAAATGGGCATACGGACTTTGTTTTGCGACATGCTTATCTGTAGTAAAGCGTGTTCCTTCAACAAAGTTGATAACTGTCGTAGGTACAGTTCTGAATTTTTCGCAATATGCCTTTGTGGTTTCTAAATCTTTGCCTTTCTTTTCAGGGTGCTTTTCCAGATATGCGCGCGTGTATCTGTGCATAAAAGGCATATCAAGTGCCCAGGCCCCTAAACCAACAAACGGTAGCCAGATCAGCTCTTTTTTCAAGAAGAATTTGGGGGCAGGAATACGATGTGTAGCAAATTCAATGAGCAGAATTATATCCAGATAGCTCAAATGATTGGCAATAATAAGATACCAACGGTCTTTGGCTAATTCGCCGTGTACTGAGCATTCGATATTCACGTTATTAAACAACCGAATAAGCAACACACTTACGCGCCCAAAGCTGAACATCAGCGCGTGCATAACCTTATTCCAAAGCGCTTTGACCGTCCCGTTAGGCAATAGCAATTTAACAAGGCCAAGCAAAATAATGAGGCCACCCCACAACGCGAGATTCAAAATTTGTAGTGTGGTGTGAATAACAAAAATAAAAGGAGCTAGTACTGCACGGATCATAATGGTTTCTGAGTTGCGTTAAGTGATTCCAATAAATTATCTTTTGCCTGCCAACGCTCGTTTAACCACGATTGGAATCGTGCTCGAACTTGCGGATCTTCAAAGTATTTATCGCTAAAAATGCCATTTTCCATAATGTCTTTTATTGGCATAACGTCAATATTCACACGAATATCGCGCACTTTACCACTGACAAAGTCCCAAAAGGAAGGTACGCCCTGAGGATAATCAATAGTGACATCAATGAGTTTGTGAAGATGATTCCCCATGGCTGAAAGCACAAACGCAATACCGCCTGCTTTGGGCTTTAGCAGGTGGTTAAAAGGTGACGCCTGCTTGTCGTGTTTGGCTTTTGTGAATCGCGTGCCTTCTACAAAGTTCATAATACTCACAGGCTTAGAGCGAAACTTTTCGCAAGCCTTGCGGGTAGTTTCCATATCCTTACCTTTTAGGTGAGGGTTTTTGGCCAAAAATGATTTTGAATAGCGACGCATGAATGGGAAGTCGAGTGCCCACCACGCTAGACCAAGAATAGGAACGTAAATGAGTTCTTTTTTGAGGAAAAACTTCAAAAACGGAATTTTGCGGTTAAAAACCCGTTGAAGAACCAGTATATCAACCCAAGATTGATGATTAGCTAACACGAGGTACCAGTCGTCTCGAGTGAGTTTCTCTAGGCCGTTAACGTGCCATGTTGTGCCACCGCTGATACGTTGATTCATGTTGTTAACCCCAATCCACGCTGTCGCGCAGGCGTCGAGTAAATAAGAAATGAAGCGACGCCATTGGGGAATAGGTATTAGCTTAAACACTGACAATAACAAAATGGGCGTAGCCCAAATTACAGTATTTAGAAAATAGAATATGACTGAAATAGTGCCAACAATATGATGCAACACGGCTTTAACCATTGTACTTACCTCAAAAATTAGGCGCTTAGTGTAAACGAACTTGATCTAAAATCCGATAGAGCCTTTACTGATTCCACAATAAAGGCACAAATAAATGAATAAAAGGAAGAAAAATGGAGCTTATTGGCGAAAATAGAGCATTTGGAGGCAAACACCTTCGTTACACTCACGCTGCGAAAACCACCCAATGCGATATGACGTTTGCGATATTTCTACCCCCTTTTGCGTCAGACGAGAAACCTGTTCCTGTGCTTTACTGGCTATCTGGGCTGACCTGTACCGACCAGAATTTTATGCAAAAAGCCGGGGCGATGAAACTTGCTGCTGAATTAGGTATGGCAATAGTTGCCCCCGATACTTCACCACGTGGTGACAATGTGCCAGACGATGAAAATGGCGCGTATGACTTTGGTCTTGGGGCTGGCTTCTATGTTGATGCAACCGAGGCACCATGGTCTGAGCACTATAATATGTATAGCTATATCACCAAAGAGCTACCCGAGCTCATAGAAAGTGCGTTTCCAGTTACCAAAGAGAGGGCGATTAGTGGCCACTCGATGGGAGGCCACGGTGCATTAGTTATTGGCATGCGTAACCCCAACAGATATGTGTCTGTCTCAGCGTTTAGTCCTATAGCTAACCCAATGGATTGTGGATGGGGGCAGAAGGCGCTGGGTAACTATCTTGGAAGCGATAAGACTGCGTGGCAAGACTATGATGCGTCTGTTCTATTGGCGAGCAAAACCCATTACATTCCATTGCTTGTAGAGCAGGGTACAAAAGATGAGTTTCTGCACGAGCAATTAAAACCACAGTCGTTGGTTCACGCAGCTCAGCACTCTGAAACACAACTTACGTTAAATATGCATGAAGGCTACGATCACAGCTACTACTTTATTGCTTCTTTTATTGAAGAGCATTTAGAGTTTCACGCTGGCCACATGGGGCTCATTTAGTCGCTTTGCCACTGCAATAAATTCAGGCAGAGGGACGGGGCGCTGGTAAAAATATCCCTGACCATAGGTGCACTGATGCGTTTGTAAGAAGGTTTGTTGCTCGATGGTTTCAATACCTTCTGCAATAATGTTGATATTTAGATTCTTCGCAAGGCCAAGGATGGCTTGCACAATGGCCTGATCGTCAGTGTTGTTTTCAAGTTCGCTGACAAAAGAACGATCAATCTTAAGTTCATCAATCGGCAGCTTCTTCAGATAAACCAGTGAACTAAAACCTGTGCCAAAGTCATCAATTGACACGGTAACACCCATAGCCCTTAGTTCATTCAATAGTACAGAGACGGTATCTAGGCGTTTAATTAATATGCTTTCGGTGAGTTCAATAGATAAGTGACGTGGTGCTATATCATGCTCGACAATGGCTGTTTTAATTTGATCAAGTAAATTGAGATCGCTGACTTGTCGACCAGAAATATTGATCGCCAACCGGATATCAATATCTAACGCTGTGAGTTGTTTAATGGTGCTACAGGCTGTATTGATAAGCCATTCGCCGAAGGGAAAAATTAGCTCACTTTTCTCCGCAAGGGGAATAAAAACCTCGGGTGAAATAAACTTTCCGTCGGCAGTAATCCAACGGGTTAGTGCCTCACACTTTACGATTTTGCCTGACGATAAGTCGACAATAGGTTGCAGGTACAACTTTAACTCGTTGTTGTCGATGGCTTCGCGAAGTTCATTCTCAAGTTTGTTCACCGCATGATGCTGTCGGTGTAGTGCTTCACTGTAGACTAGCGCACTATTTTTGCCTTTATATTTCGCTGCTTGCAGCGCTATATCCGCGTGATGAAGCAAGGATTCTGGCGAGCTACAGTTGCTTGGAAAACTGACTTCACCAATATTTACTGCCAAATTTGGTTCCGTGCCATCAAGTACCGTGTAGGTTCGGGTCAGTTTTTCAATTAACCCCTGAATAAACTCTGCTGTAGCTTGGCCATTAAAGGCATCATCGCGTTTAATTAACGCAAACTCGTTGCTTCCTATACGGGCAATAAAGCCTTTGTTGTTGACATAACTTTGAAGACGCAGCGCAAAAGACTTGAGAATTTCATCGCCAGATTTGTAGCTGAGCACTTCGTTAATGCGCTTGAACTGACAAATATCGATGATAAAAAGCTTAAATGGTACACCTTCATTGATAAGTCGGCGAATGGTATCTAAAAAGATGCTTCTACTGGCAACATTTGTCAAAGAGTCCATTCCAGTGTTGCTTAATACTTTCTCACGCTTATTGTGAATATGCGTAATATCAGTGAACAGATAAACCCAATGAGTGAGATCTTTTCCTTGAAGTACCGGGTGAATAGTGACTTGTAGCCACGTACTAAAGCTGCCGAGCGGTTGCCAAAATACTTCCCCTTGCCAAGGAGATTTCTTTTTCACAAGAGAGGGCAAGAAGGACTGAGAGGTGTCCATTAAGTGCAGTAATTCAGAAATACGCTTAGTACTTGGTGTGGTGCTGTTGCAGACCAGCAAGCGATGAGCAGCCCTGTTATCTAAAACTAATTGTCCTTGTGCATCAAGGATCACAACCCCCGTATCAAGGTCGTAAATTGCTTGTTGAATTGGTGGTACTAATCGTTGCAACCGACTATTTTTTCTAAGCACGTCATTAAGTTTGTGACGAATGTATTCGTGTTGACCAACAATTTCATGATGGCTAAGCAGTAACTCTCTAGCGGTTTGTAGTGTTCTTCGCTTGTCGTTGAATTCGTCCTCAACGTTTTTAATAACAAGATAACGAGAATCACTGCCGCTGTTTATGGCTAACGCTTCTAGACGCAAGTCAGCTTGGTCTATTTGTTCGGTCCAAAATCCAGAGGATAAGGTGAACGCCGTATCACCTTGCCAAACTTGCTCGGCATCAATAAAAAAGTCACAGAGAAAGAGAGAGGGAGTTTGTTCTTTTAATAAGCGGTTGTGCGTATCTAGCGTAACGATGCCGTTTAACCAAGGAAGGTCAGTGGTTAAACATTCGATGTCATTAGCCTTATTGCAACGGAACAATGCACAATTGGTAATGCCAAGCGCGTTTAATAAGTGAATGTCCATGGTTCCCTCCTACCAAAACGCGATCGTATTAAATAATTTATCTACGTTCTCACCGGTCTTAGCGCTTGTTTTAATAAGTGCAGCGAATTTTTGAGCATAAGACGCCAGTTCTTCTTCGCTCCAATGCCAGCTAGTGGGAAGATCAGTCTTATTCACCACAAAAAAAGCGGGTACATTTGGGTAATGGTCTCTCGCTAACTCCAAAATTTCCATACCTTCTAATAGCGACTGTGAGCGAGTTTGATCAACCACAATAATGTATGCACTCGCTCCGCGAAGGTAGCGAGGATTAAAACCGCAGTAACGGTCAATCCCTTCCAAATCCCATATCAGCAATTGCACATCGTTGTCCTTTTCATGTACGTGCTTTTTATCGATTTTAACGCCGATAGTCGTCTTATATTTTTCAGAAAAAATGCCTTCAACAAACTGCTTGGTAAGGCTCGTTTTACCTACGCCTGTTGGTCCTAATATGCATATTTTCTTCTGGATCACGAGAAAGCTTCCTTACTACTGTATATCGGATGTTAAAACGTTAATCATTACTGAGCGCCCCATTGATGGTTTCTTTAATGGGAGTTCGCCCAGACTAACGGCAATCAGTGTGTCGCTTGTAACGCCAAAAGAAATTAGCGTATTAACCACATTGTCGGCACGCTTACGACTAAGCACCTTATTTCGTGCACTCGAACCTGAGTTGTCACTGGCGCCTAATACTACAATACTTATAAACGTCTTGGTTTTCGCTGCTAACACTTCTAGCTGCACAATGTCACCAGCCAGTGCCTCTAATTTAGCTAACTGTACTGCAGAAATGTTTTCTTGGTTAGTGGCAAAGGGGACACTTTGTGAGGATATCTTATCTACCAATCGGGCAAGCGCCGCACGCTGTAGTGAACTATCGTCTATTTCAATAACAGGTATGACTTCAAGTGCATCAATGTCAATATTGAGGTTGTCGATACCTGGTATGGCGTCCATTTGCTGAGAAAGGTGTGCCGCCGTTGACGACAAAACGCTGCCGCTTATACCAACACTTTCGTTGTCGTGTATCAGCGAAAGTATTTCTTTTGAACTCAAAGGATACTGGCGAACGAGTTGAGAGAGCTTTTTGGCAACAACAGACGCTTTCAGCGAGGCGAAAGGTTCTTCAATGATGTTGACGTCTTCAGCATTGATATCGTTGGCACTTAGCCACTCACTCACTCTCTCAACAGCAGGATCTCTGAGGATTTTAGTGTGTACTTTGCCGTTAGTAATAAATGTGTCTGCCACTAAAATTCCATCGGGCGGAGTAAGGCTTTCAATATCGCTTTTTAAGATACTCAGTGATAGACGCATTGCTGACAGCGCAACAAGTGCGCCTACCAAAACAATTAATAGCACGCCTCCCAATAAGCGTTTGGGCTTTTTCTTTTGCTCTTCTTTTCGCTCACTTACCAAACAGTCTGACAGAATGGTTTCAGCGCCTTCAAAGGGGGCGTTGTCGCCATTGTATTGAGACAGTGGTTGCTGATAGAACTTATGAAATTCTTCTAGGGTAAGCTGAAGTTTCTGGCGTATTGAAGGAGGAATTACACCAGTAACTGCTGCAACCAAAATGGCCTGAGGGCCAATTTTGATAAGCAAGGTAAAATCGCCCGTTTTAATCTCACCAATTTCGTTTTCTGTGGCATCACTACCTTGGCTGAACGCATCTGCCACAAAGTCGTTGATTGCTACAAGCATCGAAGAAATAAGATCCGCATCTTTTTCTTTTTCAGGATCAGATGACAAACCGCGAAGTAACGTACCTGTTTCTCTGTGAATAACAAGCAGTTGTTGAACTTGATATTGATAAATTTGTGAAGCCACAAATTCAGAATATTTCACGCCCGATTGCCAGGCTTTAAATCGCCACGATATGCTCTTTGGGCTTAGACTGTTTTCGATGAGCGTGTTCGTGCGCTCAACGAACTCTATGACAAAAGAAGCAAACGCTTTTCTTACTAGCGTGCCCACCAGAGGGTAAAGTGAACCAACAATTTTTCCACTGTTGGCTTCAATTGAACGGTGTAACGATTTTTCAACTAACGGTACGAGTACTTTATTAACTGAGCCGTCTTTATTTTCACGTGTCAATAGTGCTTCGGACACTACGTCAGTAACGTATTGCTTTGCATTGTGCGACAGCTTTTCATCAATATACTTGTCGTCTCTCCCAATAAGTAGTGCTCTTACACTATCAAGAGAGTGATCTGTGCGCTCAGGTGATGGCACCTTGCTTGTCATAATTTAGCTGTCTGTAGCGAGGTTTGTCGCCATGGTTGATAACAAGTTAGCTAGCGTTTTTCTGTCTGTCTTACTTTCAGATAGTTCACTGGTAACCTGTTGCAACTTAGCGAGTAATTCCTGGTGACGCTTGGTAAACAAATTGTCAAGTGACTCCAGCTCTTTAACAACATGCGCTTCAAGTGCGTCATTGTCATTCTTTGCTGTTGTTTCAGCTATTTCCAGCTCGCTTTGCAGTTTATCGGTAGTGTTTTGAAGGTGAGCTTGCACATTACCATGATTGTCATTTGCATTGGTGAGCTGTTCAGTCAGTGCCGCTACTTGAGTGTCTATTTGTTTTCGAATTTGGGCAAATTGCACGTCAAGGTGAGTATTGAGTTTACTGAAACTGTCTTCTACCCGTGCTTCCAGTGCCGAAAGATCAGCACGAAAAGCGCGATTAGTTTGACCGAAAAGAATTTCTCTAAGTTGTGATAGTTCATCTGTTTGTTCAACAGACTCGGCAGGAGTCGGTGCTTTCGCATCCTTTTGCTTCTTGTCTTCCATAAATCATCTCCGGCGAGAAAGGCGTGATGTAGGCGCTACTTTGTCTTTCAGTAGTTATTTTAGTCACATTGCTTTTTTTTCCTACAATAACGGTAAATGAGCAACTTTGAAATACTCAAAAAGTATATTAATAGTAAATACGCAAATAATGAAAAAATGCATTTGATTCAGCGTGTTGTAAAACTTAAAAAGCATTAAAGTACTGGTAGAAGTTCAAGCTGTTGAAGTTGAAGTAGTTAGTGGCACATAAATGCGGTGAAAATATACAATCTCGTCGTTGTTTTTTTAGTGAACATAGGTAGTATACGCGGCTCGCGAAAACGCGCTATAGCTGCATTTCGCTTTGCTTTTGTATTACGTTGTTATTGAGGTTTGTGTTGTGTCTATTACTCCCTTAAATCGCAAGTTATCTGTCGCTCCAATGCTCGACTTACACAGAGCAGGCTGAAACCTTTGGTAGGTATGGCTTTGAAGGTGTCTCACAAATTCTCGGGTCCTATTTAGGGTCCCAAATCATCAACTTCAAATTCGTTCTGGATTAGCTTAATCGGTCCTTGCACAGTTTTCCATTTATAAATTTCAGTGCTAAACCAATTCGAACTTATTCTCGACTAGGCTGAACGAGGTATTTTTTGTGTATTCCATATGATTGCTTGATTACGGCAATTCTCGGATACATTTTTGAGAGTATCGCCGTATTTAGCTCTTAAGCGTTTGATACGGATCTCTCTGGCCTTTTGGCTTTTTTCGGTCATTGTCTAATGCTCCTTCGCTTTGAATGAATGTGATCCTAATCCTCAGTGCCATCGTCTTAGCTGTCGAAGTTCATTCCTCTTTCATAGCTTCAACTTTTTGACAGATTCCTAAGGTATGGAAAGTTGTGAGCTCATTTTAATTTAATGAGTGACCTCAAATGCAATATAACAAAACGCTAATCACTATCGCCAATTTAATAAACACTAAAATTGGAGCAGTTGCTACTGAGCTAGGCTGCGATGAGCAGGAATTAATTGGCTATATTGAGCTTGCACGATCGAGAAATGACAAACCAATCCGAGCTTTAAAAAGCTGGAAACGCTTTAAGGTTAATATCGACAACCACAAAGAAGCTCTGTTTAGACAGTTGCAGCCAGAAATATCTTCTTCCGGCATTTTTATAGTTTATTCTGACGATGTCATTATAGATTCAACGAATCGCGTGCCTATGGGAGGTTGGGTTCGTACTTCATTCTTAGAAAAACTCCATTCAAACTGTATCTTTGAAACGAAGAATACAAATTACATTTTGGTAGGTGAAGGTAGAGAAGAGGAAATAAGTTTGAGTGAGCTTTATTCGCTTTATACCTTGCACTAGCTATTCTTTAGGTTTTTTGACAGCTACCCAAACTGGCAGATGATGGTGTTCGAACTAATTACATAGGAAGAATACCATGCTAGGTTTTAAGCAAAGTTATCACGTATCACCTATAGAGCAACACCAGCAAGCACTATCAGCTAATGTTCAAGATGACATCATGTTGGAAGCTGATTTTAAATCACTTATAGATAAGCTCATGATCACTGATAGTGGAATGGAAGTTATTTTCGCCATGTCACTAATTGATTGCAAAGTTAAGCGAATGACCGAGCACAATGCTGAGAACTACCAAGAATTACTGGGTGATGCTGTTTCAGCCATAACAGTGCTCAACGATGAGATTGATTATATTGTCGACATAGCGGATGAAGACTTAACTGTACATGAAGTTATGCAGCCAATTCTTGCTGCTACTACATTCCTGATGGGGAAACCTCCTACAGTTAGATTTTGTGAAGACCGTGAAGACAAAGAACTGATGACTCGTGTTGAAGAACTGATTGATTCTTTTCATAACACCATCAAAAAATCAGAAGAGCACAACCGCCAACTTCATTAGCTAATATTTGCCTTGTTA
The DNA here is from genome assembly GCF_020515205.1 of Alteromonas sp. McT4-15. Classification (NCBI taxonomy): domain Bacteria; kingdom Pseudomonadati; phylum Pseudomonadota; class Gammaproteobacteria; order Alteromonadales; family Alteromonadaceae; genus Alteromonas; species Alteromonas sp. McT4-15. The sequence goes on from NZ_JAJALG010000015.1 coordinate 49,884, forward strand.
ACTTAGCTTACTTAACAAGGCACTCTTTCCTTAAGGCACATTCCGTTTCGACGACTACATAGTAATTCTGACTAAAGCATGTTAAATATTTAGGCTTAACTCACAACATTTAAGTTTGAATGGAGGTCAGAATTAAGTGAGTGAAGATATCGAATACCTGTCCTTATTTAGGATGCCCACACCAATGAAGATAACTGGACGCTCATCGAGTATTACTAATGCGTTCATAAACTCAATCATTCCAATTATTGAGCCTAGTGGTGCTCAAGTTAAACAAGCTCTTCAAATCCTCGGCATGACTGCTGATAATTTTCAATGCTCTTATTGCGGAGCAACGGCTACAGAGTGGGATCACTTGAGGCCATTAGTATTAAATAAAAAGCCTACCGGATATGTTTCAGAAATTCATAACTTAGTTCCTGCATGCGGTAAGTGCAATCAGTCAAAAGGCAACAAGCCTTGGTCAGATTGGATGGTAAGCGATGCCAAACTATCCCCTAAGTCACGAGGAATTAAAGACATTGATATTCGATTAAAACGTCTTGCAGATTACGAAGCTTGGGAGCAGCCTACTATTGTAGATTTTGAAGCTGTAGTTGGAAAAGAAAAATGGGAACAGCATTGGGCGAATTGGGAGTTAGTGCAAAATACAATGAAACAAGCCCAAGTATTAGCAACAGAAATAAATAAATCTATAGCTGCTTCATACTCCCTTAAGAACTGATCTGTGATTAAGCAATGGTCTTGGCAAGACAACTAGCTTGCATGCTTTGACTATATTGACGTTGGTAGGTGTTAAAAATGAGCTAATCCCTCGTTAAGCTCTTTTTTGACAGGTGCCTGTTTGGCCTCATTCTGGTCGTAAATGACCAAAATGAGGAAATCAACATGCAATTCATTGCTTACTATCGTGTATCAACTCAACGCCAAGGTATTTCAGGTTTAGGCCTAGAAGCTCAACAAGATATTGTCGAAGATTACATCCGTCGTCAGGAGGGTAAGTTGCTCCATATTTATACCGAAATAGAATCTGGCAAGAAGGATGATCGTCCAGAATTGCATAAAGCTCTGCAACATTGTCAGCTCACTAACTCAACGTTGGTTGTATCAAAGTTAGATCGCCTCAGTCGAGACCTTCATTTTTTATCAGCAGTGATGAAAAGTGGGATTCCATTCATATGTTGTGATCAGCCGAACAGTGGCACATTAGTTCTTCAGGTGCTTGCTGCAGTAGCAGAGGAAGAGCGAAGAATGATCAGTGAGCGAACTAAGTTGGCACTAGCTGCAGCAAAAAAGCGAGGTGTAAAACTGGGAAACCCTCGGCTTAATGAAGTCCGAAATACTTGTATGAACAACGCACGGGAGACATGGCAAAAAAATAACGATGAGTTTAATCAAGCCATCCGGCCTGTAATTGAAAGTCTGCAAAAACAGAGCTTCGACACCTACACAGGTTTGGCAAGTGAACTTAATCGTCTAGGCTTTAAGACTCGCTATGGTCGGCAGTTTTATTCTGCGACGGTACGGAATATATTGTTAGGTCAGGATAAGTAATCTAGCTGGTGTTCCTCTCGTTAATTGTTAAAAAAAAGCAGGCACGAAGCTGAACTTCACCACAGGCGCCAGCATTTCATTAACCGGTATTAGAAATGCTTATTGGCTTACGTTCACTTTTGTGTGCCTGCTAATAATTTACTTACTAGCAAGTGGAGTAATTCAAACACATAAACCACAAACAAAAAAAGAAGGTAACGTTGTACCTCCTTAAATGCGTCGGAGTAAAAAATTAGTTAGAGCAGGATGGTATCGCGAGGGTCGTTCGAGAGCTTGCCAATAATTTGTTTACTGTTAATTGAAAAAGTGATGTCGACAACATCCTTGCCTGTTTGCTCTGCTTCAAACTCAATTAGTTCTATAATCCAATTGGCGTACCTTTGGGCGGATTCTTCTGTAAATCCAAGTGATACTAATTCCTCGCTGTTTACGGCACCTGTTGCGACCAATAATCCCCATAGTGCCTTGTGTATTTTTTTATATTTTTTCATATGTTCACCTTTAACTGTTTTTCAAAACTATAAGGTCAGATGAAAATTAAAACTGCTGAAAGCCGCAGTTCTTCTGATGTGTTTTAATTTAGTTCGCTTGGAAAATAAAATGCTCACCGCATTAAAGAAGTATTTAGCAACCTTTAGATTCAACACTCACAGTGAAATCGGTTTGTTGCTAAAAACTTGAGTGCGGATGTGACTAATTTATAGCTACCAAAGTGCAGCCGCCGAACCGGTATTTGATGCCAAAGTAAAACTATGCGGTGAATTGCTTTAACTCTGCATATTATTCCTCGCAGGAAAACGACCATCCTGCAATAGCCGCCAATTTCATAGGGATAAGAGTTTCTGCAAGATATTGCAGGAAAAGAGCTAAATAGAGAGTGTTTTAACATCAGAGCATGAGGTCATGACGCTAGCTCAAATGACAGTAGTTCTGCGAGTCATTGCAGAACTATAAACAAGCAAGCTGTAAGCTATCTTCTGATCAGAATGATAATTCAAATTTCACTTTAAATAGAATTCTGCAAGGTATTGCAGATAAACGGTTATATCGTCTTGCCAAGACTATGACTAACCCTCTGTGAAAGTTGAACAAATTCCGTTATTCTAGGTAACAATAAGACAAAAAATAACGGCTCGAAGGAACGATATCAGTGGCGAGTAATTTCAGTTTTTTAGAAAGTCATGACCCTATTTTTTATCAATTAGCGCATAACGCAGAAGCCGTTTTTGCGACAGACCCAAATACTACATTGATAAAATTGCGACAGTTTGGCGAAGCCATTGCACAGGAAATTGCGACTGGCGCAGGGATTTTTTTTGATGAACAGACTAGCCAAAAAGATTTACTCTTTAGAATCCATCGTGACTTAAATTTAGATCCGCTTATTAAAGATGTCTTTCACCACCTTCGTATTGAAGGCAATAAAGCAACTCATCGGTTTAAGACAAAACATAAAGAAGCCATGGACGGGTTGCGTGTTGCTCGCCAACTGGCAATTTGGTTTCATAAGTCGTCAGATAAATGCCCAGCCAATTTTAAGCCTGGTCCATTTGTGCCACCAGAAGACCCAAGTGAACACCATAGAGCACTGCAAAAACAAATTTTACAGCTTCAGTCTGAACTGACAAATACTCACCAACAGCTTGAGTCAAATCAGCAGCTCACTCAGCTCTTACAGCAAGAAAAAGAAGAATACGCCGTATTAGCTGAGCAAATGGACAAAGAGGCTCGCCAATATAAATCATTGTTCGAGTCACAAGATAAAGAGCTAGAAAAGCAGCGTGCTGAATTCAATGAAAAATTAGCAACGACGCAAAAACAAGAGCAGCAGCAAAGCGACGAAGAAAAACAAGCAACCAAACAAAAGCAAAAGATTTATGCCAAGCAGCTTAGAGAAGCTACTAAGGTGTTATACCTCAATGAAGAGGTCACTCGTATTGTTATCGATCAGCACTTAATTGAAGCTGGTTGGGAAACAGATACTGAAAACTTAAACTTTAAAAAGAACAAAACCATGCCTGAAAAAGGCAAAAACATGGCGATTGCCGAGTGGCCAACGGAGTATGAAGGTAAAAAAGGCTATGCCGATTATGTTCTGTTTAAAGGGTTAACACCGATAGCAGTGGTAGAAGCGAAAAAAGAAAACACCAATGTCGCCGGTAAAATAGGTCAAGCTGAACGCTATTCCAAAGGATTTAAAAATACGCCCCCTTTAATGCCAGCTTGGGAGCTTGAGGGAAGAACGATTGCATGGCCAGAGGGAGAACAAGGCCACTATCATGTGCCATTTGTATACTCATCGAACGGACGTCCGTTTGTAAAACAGTTAGCGGAACAATCAGGGATTTGGTTCCGCGATGTGCGTGACCACAGTAACATTGCAAGGTCGCTAGCTAATTTTCACAGCCCTACAGGCCTTGAAGATAAATTAACGCGTAGTAAACAAGCTGCAGAGCAAACACTAAAGAACGAAGGTTTCGGCTACCTTAAGCTGCGCGACTATCAAGAAAAGGCAATTAAAGGCGTTGAAACAGCGTTAGCGCAAGATGCCCAGCAATGTTTGTTAGCCATGGCAACAGGCACAGGTAAAACCCGAACGATTATTGGCTTGATGTATCGATTTTTAAAAGCTGAGCGCTTTAAACGGATATTGTTTTTAGTCGACAGAACGTCTCTTGGAACTCAAGCACTAGATAGCTTTAATGAAGCGCCACTCGAAGAAAGTAAACCGCTTTCTAAAATTTATAACATTGCTGAGCTTGGCGATATGGCGGCTGAAGCAGAAACACGTATCCAAGTGGCAACCGTTCAGGCAATGGTTAAACGCTTATTTATGTCAGACTCGCCACCTGCTGTTGATGAATTCGATTGTATTATTGTTGATGAAGCCCACCGGGGTTATACGCTTGACCAAGAAATGACTGAAGGTGAACTTGAAACAAGAGATGCTTCACAGTACCTGTCTAGCTATCGTCGAGTACTCGACTATTTCGATGCAGTGCGAATTGGTTTAACAGCTACGCCAGCGAAACATACAACTGAAATATTTGGCAAACCTGTATACACCTACTCATACCGTGAAGCCGTTGCTGAAGACTGGTTAATTGACCATGAACCGCCTATTCGATACCAAACTAAGCTATCAAAAGCGGGTATTAAATTTGAGAAGGGTGAAAAAGTTAGTGCCATTAACACAGGGACAGGTGAAGTAGAATCGGCCGAACTGGAAGATGAGGTCAACTTTGCGGTAGAAGCATTTAATAAGCGCGTGATTAACGAAAACTTTAATCGTGTGATCTGCGAAGAGTTGGTTAAAGAACTTGACCCATTTGGTGAAGAGAAAACCATGATCTTTTGCGCAACCGATATGCACGCTGACATGGTTAAACGCTTACTCGACGAATCCTTCAAAGAGATTTATAACGGCGATTACAATCAAGCTGCAGTATTAAAAATTACTGGCCAAACCGACAAAGTTGAAAAGGCCATTAGCCGTTTTAAAAACGAAGACTATCCGAACATTGCCATTACTGTCGATTTACTAACAACAGGTATCGATGTACCAAAAATTTGTAATTTGGTGTTTATGCGTCGAGTGCGTTCTCGCATTTTATATGAGCAAATGATAGGGCGCGCAACACGTCGTTGTGATGACATTGGTAAAACGGTTTTCCGCATTTACGATCCAGTTGATATATACGCTGCACTTGAAGATGTTTCTACCATGAAGCCTTTAGTGAAAAACCCGAACATCACCATAGAGCAGCTAGTGGATGAGCTTACCGATGAGAAGCGTTTAGAAAAAGCCCTCGATACAAAAGGTGAGGCAGCAGATACATCTCATGCAGATGACTTACTAGACCAGCTTAGCCAAAAGGTCATGCGTATATTGCGTAAGGCAAAGAAAAAAGCAGAGTCTCGACAAGACATCAAAGAGAAGCTTGAAGAGCTCACTCAGCTTTGGGGAACCGAAACAGATAAACTTCCACAGCACCTGCGTGAACTAGGTCCTAAGCAAGCAGTAAAGTTTATTAAAGATAGCGGTGGTTTATTACCTCAGCTTACCGCGGTCAATCAATTACTAGGTTCAGAGCGTTACCCTCTTATCTCAACACATGAGGATCAACTAGAGGTCCGTGAGCAAAGTTATGGCAAATATAAGCGTCCAGAAGATTACCTTGGTAGCTTTGAAAGCTTCATTAAACACCAAATTAATGAGTCAGTAGCGCTTTCCACCGTGGTTAACAAACCAAAAGACTTAACACGCGAACAACTGAAAGAAGTGCGCCTAATGCTCGATGCAGCAGGCTTTGGTGAAAAAACATTAGAGACCGCATGGAAGAATAAAACCAATCAAGACATTGCGGCTTCTATCGTGGGGTATATCCGCCAAGCAGCCATTGGAGAAGCGTTAATGCCGTTTTCCGAGCGTGTGCAACTGGCGATGCAGAAAATGTATCAACTGCACAATTGGGCACCTGCACAACGTAAATGGCTAGACCGACTCGCGAAACAGCTTACTCACGAAGTGGTTGTAGATAAGAGCTTTATTAATCGGTGTTTCGCAACACATGGCGGGATTCAAACCTTTAATAGGGTTTTGAATGACCAATTAGACGATGTATTAAATGAAATAAACGACGCATTATGGCCTGAGCAGGCGTAAAACAGCCTTGAGCAGGCATAAGGCTAGCAAGACGGTTATGGCAACTGCGCATATTTAGGCATATGTATCTTTTTTGGCTTTTTCTATACATAACTTAATTACGTGTCGAAAAATTTTGATTATATCGACACAACTCCTTTATATGTCGATAGTATCGACATAAGTTTATTACATGTCGAAATATCGAGCTTTTTTCGACATAAAGTGTTTACATGTTGATGCAATCGACATAAGCTAATCGTTATGTTGATATTTTAAGGTTTTTTAAACATGACATGGCAAGCTGAGCAGCCGTTTAATACCATGCCACCATTACCGCCGCCAGGCGATACCTTGGAAAGTATTGAAATACTTAAGGCATGTATACCAGCTAGAGCTGCGTTAGCAGAACTTAAGCAAGCAGGGGAGCTACTGCCAAACCAAGGCCTTCTGATCAACCTCATTCCATTACTTGAAGCAAAAGACAGTTCTGAAATAGAAAACATCGTGACCACAACCGATAAACTATTTCAGTATGCGCAAGAAGACAGTAGTGCTGATAATGCCACCAAAGAAGCACTACGATATCGTACTGCTTTGTATGAAGGCTTTATGCAGCTTTCAAAAAGGCCATTAAACACCAATACTGCAGTAGAAGTGTGTAGCACTATTAAGTCGGTTGAGATGGAAGTACGCAAAGTGCCAGGCACTGTGCTGAGTAATCAGGCAACGGGTGAAATCATCTATACGCCACCAGTAGGTGAGCAAGTGTTGCGAGATCTACTATCAAATTGGGAGCAATTCCTTCACGCAGAAGACGATATTGATCCACTCATTAAAATGGCAGTATCCCACTATCAGTTTGAAGCAATTCACCCATTCACTGATGGTAATGGCCGTACTGGCAGGGTACTTAACATTTTGTATCTAATTGAGCGGGATTTATTAACGCTGCCAATTTTGTATCTCAGTCGCTATATCGTACAAAATAAGCAAGATTATTATCGGCTGCTCTTGTCGGTAACTCGCGATGGCGATTGGCAGCCATGGATCATCTATATGCTTAATGCAGTAGAACAAACCGCCAAATGGACAACCAACAAAATAGCTGCAATGCGAGAGCTTATTGAGCACACAACCGTATTTGTAAAAGAACAGCTACCCAAAATTTATAGCCATGAGTTAGTGCAAGTGATTTTTGAGCAGCCTTACTGCCGCATTAACAACTTAGTGGAAAGCGACATAGCAAAACGACAAACAGCCTCTGTTTACCTCAAGCAACTCTGCGATATTGGTGTACTAACCGAAGTCACAGCAGGTAAAGAAAAGCTATTTGTTCACCCTAAGCTTATTACGCTCATGACAACAGACAATAATAATTTCTTGCCTTACTAATTCGAGAAGCTTGCAGAAAGCTAAGTATAAAAGTAAGGCATATAAAGGACTCATAATGACCAACAACGACATCGTACAAAAACTATGGAACCTGTGTGACGTACTACGTGACGACGGTATTAACTATTCAGACTATGTGACTGAGCTGGTATTGCTACTGTTTATTAAAATGGTGCACGAAAACAATGAAGCCGGCATTTTAAACCGTCATCCATTGCCAGAAGGTTGCCGTTGGCAAGATTTAAGCGGTAAAGACGGACTCGTATTGCTTAACGACTACAAAGCAATCTTGTTAGCCTTATCAACCGGTAAACGTACCGAAGCAGACCCCGAAAATCCAGGCCAAACAATTGAAGTAACTATTCATGAAGATCCACTTATTCAAGCCATTTATGCCGATGCACAAACACGTTTACGCGAACCACGCCATTTAAAACAGCTTATTGAAGCCATTGATAAAATTGACTGGTTCAGCGCAGCAAAAGATGGCTTAGGTGACTTATACGAAGGACTACTTGAGAAAAACGCGAACGAGACTAAATCGGGCGCAGGGCAATACTTCACACCGCGTGCACTTATTGACTCAATGGTATGCTGTATCAAACCGCAAGCAGGGGAGACGATCCAAGATCCTGCCGCGGGTACCGCAGGTTTTATTATAGCTGCTGATAACTACATTAAAGAACAAACCGATGACTTGTTTGATTTAAACGAACAACAGCAGCAATTTCAAAAAACTAAAGCTTATATGGGTGTTGAGTTAGTACCTAATACCCGTCGTTTAGCTCTTATGAACTGCTTACTGCACAATATTGAAGGCGACGACGAAGGCGCGGTGCATTTAGGTAATGCACTTGGTCAGGTAGGCTCAAGCTTAGCTAAAGCCGATGTTATATTAGCAAACCCACCATTTGGTACGTCAAAAGGCGGTGAAGCATCTATTACCCGTGACGATTTAACCTATCGCACCAGTAATAAACAATTAGCGTTCCTACAGCATATCTACCGTAACTTAAAACCGGGTGGCCGTGCCGCTGTGGTATTACCGGATAATGTGTTATTTGAAGCTGGCATGGGTACCGATATTCGTCGTGACTTAATGGAAAAATGTAACCTGCACACCATTTTGCGTTTGCCGACAGGCATCTTCTACGCCCAAGGTGTAAAAACTAACGTGCTTTTCTTTACCAAAGGCGCTGCTGCCGATAAAAGCCAAAAAGAAGGCTGTACCAAAAATGTTTGGGTGTATGACCTAAGAACTAATATGCCTTCATTTGGCAAGCGTACTCCATTTGGTGAAAGTCATCTTAAACCGTTTGAAGCAGTTTACGGCGAAGATGCTAACGGTACGTCACCGCGCACAGAAGGTGAATACAGTTTCGATGCTCGCAAAGTGGAAGTGGACAACGCAGAGGAAAACAAAGGTGTAGACGACGAGTTAGCACATTCACGTTGGCGCTGTTTTACTCGTGAATGGATTGCAGATGCCAAAGGTGATTCACTCGATATCAGTTGGTTAAAAGACAAAGACAGTGTTGATGCGGCCGATCTACCTGCACCAGAAGTGTTAGCGCAAGAAGCCAAAGAAGGATTGACCACCGCGCTCTCTGAGTTGGACGAGTTGTTGGCTGAACTAAGTAATGAGGTTTAGTGAATGACTGATAATAGAACCATAACCGTAGATGGCTCATATACTCATGAACTGAGCATTCCTTCAAGTTGGCACTTCGCACAACTAAATGAAGTTATCGACATAGTTGGAGGTAATCAACCACCAAAAACGTTTTTTAGTGATCAGCCAGGTCCCGATAAGATAAGGCTTATACAAATTCGTGACTACAAATCTGATCAGAACATTGTTTATATCCCCAAAGATAAAGCAAAACGCTTTGTTTCGACTACAGACGTAATGATTGGCAGGTATGGTCCACCAATATTTCAAATATTGAGAGGGCTAGAGGGGGCTTATAACGTTGCTTTGATGAAAGCTGTGCCGAAAATGGGAGTATTCGATAATGAGTATCTATTTCACTATTTGAAAAATCGCGATATCTATAACTATGTAAATGCAGCCTCAGATAGAACTGCGGGTCAGTCAGGAGTCAATAAAGCTCACCTAGAAAAATACCCTGTTGGGCTTCCTCCACTCGCTGAACAGAAAGTCATTGCTAAAAAGCTGGATAAGCTACTAGCGAAAGTCGACAGTATTAAAACACGCCTCGACGCCGTCCCCGACACACTAAAACGCTTCCGCCAATCCGTCCTCGCCGCCGCCGTCAGCGGTAAGTTGACCGAAGAGTGGCGTGAGAAGTTCAAACCAGCAATAGTTGATATTGCATCTATTTCTGAAGAACAATTTTCATCAGGGCTTACAATGGGAAACTTTGGTAAAAAGAAGGACAGGTCCCCAGATATCGCTGATGAGGAAAGCCGAAAATTTGTAAGTCATATCGCAGGTTGGCCCTCTATAAGATTAGGTGCTCTGTGCGAGTGTGTTGTACCGAATAGAGATAAACCAAAATCTTTTTCAGGTGGCTATCATTGGCTGTTAACTCCGAATTTTGACGAACAATCTATTTGGATTGATTACAAGGAGATTGAAAATGGTTTAAGTGAAGACGAGGTTATTACTTACAGAGCAAAAATCATAGAACCCGGAAATGTTATTATGACCTGCGTTGGACGTGTTGGTCTTTCAGCCGTTCTAGAGGAAAGCTCCGTAATTAATCAACAACTTCATGCCTTCAAAGTTAACAAGCATATCAAAGCTGAATATCTAGCATATTGTGTGAGAGCAAATGTTGAATATTACGAAGATAAGGCGACATCGACTACAGTTAAATATTTGAATAAGACAGCTTGTAACTCTTTGCCGATCCCATTACCAACCATTGAAGAACAAACCGAAATCGTCCGCCGTGTCGAAAAGCTATTCGCATACGCCGACAAAGTCGAAGCCGAAGTCAACGCAGCCCAAGAGCGCGTAAATAAACTCACTCAATCGATCCTTGCTAAAGCGTTTCGTGGTGAGCTCACCGCCAAGTGGCGCGAGCAAAACCCTGAGCTCATCAGCGGAGAAAACTCAGCAGAAGCCTTGCTTGAAAAGATCAAAACCGAGCGAGAAAAATTAAAACCTATAAAGAAGAGAAAAGCGAAATAAGGAAGTTGTATGAAGTTAATTAGCGTGGAGCTGACAGGAAGTTATAAGGGATTGCACGACAGCGTTTTCGACTTCTCTGAATCCAATAGTTTTTTGCTCGCATTTATAGGGTTAAATGGGTGTGGTAAGTCGCAACTTTTGGAACTTATTGCTGAATCATTTGCATTTATAGAACGCTATCAACGCCGTGAGTTTAAAGTTCGAAAACCGTTAGGTTTTGATGTGGCTATAGAGTATCAATTGAGCCGTCCGACTAATCACAGTGCTGGCTCAGCAAATATGGTAGCTGGTAGTCGTATGGCAGTTGCTGAAGGGATCCATAACCCAAAGTTTAAAGTTAACATCCAAACTGATGGTGACGTTAAATGTTATATTGATGCAAATGAGACTTGGCAAAAGGTAGGTATTGAAGAACTGACTCTTCCTGATTATATCGTTGGTTACTCGTCAGGTTTGAATGAAAATTTGCAACGAGCATTTTTAAAGAATGCGGTTCAATACTTTGATGTTATGAATACTAAGCTGAAATGGCGAAAAGAACTGGCTGGTGAGCTGAATGATACTCAAATGGTTGAGGTGAATGAAAAATATTTAACCCGATATCCGCACATATTTGATGCTCCAACAGGTGAGGCTCTTGAACAAGATGGCCTTATGTCGCTTCGGGAAAGGCCAGTTAATCTTAGTCAGCTCGTATATTTAGATTATGACAGTGCAGGATTAGTTGTTGCTTCATTAGCCATGTTAGATCGCGCTTTCCGACAAGAAGTGTTTGATCAACTGAGATTCAAACATCCTTCTCGCTTGGTTATTGAATACGATTTACGGGGAGACCTTGGGGAAGAGGAGTCTATTCGCGATATTAGAGTATTGATAAGGATTGCGGGCAGAGATAACTTTGAAGGAATTGGTAAGCAAACAACGGATACCCAGTTCGATCTTTATGAACTGGACTACCTTCATGGAAAAATTCTATTTGATTTTAATGATGTTGAAACATTGTCACGCCTCAGAGAAGAGAACTACAGCGACCCTGTAATTTTCTTTGCTCGTTTATATAAGTTACAACAACTTGGTGCTAAAAACTGGCGTGGTGTAGACAGGACTGCGTTAAGAAGAGACGACTTCCTTGGAACTGTTAAGAAGCCATTAAAAAGCAAATTGCCACTTACTATCCGGTTGATGGAGCTGGCTGATGACGAAGGCGAGTTTGCTAACTATGATGACTTATCAGATGGCGAGGCACAATTACTCCAAACACTAGCGTGTTTAAAGGTATTTAGCCAAGACCCAAGTAATCAGAGGCAGGCGCTTTTTCTTTTTGATGAACCCGAAACTCACTATAACCCTGCTTGGCGAACGTACTTCCACAAACACATAAAACAGTGTTTAGGGGGAGACATCAGCAGAACTAAACTTCTAATGACATCTCATTCACCTTTTATGGTTTCATCCTTAAAACAGGAAAATGTTTATTTCTTTGAGCGTGATGAGCAATTTAAAGTTCATATGAAACCGTCGCGTGAGCAAACTTATGGCGCCTCTTTTGATATACTAATTAAGCAGTTTTTCGGTTTGCGTTCATTGATTTCCCAAACAGTAGTGGATGAGATTCGAAAGCAGTTGGAGCAAGGTGATGCTCAAGCGCTAGAATGGATTAGACAGAATTTAGGCAGCTCTCCTGAAAAGGCCTATTTGCTAAGGAAGCTTGGTTGATATGTTGTTTGTTCTAGACCCTAATAGCCCTAAATTTATGGTGTTTGAAAAGTTAAACGCGGAACTGCTGCACTTTTTGGAGCATGCTATTGCTGGTGGAAACTTTAAACGCTCACTCCTTACATCAGGTGATGTTGGGCAAGCATGCTGGGACAATGCTAAGGAAAATGTTGCAAATGTTAAAAGTGACTTAACTAGAGATAAATTCAAAAAACTCTTTACCGAGTTAAAAAAGGAGACTGAGGGTAACCGGCAAAGGTTGTATTACGCGGCCAACGGCCATCAAGATTTAACAGCTTTCTTTGCTGCACCTAATAGAGGCTTGCTTAGTTTTCTTTCAGCGAATACCTTCAATGCGCTAAAGACTCTAATGACACACTTGTATTGTTCAACTAAAGATCTAGCCAATGTGATAGCTGGATCCAACGGTAAGTGCATCAATACTCATTTTAGCGATTTTAGGGTGATAAACGGACAAGTATGTCGAGCTTGTGGAATGGAACAGCTAGCACCTTTCAGGGCAAACATTGAAGATGAAAATCAGTGGCGGGCAGACTATGATCACCAACTTTGCAAATCAAAATACCCTATTTATGCAGTACATCCGGACAATTTGATCCCACTTTGTCGCGTTTGCAACCAAGACGCAAAGAAAGCAAAAGATTTGTTTAAATCTACATTAGGTGCCAACCGCTATGCACTCAATCCATACACAGAACAAGCCTCGACTTCAATAGAGTTTGAAATAGTAAATCTGAATGACCCTGAACCTCAGTTGAAGCTAAAGTGGAACACTCAAGACGTCACTTTAATCGATAAGCTGAAGACATGGGATGATGTTTACGAAATTCGTAACAGAGTAGAAGGGCGGTATTTGTCAATTACCGACAGGTTGGAAGATGCTATTAATCCCTCAGATTACGCCGAATTAATTGCTGGCGTATCGCAGAAAGCTAGACCGGTTCCGCAAGCAACCATAAGACGTTCGTCTTGGGCATTTTGGGATCAAAAGTTATTCCTTGCTTTAAATGGAATGGACAAACAAGCATTTTGGGCGGAAATAGAGTTTAGACGCGAACAAGGTGAAGAAGGTGGAGAATATATAATTCAAGGTGGTTAGCTTTTATATCAAGCTACCTTTTCTACAAACGCCTAGTACTTATTTGTATTTTTGACAGTTATAGACACATATCTAACATTGACCCATCGTGAGTATTCAAGAAGGAAAGGTGATGCCTGTTCATACAAGAACAAAGCTCAATGAGCTAGATAACCTCCATGGTGTTGTTATTAGTCGCTGCTATAACATCATGAAGCTTTGGGGATTCACTCAATCAGAAATAGCAACGGTATTGGATATTTCTACATCAAGTTTACGTCGCTATTTGGCTAACCCAGATAATGTGCGTTTGAATCGAGATAGGCATGATAGGGTGTCTTATATTATTAATATACACATAGGTTTGACTTCATTATTTTCAACTAATGAAACGATCTATGGATTTATCGCAAAGCCAAACCACAGTGACTTTTTTTCTGGGCGAATACCTAAGCAGCTATTGCTAGAAGGCAGCATGGAAAACTTGATTGATATTACACGCTATGTCCAACGATTATCGGAAGGCGGTATTTTATAGATACAGCCTTCAACTACTCTCTGTTAGCAATAGGTTTTGCGCTTTTTACACGTTCACGCTGCATAACTTGAAATACGGCGTTTAGTATATCATCTGGTGACGTACCATCTCGCGATAACATTTTTACCATCATATCTGCCGCTTGCTGGTGGAAGTGCTGATTATCGTTTTTCAGAACACCTTCTTGAGCTGCTTTTTGTTTGCGACTAGGTAGGTTAACTTTGGCTTCTTGCGCAACCTGTTTGATATCACTTTTTATGTAAACTTCTTCGAGTGTTTTACTCTTGGCACTATGTGTTGAGATCGTTCTGATCTTGGCAAGTGAGTAGCCGTTGTCATCAAGGTTTGAAATGGCTGTGCGTCTGCCATCGCGGAATACTTGAACACCCTTAATGCCTAGTTTGTTCAAGATGCGTGTAAATCCTGTCGTTACAGAGTTTGGGTTGAACGGAAAAATTACATGCTCGCTGTTAATTCCATCTGATTCGTGAAAACCCATTTCCTCGAGTACCTCCCGAGTCTCGGGTAGCATTGGGCACCATTCTGGCTCGCCTTTATTGGTAGCCTTATTTTGATGTTTCTCGACTTTAATCAGGCTTTCTTTAAAGTTGATATGTTTTCGTTTGAGCCCGCCGATAATAGCTGAGCGTCGTAACGACTGCGCCATTACAATTCGATATATTTTAGCGTAGGGGATATTCGTTTTAGGTGATTTTTCAGCTTCAACACAGGCCTTTAAAATATCAGCATCTTCAGTAGTGCCATCTATAACTCTGTCTCTGATTGATGATTTATCTATAAGCTTCTCAGACCATAGTGTTTTCCAGGCATTCTTGACAGCTAGGTTGGTTACTTTGATTCGGCAGCTTGATTCTGCATGGGCTAGTACATTGTTCAAGTTGTTAATGTACCAATTTACGGTCTGACGTTTAATTTTTCCACCGTCATAGAGTTCACGGGCGTATTGAACCACGTCAGACGAACATAGCTTAGAGAGAGGAACGTGAGCGATGCTGTGCTTCAGTATTCTTCGTATACCGCTTTTTTCTTGTGAGCGTAACGCTGCTCCACGTACTTCTAAAGTTTTAGCGACAAGATCTGCGAGCGTAATTTTACTGGTGCAGAAGCGAAGGATACACTCACCGCGTTTTAGTGCTTTTTTAACATCGTCGCACCATGCCTTCGCATCTGATTCAAATTCGAAGTGCTCACTATGATTAAATGGTTTTTTGCCCACTTCAACAATGCGAATTCGACCACGAAAATAGTGACCTCTAATTTTACTGTAGCGCGGATCGTGCGTAACTTTACAACTCAAACATCAGATCTCATTTGATTGGAAAGTTACCCATTATTTGAATTTTTTTGTTGTCCTCGAGAAGTACCTTTGGTTTTCACTTATTCGTGAAATTTGAGGTAATGTGTTCTTAGAAAACTCGTAAGCTGGTTGCTTGAAGCAGATTGGCTCTGTGAACCAATCTATCACCTAAACAGTTTGCACTTTAGTTATTTGTGCTTTTAGTCATTTCTAAGTGAATAAGAGTTTCAGGGAAAACTGTGACGTAGATGTCGTGCAGGATCTTCAGATCTTTATGCCCAGACACTGCAGCAACTTGCGGTAAGCTAAACCCTTTCTCAATGAGTAAACTACAACCTTCACGACGTAAATCTCGATATTGAAAATCTTCTATACCAAGGCTTCGAATGACTCTTCTAAAACCTGTACCAACTGTTTTGGGGTTATAAGGAAAGATAAATTTACTGGTACGTGGCTGCTTTAAAATGAGCTCAAGGGCTCTTCCTTTGCCTAATAATGGCAACAACATATCGTTACCTTGTTTATGTGTAGGATGTTTTCGATCCGTCACCCTTATTAGGCTTTTGTCTTCCATCAAGTTCTTCCATTCCAGTCGACACAACTCCGATACTCGAAGACAAGTTAATACAGACATTTCAAATAAATCAGCGTAAGGGAGTTCTGTCTTGTCGCGACTTTGGTATTCTTTTAGTGCTTCTAGTATGTAGTCGTATTCTTTACCTACCAAACGGCGGTGTCGTTTATCCGATTTGGCAATCAAACGAAGTCTGCGAAGTGTTGGGTAAGACTCGACTATTGCTTGGTCTGTAATTTCTAAGCCAAATAGGGATTTTGCATGAATTAGCACACTGCGTAGAAATGAGATGTCACCTGCAACGGTTTGTGGTTTAGGTTTTCGCTTTGATTCAAGTCGTTCGAGTGCAAAATCGATAATGTGTTGAGAACGTAAATCAACGAGTCTCACTTTACCAATATTGTATCGGCCTGTTTGCTTTAAGGAGCTTTGTGCTGAACGTCCTAACGGTTTGTTTGAACGGTTACATTTATCAATGTACTTTAAAATAAGCTCAGATACCGTAAGTACTTGCAGCTCACGGTCTGCAGGTTTCTCGCCGTTCTCTAAAGAGTGAATGAGCTCTTTTGCCCACTTGGTAGCTGCAGCTTTGTAGTCAAAGGTTTTGCGTTTGCTAAAGCTAACGCGACCGCATGTCTTTTCTCGCACTGTTGCGCTATACCTAACTTTATTTTTCTTATTGGCAGGCTCAACGACTTCTATGGTAAAATACGCCACTTTTTTCTCCGTCATATGATGTAACTTAGCGTCATTTTCTGGGTCCTATTTAGGGTCCCGACAACGCTAGGGGTCCTATTTGGGGTCCCAAAATGATGGTTTAATGAACGATTTTGAAGTTGAGAGGTTGCTTGTGTTGCATGAGCTGAACCCAGTAAACACAAGGCTTAGAGAATAATATGAGCAAAAAACCAATTAACCGCAGATTTAGTGTCGCTCCAATGCTGGATTGGACAGATCGCCATTGTCGCTATTTCTTGCGCCTTATGACTAAACACACCTTGCTTTACACTGAGATGGTTACAACTGGCGCCATTATTTATGGCAAGGGTGACTATCTTGGCTTTAACAACGAAGAGCACCCTGTCGCTGTTCAACTAGGTGGTAGCGATCCAAGTGACATGGCACGCTGTGCGGTATTGTCTCAAGAGCGTGGCTATGATGAGGTTAATATCA
The DNA here is from genome assembly GCF_020515205.1 of Alteromonas sp. McT4-15. NCBI lineage: Bacteria > Pseudomonadati > Pseudomonadota > Gammaproteobacteria > Alteromonadales > Alteromonadaceae > Alteromonas > Alteromonas sp. McT4-15. The sequence continues at coordinate 67,056 of NZ_JAJALG010000015.1, forward strand.
ACGTTGGTTGTCCCAGTGACAGAGTAAAAAACGGCAGCTTCGGGGCGTGTCTTATGGCGCAACCTGAAGTCGTTGCTGATTGCGTTGCCGCTATGCAAAAAGAAGTCGATATTCCCGTTACCGTTAAATGCCGTATTGGTATTGATGATATGGACGAAGACGAGGATTTTTCGCGCTTCATCAATGTGGTAGCCGATGCCGGATGCGATACTTTTATTGTTCATGCACGAAAAGCGTGGCTACAGGGGTTAAGCCCAAAGGAAAACCGTGAAATTCCACCACTAAATTATCCTCGCGTACATCGCCTGAAGGCAGCTAGACCAGAACTTTCTATTAGCATCAATGGTGGTGTTAAAACACTAGATGAAACCAAAACGCAACTACTCGACGTGGATGGTGTGATGATGGGGCGTGAGGTTTATGCTAACCCCTACATTTTAGCAAATGTCGACAACGTTATTTTTGGCGATGATCAGAGTGAGGTTATCTCTCGTCGAGATCTAGTTATGAAAATGCAAGAATACATAGCACGTCAAGACGATCCGTATTTCAAGCCATGGCATGTGGCGCGTCACATGCTAGGGCTTTATCAGGGCCAAGCAGGTGGACGAATTTGGCGACGTTACTTAAGTCAAAACGGTACAGGTAAGTCTCCCGATCCTGATCTTTTAATGAATGCATTAGATGCAGTGGAAAAAGCACAAAGAGAAGTTGCACAGTACAATGGTCAAAAAGACTAAAGTATTAGTGCTTTTGACTAAAGTTTAATATTTGTACTATTGGCTCATTTCTCTCGCTGGCAATTTTATTTTTAATAAATTCTTTTAAAACAACATCTTAACGATTTGTTTTGATGTTGGCACGTCTCTCGCTAACTACTAAGTATCGCAACGACAACGTGTTGTTGCACTGACTTAACGTTCGAGGGAAACTATGAAAACTTCACTAATTGCAGCGACTTTACTTTCAGCAAGCATGATGAGCAGCGCAGTGAGCGCGCAAGAGTCAGTGCTTCAAACATTATTAACTGACATGGTAACAACAGCGGTTTCAGTTACTGCAAATGAGATAAGCGCAGACGTTTATCAAACTGTTGCCAATACGTCTTATCACTTCGAATTAGACGGCAAAAATAGCGGCAAGTCAGGTAGCGTAAGCGTAACAGACTTGGTAGTGAGTACTGACGCAGCGGGCTCATCAAATGAAGAAGATGCCGACTAACATCATTGTTGTAACAAAAGCGCCTTAGGGCGCTTTTTTTACATCTAGTATATAAGCTGCTCCTGATTCAGCGCCATTGTCATCCTTATGCGGCGTACCTACAATGGCCATGTGATCATACAAGGCTACATTCCAGCCGAACCTATCATTTTCTGATGCATCACTCGCTACTGTCTTGAACTTAAAGCGCCATTGTCCATTTTGCTTTTCATATATGTACAACGCGCCTTGATTAACTGCGCTTACGTCGCTGTGCATAGCACTAATTATTGCCGTACTACTTGTTAATGCAACGCCACGACCAAATCGGTCATCGGGATGACCATCAGGTGCAGTGATTTTATCTGTCTGTTTCCATGCGCCATTACCTTTTCATTCCTTGATTAGAAAGCAAACACACTAGTGGGTATAGCGCACTCCGACAATTCAGAGTCGATGAAATGAAAAATTTCAAAGATGGTTACAGCTCGTCCTTAGATGTAATGGCACTTTATTTACTCATGCTTAGGTGAAAAGACCGCTAATTCACAGTAGTGGTCAAATTCACAAAGTCAGTGGTTAAAAATACCAATTATTAGGTTTAGCTTGTTTTTAATTTACCTCTGCAAAAGTGATTTTTTGAAAAAATGCATATAAAACAATTGTTTAATATTTTGGCACGTTGATTGTAATAGTAATAGGGAATCCAGTAGGAAATCCAGCGAAGCACAATATGACAGTGGTACAGGGCTGGTAACCAAATAACATTCTTAACGGAGAAATAATCATGGGTATGTTTTCGCGTATTAACGATATTGTTCAAGCCAACATCAACGCAATGCTAGATAAGGCTGAGGATCCGGAAAAAATCATTCGTTTGATTATTCAGGAAATGGAAGAAACCTTGGTAGAAGTGCGAACTGATGCTGCGCGATATATCGCGCAACAAAAAACATTAGCGCGCCACATCGATGCAGCAACAAAAGAAATTAATGGTTGGCAAGATAAAGCCCAGCTTGCCATGAATAGCGACAAAGAAACCCTGGCTAAAGCTGCGCTTATCGAAAAACAAAAGTACGTTGCAAAGCTCGCGTCACTTGAAGAGCAGCAAAAACATTTATCGGAGACGGTTGAGAAAATCCAGCAAGATACTTCGCGTCTTAATAGCAAACTAGCTGAAGCAAAGGCGAAACAGAAAACACTGGTGCAGCGCAAAAATTCAGCGCAGACCCGTCTTAAAGTGAAGCAAGCAGACCATGAAAGCAAGATTGATGATGCGATGACGCGTTTTGAAAATTACGAGCAACGTATCGATTATCTAGAAGCACAAGTTGATGCTTACGATTTGACGAAAACAAACGAAGCTACGTCACTGCAAGCTCAGTTTGATGCAATGGAAGCCGATGAGGCAATCGAGAAAGAATTGGCTGAACTTAAAAAGAATAAGGTCGCTTAAGCGACCTTACCCCAGCCAGTGTAAATCGCATTTAGCAAAGTACAGAATAGAGCGGAGAAAATCATGAAAATGCCAACACAAAAACGTATGTATAGAGATTTAGATTCAGGCGTTATCTCGGGTGTTTGTGCAGGAGTTGCACGCTACTTTGATATAGACGCGATATGGGTAAGAGCTGCGGCAGTGGTAAGCCTGTTCGTCGCTACCCCAATTACACTGGTTGCCTATATCGCTGCCGTTATTCTTCTGCCGAGGATGGGCTAATGAAAAATTTCTTGATCGCAGTGGTTATCGCCATTGTTCTTGTAAACTGCTTAGGCAATTTAGTAGACAGCTGGTTAGGAATGCATATCGTCATGGCCGATGAATTGTTGGACCCTTGGGAAAACATAGCAGTATTATCACTTATCGGTGTGGTTCTGGTTGTGGTGGGCTTTGTCGTGGCAGTGAGCGTATTAGGAACTATTGTGCTTGGTTTGGGTGCGGGCTTACTAGCACTGTTTGTTGTAGGCGTCAGCGCGTTTTGGCCCATTATCATTATTGGTATTGCGCTTTATGCCCTGAAAAACCGTAACTCTGCACAGTATAAGCAGCGAAATAGTCACAATATGCACCATACTTTATAGAAAACATAAGCCAAATTAAGTTGTGTTTACGTAGTAAAAGATGATGTTATAGACGCAGCCGTCATAAAGGTTTCGCATTTTTCAGGTAGAGTAAAAAATCATATAGCTGGTGAACGCCGGCTATATGTCATTTAAAAGGAAGGTTGGTGTGATATGAGACAATCAATTAACGCAAAATGGATCGCGATTTTCACTGCGGTAATATTGGTCGTATTCTGGATTATTGGTTGGTATTGGAGTTTTTCACCCGATACGTATGACGTGAGAGAGCGTTTACAGAAAAACTCGTCAATTGAAAATCCAACGAAGATTGCTGGCTACACATTAACCACAACAATGATTGATGTATCAGAAACCTTGCTCGACAAACCGGGTGGTTATCTTTCTAATGACGTTACACCACCGGGACTTTTCTTAGATAACATGCCGGCTTGGGAGTTTGGTGCGCTTGAAATGGTGCGTGACCTGGCATTATCAATGCGCAAAGACTTCAGCCGTTCTCAATCACAGTCAATTGAAAACCCTTATCTTACCAAAGCACATCCCAAATTTAATATGGACCACAAAAGCTGGGCGTTACCCTCTTCAGAGTCCAGTTACGCCGAAGGTATCGCGTTGTTAAAACAATATCGCGACGAGCTTGCTAGTACGCGTAATTCTGACAGTCAGTTCTATACACGTGCCGATAACTTGCGCGAATGGCTTAAACAAGTAGAAAAGCGGTTAGGTAGCTATTCACAAAGGCTTAGTGCCAGCGTAGGATCTGCTCGCATTAATACCGACCTTGCTGGTGACGCCAACGCAAGACAATCTTCACCGGTAGCCAGTCAGCGTGTTGTAAAAACAAGCTGGTGGAAATTAGATGATAACTTCTATGAAGCGCGCGGCGCTACATGGGCACTACTGCACTTTTTAAAAGCAGTAGAGATTGAGTTTTACGATGTGCTAGAAGATAAAAATGCATTGGTGAGTCTGCAGCAAATTATTAGAGAGCTAGAGGCTACTCAACAAACGGTATATAGCCCAATGATTTTAAATGGAAGCGGTTTTGGTATGTTAGCTAATCACTCGTTAGTAATGGCAAACTATATTTCTCGAGCAAATGCCGCTTTAATTGAACTTTCTGAACTGCTCAATCAAGGATAATTAATGAAAAAAGGTCTATTAGCTGCAGCATTAGGTTGCGCATTAGTGTCAACGGCATCTCAAGCTGACACCATTGCAGGTGTATATGTAGGTGCACAAATGTGGCAAACCGATACATCTGGTGGATTTGCTGATAGCAGTAGTACAGCAGACTTTAATTTTGATGATGAAACAAATACTGCGCTTTATATCGCTTTTGAACACCCAGTGCCTTTTGTTCCAAATATTAAAATTAGCCATGCGACATTGGATAACTCTGGCTCTACGGTATTGAACACCAATTTTACCTTTGATGGTGAGTTGTACACTGCAAACAGTGAAGTGAATACAGATGTGGAAATTGATTCAACCGATTTCATTATGTATTACGAGTTGTTTGACAACGACCTCGTTAGCTTCGACTTAGGCATAAATGCCAAGTACATCGATGGTTCTCTAGCGGTTGCAGACAGGTCCAGCAGCACATCGGGGTCTGCGGAGTTCTCTGGTATTATTCCAATGGCATACTCGAAGGTGCAATTGGGCTTGCCGTTCACTGGGCTTTCTGCCTACTTTGAAGGTAGCTATCTGTCATTTGATGATCACGAGTTAAGCGACTATCAAGCTGCAGTGCAGTATTCATTTATCGAAAGTATTGCGATAGACATGACGCTGCAAGTCGGTTACCGAAGCGTTACAGTAGACATTGAAGATCTTGACGATGTATATGCAGATATGGAGTTTGACGGCGTTTTCGCAGGATTAGAACTTCACTTCTAGACTATTTCTACGTATAGAAGAATAGGCGTGACTGAGTTTCAGTTCACGCCTTTTTTATTTCAATATCGCTTTTAAGCACTTTCCGTAATAAAAAAGTTTCATTTATTCTTTTCTCTTCTTGAAGAAAGTCGTTAGCCTTAGCGCCATTGATAAAAGGCTAAAAGACTATGTCACAAGATTCTAATTCGAACTCAGCGCCAGGCGCCGTATTAAACGAACAACAATGGAATGCAATTACGCAGGCCATTGCGGGGTTAAATCGTGATCAACTTACTTGGGTAAGTGGATATGCTGCGGGTATGGCGGCAGCGCAAGGTGGTGCAGTAGCACCAATTATGCAAGCGCAAGCTGCGTCTGCAGGTGATGCGCCAACATTGACCATTTTGTATGGTTCACAAACTGGTAATGCAAAAGGTGTGGCAGCACAGTGCCAAGCAAAAGCAGAAGAAGCAGGGTTTAATAGCAAGCTCGTTAGCATGGCAGACTACAAGCCACGCAACTTGAAAGGTGAAACCCACGTTGCTGTTTTCGTTAGTACGCATGGTGAAGGCGATGCGCCTGATGATGCTATTGAATTGCATGAATTTTTAGCGGGCAAAAAAGCGCCTAAGCTCACTAATACAAAATATGCTGTTTTAGGCTTAGGTGATAGCAGCTATGAGTTTTTCTGCCAAACAGGTAAAGACTTTGATGAGCGCTTGGGCAAGCTTGGCGGTAAAGCCATTGTAGAACGCCTCGATTGTGACGTTGACTATGAAGCTGAAGCCGAAGCATGGCTAAGCAAACTTATTGAGTCGCTTAAAGAAGATTTTAGTGCTGCGTCAGCGCCAGCAGTTGCAGCGCAAACCGGCGCAGCTGTTCACGGTGTTGCTACGCAGACGTACACCAAAAAAGCCCCGTTTAAAGCGTCTCTCATCGAGTCATTGAAGATAACAGGGCGCGACTCTGTAAAAGACATACGCCATATCGAAATTAGTCTTGAAAATTCTGGCATAACGTACCAGCCGGGTGATGCACTTGGTGTATGGTTCAAAAACGCACCATCACTGGTATCTGAGCTTATTAGTCTACTTTCTTTAGACGGCAACGCCGAAGTGGTTGTGGCTGAATCAAGTATGCCTTTGTCTGAAGCACTGACTTCAAAACTTGAGCTTACGTTAAGTTACCCTAATTTTATTAAGTCTTACCAAGCTGCTACAGGCTCTGAAAGTCTAGCGGCATTAGTGGAAGACAAAGCGCAGCTTCGTACTTATATGGCTGAACGTCAGATAATTGATATTGTGCGCGACCATCCAGGCTCGTTGACTGCTCAGCAGTTAGTTGATTCACTGCGCCCGCTAACGCCGCGTTTGTATTCAATTGCATCAAGCCAAGCGGAAGTGGAAGAAGAAGTCCACCTAACTGTAGCACACGTTGATTATGAAGCTTTTGGTCATCGCCATCAGGGTGGTGCATCGGGTTTCTTGTGCGAATACCTTGAAGAAAACGGTGAAGTGGATGTGTTTGTAGAAAACAACGACAACTTCCGTTTGCCTGCAGATCCAAATACCCCAGTTATTATGGTTGGTCCAGGCACAGGTATAGCGCCATTTAGAGCCTTCATGCAAGAGCGCGACGCTCAAGACGCAGAAGGCAAAAACTGGTTGTTCTTTGGAAATCCACACTTTACGCAAGACTTCTTGTACCAAGTAGAGTGGCAGGGGTATGTGAAAGACGGCCTGCTGGACAAAATTACATTGGCATTCTCACGTGACCAAGAAGAAAAGGTATACGTTCAACATCGTTTATTAGAAAACGGCAAAGAAGTATACGAATGGCTTGAGCAAGGTGCACATTTCTATGTTTGTGGTGATGCAATGCACATGGCAAAAGATGTAGAAAATGCCTTAATTACTATTGTTCAAGAGCACGGCGGAAAATCTGAAGCTGATGCTAAAGCCTATATTGTTGAGTTGCGTAAAGCGAAACGTTATCAGAAGGATGTCTATTAATGAGTAACGAAAAATCACCATTTATCGTTGAAGGCAAACTGGCTGACAACGAACGTCTTAAGCGTGAGAGTAATAACTTACGTGGTACTATTGAAGCCGATTTAAAAGATGATCTTACCGGCGGATTTACGGCGGATAATTTCCAGCTAATTCGTTTCCACGGTATGTACCAGCAGGACGACCGCGATATTCGCGCAGAGCGCGCTAAACAAAAATTAGAGCCATTGCACAATGTCATGCTTCGTGCGCGTTTGCCTGGCGGTGTTATCACGCCTGATCAATGGTTAGCAATCGATAAATTTGCAGCAGATCACTCTATTTATGGCAGTATTCGTTTAACAACGCGCCAAACATTTCAGTTTCACGGTGTGTTGAAGCCAAAAATTAAGTCGATGCACCAAATGTTAAATAAAGTTGGTATCGATTCAATTGCCACAGCAGGTGACGTTAACCGAAACGTGCTATGTACTTCGAACCCTGTTGAGTCTGCACTTCACGTTGAAGCATTTGAGTGGGCTAAAAAGATTAGTGAGCATTTGCTTCCTAAAACCCGCGCCTATGCTGAAATTTGGCTAGACGGCGAAAAAGTGGAGACCACCGAAAAGCCTGTTGAGCCCATTTTAGGTGATAACTATTTGCCACGTAAGTTTAAAACTACCGTGGTTATTCCGCCGCAAAACGACGTAGACGTACATGCTAACGATTTGAACTTTGTAGCCATTGCCGAGAACGGCAAGCTAGTGGGCTTCAATGTCCTTGTGGGTGGCGGTCTTGCGATGACACACGGTGACAAGAGCACGTATCCGCGTAAAGCCAGCGACTTCGGTTTCATTGGACTAGAAAACACCCTAGATGTTGCAGCGGCGGTTGTTACCACCCAGCGCGATTGGGGTAATCGTGTCAATCGTAAAAACGCAAAGACAAAGTACACACTTGAACGTGTTGGTGTGGACAACTTTAAAGCCGAAGTTGAAAAGCGCGCTGGTGTAACGTTCCAAGAAAGTCGTCCTTACGAATTCACTGGGCGCGGTGATCGCATTGGTTGGGTAGAAGGTATCGACGGCAAATATCATCTTACTGTCTTTATCGAAAATGGTCGTATTTTGGATTACCCAAATAAGACCTTGAAAACAGGTTGCGCAGAGATTGCCAAAATCCACAAAGGCGACTTCCGTTTGACGGCAAACCAGAACCTGATTATTGCAGGCGTAGCACCTGAAGATAAAGACACTATCGAGTCTTTAGCAAGACAGCACGGTTTGATTGCGCCAGAGATTTCTAATCAGCGCCTTGACTCAATGGCATGCGTAGCATTACCTACATGTCCGCTAGCTATGGCAGAAGCAGAGCGTTACTTGCCTGATGCGGTAACCGAACTTGAGGGGTTATTGGCGAAACACGGTTTAGAGCAAGACAGCGTGATCTTTCGTGTAACCGGTTGTCCAAACGGCTGCGGTCGCGCCATGTTGTCAGAAGTAGGCTTAGTGGGTAAAGGTCCAGGTAAATACAACCTTCATTTAGGTGGTAACAGGGAAGGTACACGTATTCCACGTATGTACCGTGAAAATATTAGTGAGCAAGAAATCATGGCAGAACTTGATACGCTTTTAGGCCAATGGGCGAAAGAGCGTAATGATGGTGAAGCCTTTGGTGATTTTGTCATTCGCGCTGGTATCGTTAAACCAGTAGTAGACTCCGCACGGGATTTCTATGACGCATAATACAGCTACATCGCAGCAACCATTGTCACTTGATATCAGCAAAGAAGCGTTAGCCGATATCAATGAAACGTTGGAAACTATGACGGCGCAAGAGCGAGTTGCTTGGGCGCTGGAAAACTTGCCGGACACGCACATTGTCTCATCGAGCTTTGGCGCGCAGTCAGCAGTGATGCTGCATATGCTGACGCAAGCACAACCGGATATTCCGGTTGTGCTTACCGATACTGGCTACCTATTCCCTGAAACGTACAAATTTATTGATGAGTTGGTTCAAAAACTGAATCTTAACTTACATGTTTATCGAGCAGATATGTCTTCAGCGTGGCAAGAAGCGCGATTCGGCCGTTTGTGGGAAAAGGGTATAGACGGTATCGAACAGTACAACAAACTGAACAAAGTCGAGCCGATGCAACGCGCATTGTCTGAGCTTAAGGCAGGAACCTGGTTTGCGGGCTTACGTCGCAGTCAGTCAGACACGCGAGGAAAACTTCCTGTGCTTCAAAAGGTAGGAAAGCAGTTTAAGTTGTATCCTATTATTGATTGGAGCAATAAAGATCTTCACTACTACTTAAAAGAGAACAACCTTGAGTACCACCCATTATGGGAGCAAGGATATGTTTCTATCGGTGATTGGCACACAACGCAATCACTGCAAGAAGGTATGAGTGAGCAAGATACCCGTTTCTTCGGCTTGAAACGTGAATGTGGACTTCACGAATTTGGTGACGGAATTTAAGGTTTAACAACCTAGGCAATACTGAATACTTCGCCCAGAACTGTTTTTAGGGCCGCTAAATACGGTTCATCGGGCGACTTTCCTACAAGGGTATATAACTCGCTCCCCACAGGTGTAAATTTATAATACACCAACGCGACACCCGATGTCTGACACGTGAGATCAATGGTGTCATTGACAAAACGCAGAGAGACTTTCTGGCCTTCTGTATACTCGCCACTCTCAATTTCACTCGCATAAATGAGTTTCATTTCTTGTAATGACAACAAGTCAGGGTAGCTCAGTCCAATCGATGCTAAGTTCACATGTTCAGGCACGGGGCGTTTCAAAAAGGAAAAAAGCCCTTTTCTTCTGTGAAACCCCACTAAAATTCGCGGCACGGGATCATTATTTCTTTTACTTGCCACGCTTACCGCTTTACTGAAAATCTTCGCATCGCGATGGGTGAGGGTCTTCAAAAGCTGTAAGGTGCGCAACGAAAAGCTACCGGGACGTGCTACTTCTACAGCAAAAATTTTTCCCCATAATTCCTGCATAGGCGGGCTGTAAATCTCTTCAGCCATAGTGCTAAAAGCAAAAAACCAATCTGGGTCGAGATTCTCTGTAGTTTGTTCGTTGATTGTTACATTTAGTGCTATATTTAGGACAGCTTGAAGGTTAGTGGCCTTTTGTGTTTCAAGGATTTGCTTTCTGCGTTCGATAGCATGTCTTTGCTTTTTCGGATCGGGCGACAACATCGAAGGGCTAATACCAACGCGCGCGAACCACGACAGCATTCGTTGGCGGCTAACGTCTACCTTGGCATTGACGGTGCTTCGCTCTGTGGGTATGTTGTCTGTAGTGTTTGGTTTAGCTTTTTCCTCAGGTGTTGGTGTCTTATTTACCTGTTGGGAAAAATGCTGTGGCGTAATCTTCATATAAATGTGTTTATTGATAAATCTAACGGCACTAGGGGAGCACTATTGCATTGCGTAACCCAATTATCAATGTAATCGTTGCCTTTATACAATGAGTAGCGCATTCTAGTATTGTATATGTTGAGGAAATAAGTGGTAATGTCGGCAATGGATTACGATAATGACGAACTCATCTTCTTAGACGATGATGGTTCAACTGACGAACAAGTACTTCTAGGCAAAGACTGGAACATCCTTATTGTTGATGATGATGAAGAAATTCATACCGTCACCCGCCTTGCTTTGTCTGATCTGGTGGTCAATGATCGCAAGCTTAATTTCATCCATGCCTATTCAGGTAAACAAGCCAAGGAATTACTGCACGAATATGGTAATAGTATTGCCATTATCTTACTTGATGTAGTGATGGAAACCGATGATGCCGGTTTTGAAGTGGTCAAGTACATTCGCGAAGATATAAAGCTATTTGAGCCTCGCATAATTTTACGTACTGGCCAGCCCGGTTATGCGCCGGAAGAGCAAGTCATCAAAGTTTACGACATTAATGACTATAAGACGAAAACAGAGCTCACAAGAGCCAAGTTACTTACCACAATTATTGCCTCTCTGCGTTCTTATCAGCAAATCATTACCATAAGTCAAAATCGCGCCGGTTTAGAAAAAATCATTACGTCGTCAGCTAATTTGTTTGAAGAGCATTCGGTTAAAGCGTTTTGTGAAGGTGTCGTTACACAAATAAGTTCGCTTATAGGACTGGATTCAGAAGGCTTACTTTGTGCCAGAGCGGGCTCATTGATTGACCGTGAAGATGAAGATGTTTATGTGCTTGGCGCTGCCGGTGAGTATGCAAAGTACATTAACAAGCCTATTGAAGAGCTACAGAAAGACGAAATTGCAGATAACGTGTCACGCTGCTTACGCCTCAAAAAACACATTTTTGAGGCTGGGTTCTCGGTTTTATTTATTAGCCGGGCAGGCTTTGAAGCCGCAGTCTACGTTCGCCAAACACACGAAATCAGTGACCTTGACCGCGATTTATTAGAAGTGTTTTTATCAAGCATTTCCGTTGGCTACGAAAACGTAAATCTATTCCATGAATTGAGAAATGCAGCATTTAGAGATTGGCTAACGCGTTTACCTAACCGAAATGAATTTATTAATATGCTCGATAAACCCCATATCTTTGCATGCGAAGATTGCTGCGTGGCGCTTGTCGATGTAAATCACTTTTCTGATATTAACGATGGACTAGGTCAGGAGGTCGGGAACGATCTGTTACGCGCAATAAGCGACCGTTTTCAAACCGCGTTTGGTGATGACGTTAAAAAAGGGCGAATTGGTGCCGATGTCTTTGGTCTTATAGGGCCAGCAACCTCAGTTTCGCCTGATTCAATCAATGAGATATTTGAATCTTCATTTCAAGTTGGGGATCACACGTTACCTGTTAATGTAACGCTGGGTTTATGCAAGCTCGATAACAAGCGTAATATCGGTATAGAAATTCTCAAGCGAACTAATATCGCGCTTAATCGTGCTAAGAAGAACTTAACCGATAATTTTGAGTATTACGCGAAGGATATTGAAGATCAAACTACGTGGCGACTAGATATGATTAGGCGTTTGCGTAACGATTTTGCTGCACGCAAGCTCGAACTGTGGTTTCAACCTCAAGTAGATTTACTGAGTGAAAAAGTAGTGGGAATGGAGGGGTTATTGCGCTGGCCTGACGGTGACGGCGGCTATATTTCACCCGCAGTATTTGTTCCTTTGGCTGAATACTCTGGCTTGATTGTTGATATAGGTGAGTGGGTATTAGAAGAATCCTGCCGCAGGCTACAGCAACTACGAGAGCTAGATTATGGTCATTTGCGTGTTGCAGTGAATATTTCTATTCCACAATTCAGAGATCGTTTATTTGTCGATAAAGTTAAGCATGCTTTGTCTACCGCTAATTGCGATCCAAGCTTGTTAGAACTGGAGATCACTGAAAGTGTGGTAATGGACGAACCACAAATTGTGATTGATGCACTTAGAGCATTAAAAGAATTTGGTGTGAAAATCGCGATTGATGATTTTGGCACAGGCTTCTCATCCATGAGTTACCTACAACAATTACCACTGGATCGTTTAAAAGTCGATCGTTCGTTTGTTAAGGACATCAAGCCCGGTGCAAGTGCAGTTCTTGCTGAAACAATCGTGACATTGGGCAACAAATTGGGATTGTTAACTATTGCAGAAGGCGTTGAAAAACGCGAGCAAGCAAGTTACATGATTAAATTGGGATGCGATGAAGCACAAGGGTATCTATATGCTAAACCAATGCCCTTTGACGATCTGCTAGAATTATTGAAAGAGCAAGATTAACGGCGTAATGCCTCGGCTACGCGCTGTTGCAGCCGAGGAACGACATTATTTTCAAACCACGGGTTCTTATCTAGCCATCGGTTGTTTCGTCCCGATGGATGAGGAAGTACATATTCGTTGGACTTATTGTGTTTTACCGCTTCTGTTAGTGTTTTGTACTCTTTGACGTAATATTGTTGCGCATAACGGCCGACGTAAAGTGTAAGTACTGGTTTTAAGTGTGTGAGAATAGAAGGGTGCCAAGTAGGCGCACAACGTTTGATTGGCGGTGCATCAGCGCCGTCAATTAAGCCCGGAAAGCAGAGCCCCATTGGTAGAATAGCGACATTCTCAGGTTGGTAAAATAATTCAGCACTGATCCCCATCCAATGGCGTAGACGCTCACCGCTTAAGTCGTCGAATGGCTTTTCATTTTTATGGGCTTTTAAGCCTGGTGCTTGACCAATAATAAGGATCTTAGACTTATTATGTAGAGAAAAAATTGGACGCGGCGCATAGGGTAGTGTGTCACTACATAGAGTGCAAGCCTTGATATTTTCTACTAAGTTTCCGAATTCAGACAATTTTTTTCCAAATCTCGTCAAATATTTCACACTGTCATACTTCTGTAACATTACTATGATCTGAATTGACTATCTCACGTATATACAGTATATTTACATTTAACAGTAATGTACTGTAACACAGGAGAAGAGACATGCGTAAAGTAGTACTTGGATTAGCATTATCAGCTGCATTTGGTATTGCGCATGCGGAATCTGGCAGTAACCAGCTTTTCGATTGCATGGATGCGAAAACATTCGAAATGAATAACCAATGTATGGCCGACCAAATCGGTAACAACATTCGTTTCCGTGATGCACAAGCAAAAATGATTGAAGTTGCTAGCGAGAGTCAAGGCGACTACGCCATTGCAACAATGACATTCGATCAAGAAAAAATGCACATTGATATCGTGGCTCATAAAGACGCGTTGAATGCGTTAGCTGCGAACCGTAACTAATAATATAGTTAGCTCAAAAGCCGGCGCTTGATGCCGGCTTTTTTGTGCCTGTTAAAAAATTCTATTTAAGCCATTAATAGCTGCAACACGATAAGCCTCAGCCATCGTTGGGTAGTTAAATGTGGTATTGACGAAGTAGTCAATCGTGTTGCCTTCGCCTTTTTGCTGCATAATTGCCTGACCGATATGTACGATCTCCGATGCACGCTCGCCAAAACAGTGGATCCCAAGGATCTCTTTGGTCTCTCTATGAAACAAAATTTTAAGACTACCTGTTTGAGTAGAGGCAATTTGTGCACGGGCTAAGTGTTTAAACTGGGCGCGGCCCACTTCATAAGGCACTTTTGCAGCCGTGAGTTCTTGTTCTGTTTTACCAACAGAGCTTATTTCAGGAATGGTGTAGATACCCGAAGGAATATCTGCGACCAGTGCGGCATGGGTTTTCTTGTCGAGCATCGCTTCGGCGGCAAAACGACCTTGATTATAGGCAGCTGATGCCAAGCTAGGGTAGCCAATTACATCGCCCACGGCATAGATATTATCGACCTCAGTTTGGTAGTTCTCATTAACGCTTAATTGCCCTCTGCTGTCTGCCTTAAGTCCTACGTTTTCAAGTTTAAGCGTATCGGTATTACCCGTTCGACCGTTTGCAAACAACAAACAATCTGCACGCATTCGCTTACCCGACGCTAGGTTAAGGATCACTGAATCGTCAGTTGCTTCCACCGATGAATAGGTTTCGTTATGGCGAATAAGCACGCCGTTATTCCACAGGTGATAACTCAACGCATCTGAAATTTCGGTATCTAGAAACGACAGTAAACGATCGCGCATATTCACCAAATCAACTTTTACGCCAAGTCCTCTAAATATACTGGCGTACTCAGAGCCGATAACCCCTGCACCGTAAATAATGATGGACTTAGGATCGTGATTTAACGACAAAATAGTGTCTGAGTTATAAATACGCGGGTGATTGAAGTCGATATCCTTCGGGCAATAAGGGCGAGAGCCCGTAGCAATGGCAATTTGCTCCGCAGTGACAGTATCTTTCGAACCGTCTTTTCGGGTGATTTCTAACGTATGGGCATCAACAAAGCTTGCTTCTCCGTGAAACAAGGTTACGCGATTGCGATCATAGAATGAGGAGCGCAGTCGAGTTTGGCTTTTAACAACACCACTGGCATGGCGCATAATGTCGGAAAACGTAAGACTCTTACTTAAATGGTTGTCAGCAAAAAGCGGCGACGTATTGTATTCAATTAAGCGACTAACGGAATGGCGCAGCGCTTTAGAGGGTATTGTACCCCAATGAGTACAGCCTCCTCCTACAGCGTCATAGCGCTCTACAATTGCAACTTTCTTTCCCGCTTTAGCGAGCTGCATTGCCACACCTTCACCGCCAGGGCCTGTTCCGATTACAATTGCATCATAATGGTATGACGGTGCTTTTGTTTTTTGCTTCGTTGCCATGTTTTTCCCAACTCGTTGTTTTTTATTTTAGATAAGCGTGTACCAAGCAAAACTTAGCACGCTCTTATCATAGTATTACCTGACTACCACAGTAATTCCAACCGACTCTAGTCGTAGATAATAAAAAACCACACGAGCCAAAGGCTGGTGTGGTTTTTTTACGTGCACTGTTGACTACATTGGCTTATGCCATTTGCAAAGACAAGGTTTGCAGTTGTAACCATTTTTCTTTTTGAACTGCAAACGCGTGCTTTAGTTCCTTGTACTTATAAGCTAGCTCTAATCCCTCAATACTGCGCTTCAACGTTTTTTGCTTAATACGCATTACCCGTTTCTTTGTTGAGTAGTAGTCGCTCATACGCTGCATAAGTAAGTCGTATTCTTGCTGAATGGTATGCATCAACTCTTCAGCATTTGGTAATACAGAGACTTGCTCGCTAGCACGCTGAAGTTGCATAGCGGCCAATGCTTTTTCGATACGTTCTTCAGGTACCTTGCGAAGATTACGAGTTAACCCAAAATAAGAAAGGCCTTTAATCAACCACTTGGTTGGATCAAACTGATACCAACGAATCCCGTTGCGATAGTCATACTCAAAGATATGGTGATAGTTATGGTAGCCTTCACCAAAGGTAAAGAATGCTAGAACACCATTATCTCTTGCGGTGTTCTTGTCGGTATAAGGTTGACTACCCCAAAAATGGGCAAGTGAATTGATAAAGAAGGTGACATGATGAACCAATACCAAACGAAGAACACCTGCAATTAAAATCATGCCAAGCACATCACCATTTAGATATCCTAGCAATCCAGTAATACCGAAATTAGCCGCCAGAACGATAGGGAGATAATGATTGTGTTGCCACATTACGACCTTGTCTTTTTGTAGGTCTTTGCAGTTGCTGTAATCATCATAGCGTTTCGCTTGATATTCACGCAGCATCCACCCTATGTGAGCGAACCATAACCCCTTTTTGGCTGAGTAGGGATCTTTGTCATTGTCATCAACGTGACGATGGTGAATGCGGTGATCTGACGACCAGTGCAAAATACTATTTTGCAGTGCCATGGCACCGCCGATTGCGAGTATGACGCGTACCACAACATTGGCATCATAAGTTTTGTGTGACCACAAGCGATGGTAGCCAGCAGTGATAGACATACCTGTAAAGTAAAATAGGAATATAGCAGCGCCAATTTCGGCCCAATCAATACCTTGATATGCCACCCAAAGTGGAACACCAATAAATGCAATCGCGCCAGATATCAAAAATACCAGCACGTTAGTCAAAATAAGAGGAGGTTTTTTCATTTTATACAACTTGGCTTACAACTGTTCGCTAATTTATCGTTTTACGGAAGTTCAGGCAAGCAAAACCAAGATAAGTTCTGCTTACATGTGTAAAGTTTAATTATAGATTATGCCGGCAAATTCGCGTCGACATTTGAAGTGAAAATCGCTTATTGCTTGTTTATAAAAGAGATGATTGTTTCGCTAACGGCTTCAGGTGCTTCCATTTGAGGGTAATGCCCAACATTTGCGAGGCGAACAATATTTTTGCTTGAGACTAATGTCTCATACCGCTCTACCATGTGCTCTCCTGATATGGGATCCGCACTACCGTTGATAATGTGTATTGGACAAACGGCGTGTGTTAACGCCTCTAACCACCGCTCTCTATAATATTTGCGTTGTGTCATATATCCGATGAGTTTATGGAAAACCTGCTTTCCTTGGTTGAAATTAATAAGCTGCCACATTTCCTCTAGTTCCTGAATACTTGGTTGAGTATCGTTTCCGAAGACAGATCGCATATTGCTATCAACGCTTTTTTTGCTGATCAACTTAGCAACATAGAAGCCCAGAGGAGAATTCAGCAAAGTTTGAATAAATTTAGGTCGATGAGTTTCAGGAAAGAGTCCGCCGTTGAGGAGTGTCGCGCTTTGTATAGTAAGTCCTTCATCATTGTGATGAATGTGGGCGTGTCGATAAAGTAACTCTTGCGCAACAGAATCACCGTAGTCATGGGCGATGATATGACATTGCGTTATATTAAGGTGCTTTAACAGTGCTTCGAAAACATTCGCTTGGTTGTGAATTGAATAGTCATACTCGATTGGTTTTTCAGAAAAGCCAAATCCAAGCATATCAAGTGTAATCACTCTAAAGTGCTGACACAGTGAAGGCCATATTTTGTGCCAGTCCCAGCTAGCGGTAGGGAATCCATGTATTAAAACTACTGTTGGAGCAACCTGCAAATTATTGGGATGAATCTTTTTTACACCCAATTCACTGTATTTACTGTCTTGATAAAAAATATTCATTTCGCAGTAAGGAAACGTTTGTCCAGTTTGCTGCCACTGCTCAATGGATAAATTGGATGCAATATACTTTGTGCTATTCATTTTGACAGTTCTTAATCTAGTTGATGAATTGAGACCGGCGATGTTCTCATTGTGTCTCGTAATTCTCTCTCAATGACAAACATTCTGTCCTGACCCCACACCATCGTGTTTTTATAGCGAAAAATCGGTACACCCCAATTACCAAAGGCGTACATTTCTTGTTGATTTGATACCACTTCCTCTTTCCACTGACTGTCGCTTAAGTGACATTTTGCTTCGGTCCAATTTAATCCCGCTTGTTCAACAATACGTTTCATTCCCTCATTTGTGTCTGCCCTAATGCCTTTGGCATTAACGCCATGAGCAAATGCCAAAAGGAATTCAAGGTAGCGTCCTTGTTCGCGAGCAAAACGCAAAAGGGAGTAACAACGCTCAACGCCAGAGCCTAAGGGATCTGCGACAAAACCGTATTCAATGCCCAATTTTCGAGCTTCTCGTGTGGTATCTAAGAATATATAAAGGGCTTTCTTTTTAGGGACATCTAGTCCCCTCATCATCATAGGTAGGACAGGCTTTACGTTAAGTGGTACACCATACGCGTTGGCAAGGTATATGGCCTTGTAAAGTGCGATATAGGAATAAGGACTGCGTGCTGACCAAAACAGTTCAATAGGGGGGACGTTTTCCACTTTTACAGAGGGTAGTGCGGCGTTATGTATTATTGAGCTTTGAATATTCAAATAACTGCGGTCGAAAACAACGTGGATAGTAGGTAGTTTTCCTAGATTCTCGTGTAACAAACGCTCTTCCAAATGGCAAAGGCGATCTACACCCCAATACCACTCCCCCTCAAAATAGAGGGTCGCAGGTAGGTAGTGCCCTTGCTGTGATAGGGAATTACTATTTTCTTTGAGCTTTATTTTGAGGGCATCAGCGTTCTTTGATTGTTTCATCTGACGATATGGCTCGTTGGCATTGCGTGATTGCCAGTAATCTTCAAATATACGAAGTAACGCTTGCCAACTGTCTCCTCGGTCAATTCTATCTTGTAAATGTATTGCGTAGGCGTCGTAATGCGCTACATCAATCGCCGATGGTGACTTGTTGGGGTGTGGTAAAAATTTGAAGTGATAAAGAGAAGCCACATAATTTGCATCAACTAATGCGTGTTTTGCCCATAATTCTGGTTCGGGAAACATGTCTTCTTGCAATGAATAAATGACGTTAGCACTAAACTCGACATTAAAGCGCTTTTCTATACTGGGGAGCGCCTGCACTAAAAGGTATGAATAGGGATCATCCACTTTCAGATAAACATTAATGCATGCCTTACGATTTGTAAGACGGCGTAGTAAGCGGTGAAATTTGCGCCGTCCATCTCGCAATACGTCACTTGATATCGCTCTTAGTAAGTAGGGTTGAATGACCTTTTTCACAATAAACTAGGCACAATACGCCCCTTGGTTATTTGACAGCAGACTCTATTCAACTACCGTATCACACTCTATTTTCAGTTCTTAACAAAATATTAACTTCGTCACGCCTTCATACCGTCAACATTTGCTTAAGCGAGAATTCACCTTCTTTGTTTCTTTGACGCATACTCTTACGATAGACTACAAAGTCTTATGCTAGGGCCTCTTAATATGGTGTAACTGTGAGCCGACAAGAACAGAAATTAAAAACCCGCCAAAATATCATCCACGCCGCTTTCTCTTTGCTTGATGAAAACCGAAGTCTTTCGGCAATTAGCTTAAGAGAAGTTGCTCGTGAAGCAGGTATTGCTCCTACGTCTTTCTATCGACACTTCAAAGATATGGATGAATTGGGGCTTACATTGGTCGACGAAGCTGGTTTAGCACTTCGACAATTGATGCGGCAGGCCAGGCGACGCATTGCATCTGGCGGCGGTGTTATTCATACCTCAGTAGAAACTTTCATGGAGTTTATCGCAGCTAATAAAAATGTATTTCGTTTATTATTGCGTGAGCACACAGGAACGTCCTCGGCGTATCGCCTAGCGGTTTTTCGAGAAATACAGCATTTTATTGATGAGCTCACCGACTATATTATTGAGCAACAAAGTGTGGAATATGCATGTGCGCAACTGCAAGCTGATGCGATGGTGAGACTTGTTTTCAGTGCGGGGGCTGAAGCACTGGAAGCTGACGATAAATTACGTGGTGAAATTGGTGAAAAAGTTAAAGCTCAACTGAGGTTTGTGCAGGTGGGCGCAACGACAACTGTAGGTAAGAAATAACGAGAGAGTGTTGATCTTTACCGCAAAAACTAAAGCGCAAAAACTAACACCCTCATGCAAAAGAGGCCGTTTTGGGCCTCTTTCGTATACTCTTTTACATAGAAGCCGTGCTCTATTTTCGGGACAACAGCACACCAGCTTCGACGTGATGTGTAAACGGGAATTGGTCGAATAACGCCGCTGCACTTATTTCGTGAGTTTCGCAAAGTAATTCAAGATTCTGTGCAAGCGTCTCGGGATTACATGAGATATATACAATGTTGTCGTAATCCTGAATCATTTTTAGTGATTCTACATCAAGGCCTGCGCGCGGAGGGTCGACAAGAACCGTTGTAAAGTTGTAATCCTTCAGTTCAATTCCTTCTAACCGACTAAACGTACGTTCGCCCTTCATGGCTTGTGTAAATTCTTCCGCGGCTAATCTAACAATTTTTACGTTATTCAGTTTGTTTTGTTCTATGTTGAACTGTGCAGCTTGAACTGACGGCTTCGCTATTTCAGTTCCAACCACATTGTCGAAATGAAGCGCCAAAGGAAGTGAGAAGTTTCCTGCGCCACAATACATTTCGAGTAGATCACCGGTAAGGGGGGTAACACAGTCAAGAGCCCATTCAATCATGCTGCAATTTACCGAAGCATTTGGTTGGGTAAAGCTATTTTCAATATGTTTGAAAATGAATGTTCTGTCTTTAATTGGTAATCGCTCAATAACGAAGTCATCACCTATAACGAGTTTCTGTTTACGAGCTCGGCCAATGATGTTTACTTTTTTAAACTCTGTTTCAAGTGTTTGCTTTAATACTCTTGCCTGCTGTTCCCATTCGTCGTCGAGTTGACGGTGATATAAGAGGCTAATTACCAATTCTCCTGAAAGCGCAGAAAGGTAATCTATCTGAAAAAGCTTTTTCCTTAAGACTTCTGATGGTCTTACGTGCTCCAGCAACGCGGTCATTGCGCGATTAATGGTCTCGCATGCTGGTGGAAAAGCGTCGACACGGTATTTTTCCTTTGTCTCTTGGTTGAACATGATGTGATATAGGTCGTCACCCTCATGCCAAACCCTAAATTCAGCACGCATACGGTAATGCGTAGGCTGGGAACTAAAAACCTCTAACTTTGGTGCATTAAACGGAGAAAGTAAGTCACCTAGGCGGGTAACTTTTTCGTCAAGCTGAGCTTGATAGTTTTTCAGATCTGGTGCGGTCATATTACTCTCTCCATCACGATTTCGTGGTTAACACCGTTGTTTTGTTTTGCAAGGTCGCGAATTGTAGTCCCTCACAAAATATGTGCAATGCTAAATGGCTTTATAAGCACTTTTATACAAGCAGGGATAAAAAAGGTGTATTAAAATTAAACAATCCTGATTCAGTGCCGATAATAAGAAAGAGGATAGTGAGGATCAAATTATGAACGTGGGTCAAATTAAAGCCTTTATGGGAGACCAAAAGGCTGAGCAAAAGGCATCAGTTCACCCGAATGAGGCGCTGAAAAAACAATTGCAACAAGATGGGTTGCAACAAGCTGCTGAGTTTTCAAAGCAACAAGCAGCGTCGGTGTCGGTATCAAGCAGTCAGACAAGTATTGGACTACGTGTTGTCAGTAGCAGTCTTAACCAAACACTTGAGATTGACGGCCAAAAACCACAGGAAACGAAGGACAAAGCGATTGAAGAAAAGTCGACCAGTTTGTTCGATTTTGAAAAAGTGGCGAGGAACGTTCTAAAGTTTGTGGGGGGAGTGATTCGAGGTGCGGCGAATGGTGGGGCTAGTGATGAAAATCTCACCGGATTATTTAGCCAAGCGAGAGAAGGTGTGAGTCGTGGCTTTGCTATGGCAGAAAAAGATCTTGCGGGGTTTATGAATGACGAAATTCAGCAGGGAATGACAAAAAGCCGTGACTTGATTGATACGGGCATTGACGACCTAGAAACAGACATTTTTGGTCGCAATGAAGCTACTGCAGTGTCATTAACGTCTTTAGAAGCAGTATCAGCGTCAGATGAAAAGTCAGGAAGCCTTCTAATCCGAACCAAAGATGGCGATGAGGTGACCTTTAGCTTTGAAAGTCTGCGGTCATTTCAGGCTTCGCAGCAATTGTCATTCACTGCACAAAATTCTGGTACGCAAAACGCGTCAGATGAAAACGGTGCACAAACAAGTAGTGATTCGCAATCGTTTACAGCTGAGCAAACCACTTCTTACCAATATTACGAAAGAAGCGGTATTAGTTTTTCGCTCAAAGGTGAATTGGATGAGGAAGAACTTCAATCAGTTGCGGATCTCGTTGGGCAAGTTCAGGATCTTGCAGATACGTTTTATAGTGGAGACATAGACAAAGCGTTTGAAGAAGCACTCAGTTTGGGCTTTGATGATAAGGAACTGGTTGGTTACGCGCTTCAACTGAACAGGACAACACAAACAGAAGTCCTAAAGACGTATGAAAATATTCAGCATTATAATGATGAGAAAAGTGACAAATCGCAATTTGGAAATGTTGTGAGTCCAATCTCGCAATACCTAGATAAAATGATGAGCACATTTTCCAATGTAGAAAGTACGTTATCTAGCAATGAAGATTACAATACCTTAATTGCGGGACTAATTAGTAAAATGGAAGACGTTCAGGTGCCTGACTTGGTATCGGCAATAAATAGATTTCATACCTTTAACCAAACTTTGTTGCAAGGACTTCCGCAAAGCACAGAGACAACTGCTAAATCATAATTAGGAAGAGTTTGTAAATATAAAAAAGCCCGGAACGAGTCCGGGCTTTTGTTTATATCAACATGAACATACCTTAAGCGTGTTCGACCTTATCTTTCGCTGGGCGTACTTTTAGCGTACGTTCTTGAAAGATGGAATCGTTAGTTTTATCAATGACGCTATTTAGATCGTCAGTGATCACTTCAATAAAACCATAGCCTTTACGCTTACCTGTTTTGCGATCCTTCATTAGGCGGACAGACTGTACTTCTATATAACTGCTAAAGTATTCCTTAACTGCACTCTCGTTTGCACGGTAAGGTAAATTACCTACGTAGAGTGTTTCAATGGAACCTTCTTGAGTGTTATCTCTGGCATCTGAGGAAGATGTGCTTTGAATAAGAGATGCTAGCCATGGTGTGACGATACCGCTAATGAGCAAAGCGGCGGACACGGTCAATGGAACGTGTACATTTAAACTAGCTGAAGAAAATAACAAATAACCTGCAATTGCAAAAATAGCGCTAATAACAGCGCATTGAATAAAGCCTACTTTCATATACCTACCTTTCTATTGTTTATTATGGGTTGGAGGCTGGTCATAGTTTACTCATTTGTAACAAATTGAACAATAAATTGTGAAAAAACTAGTCTAAAGGTGCATTTGATCACATGAAATGATGGAGAAATGAGCGGTTAACACTAAAATCGGGTTAAAATGCAAAAAAAGACAAATTAGCTGTTGATCTTTTCCAGTAGGTATCTATAATGCGCTCCACGTTCTGAGGGGGCTTCAAGCAAAAAGAAGTGTTCATAGAGCTAAGTGCGAAACCAAGTTTTCAAACAAATAAAAAGTTTAAAAACAAGGTTGACATCAAAAATAAACGATGTAAAATGCGCTTCCACTTCGAGAGAGGTGCTTCGCAGTCAAGAGTAACATCAAGCTGCGATGCAAGGAAACGAATCAACTGAGAGTAATGTTGGTCCTCCTTGCGCAGAAGTCATCTGCGATGATTCTGCACTTTGTTCTTTAAAAATTTAGACAAGACAATCTGTGTGGGCACTCG
>NZ_JAJALG010000016.1:0-86216 GCF_020515205.1 Alteromonas sp. McT4-15
CCCAAGCATTTTCTAATATGTTTTATTCACATATCGATAGTTTTCTTATAAAAGGAAATAAACTTCGCCAATGTGATGAAATTGCAACTCAATTATCCGCAATAGCTGAGTCGTTAAACAACATTTCTAACCTCTATCAAGAAATGGACATTCCTAAATTAAGTGAAATTCCAACGAATGAGTTTATAGATAATGTTTCCAGATGCCATGAAGCCATTAATGAGTCGGAATCAGTACTATGGGAGTTACGGGAAAAGGGCAAAAAAGAAGGTGAAACTAATCACTACAGCGATAAGTATTCATCTACTTTGAGAGATCTGCGGGAGCTTGATTATGCGTGCAACAATTTACTTGCATTTATTAACTCAATAACAGTCAAATTAGCTAACAACCCCTTCTTACTTCTCGAAGGAAAAGCCGGAATAGGTAAATCTCATTTACTTGCTGACGTTATTAAAACTCGAATTGCCTCTGGTCACCCTTCGCTATTTATTCTAGGTCAACAGCTTACTTTAGATGAATCGCCTTGGTCACAAATCTTTAAGAGGTTGCAGCTTAAAATTACTTCTCGTGAGTTCCTAGAAAAACTGAATTTATTGGGTCAAAAAGCAGGGAATAGAGTCTTAATATTTATTGATGCTATAAATGAAGGAAATGGCAACAAATTCTGGAATGATAACATCAACAGTTTTGTGGATGAAATCAAGGAGTTTGAATGGCTAGGTCTAGTCCTATCACTCAGAACAACATATAAAAGTGTGACAATTTCAGATGAGAACTTGGAACGCAATAATTTTGAAGTTCATGAGCATATTGGATTTCAAAATGTCGAGCTGGAGGCAGTTAATTTATTTTATGACTATTACAATATAGAAAGACCTTCGTCACCAAATCTTAACCCAGAGTTTAAAAACCCTCTATTTCTTAAATTGTTGTGTGAGGGGGTTAAGAAAAATGGCTTAACTAGAGTGCCTGTTGGATTTAATGGTATTTCAAATATTCTGAATTTTTTAGTGGAAGGAGTAAATAAGTCATTAGCATCACCCAGAAAATACGCGTTCGACCCCAGCTTCCCCCTTGTAAGAGACGCCCTCAACGAAATAGTAAAAGTTAAATTGAGTATTGGTAGTAGTAATATTTCACTTAAAGATGCTCATACGGCGGTTCAATCTGTTGTTAATGATTATGTTACTGATAAAACTTTTCTTAGCGCCTTAATTGATGAAGGATTGCTGACTAAAGGCATAGTTAGACATGATGATAACTCTACCGAGGAAGTGGTATATGTGGCTTTTGAAAGGTTTGATGATCATTTAACAGTCAAGTTCTTATTAGACGATATTGAAAATATCGAAAATGAATTTAAAACTGATGGTCGCCTGAAAAGTTATTTTAAAGATGAATATGACTTTTACAGACACTCGGGGATAGTAGAGGCACTATCCATTCAACTACCAGAAAGATTTGGGAAAGAGCTATATGAATTATTGCCTGAGTTTAGTGAGAATCATAACTTACTAGAAGCATTTATTGAAAGTTTGGTTTGGCGAGACATCAATGCCATTGATTTCGAAAAAATAAAACCTTTTATCAACGAGCAAGTGTTTGGGTTTAACAATAGCTTTGATCATTTTCTAGAAGCAATTATCTCTATTTCAGGGTTAGTTAATCACACCTTCAATGCTAATTTTTTGCATAATTGGTTAATGCAACACACCTTAGCCAATCGAGATGCATTTTGGACTACACAGCTCAAATATAAATATAGTGAAGATTCTACATTCAGACACCTAATAGATTGGGCGTGGGCTAGAACAGACAAAAGCTACATTTCAGACGAGTCAATCGAGTTGGTGGCAACTAGTTTATGTTGGTTTTTAACTTCGAGTAATAGAGAACTTCGCGATTGTTCCACCAAAGCTTTAGTGAGTTTACTAGAAAATAGAATCCCTGTTTTAACAAAAGTAATCGATAAGTTTGATGGGGTGAATGACCCTTATGTTTGGGAAAGAATATTTGCAGTTGCGTTAGGCTGTTCATTACGAACTGATAATGTTCACGAATTAAAATATTTAGCCGAAACTGTTTATCACAAAGTATTTTGTACTGAATATGTGTATCCAAATATTTTACTCAGAGATTATGCAAGAGAAATCATCGAATTTGCTATTCACTCTGGGCTGGTGCTTGACGATGTTGAACTGGTTAATACTAGACCTCCATATAATAGTAGTTGGCCTGATGAAATTCCTTCAAAAGAAGAATTAGAGTCCCTGTATGACAGAGACCCCTATTGGACACTTTGGGGCTCGATTATGGGAGGCGGTGACTTCTCTCGATATACGATTGGAACAAATCACAATCACTCGGATTGGTCAGGTTGCAAGTTTGGTGAAATCCCTGTCGACCGTAAGCAAATATTTGAAACATTTCAAAGTAAATTATCTGATACCCAGAAAGAGCTTTATGCAGCCACTGACCCAATCATTTATGATGACAAGGCCGAAGAAATTACATTTGGTGACACTACGATTAGGTTTGGTAGCGCAATAGGCAGAAAAGACCAGGATGAAATAAACGCGAACAAGCAGTTGTTTAAGAAGTCTTTGCCAGACGACTTATTAAATGACTTTGAGAAAGATATAGAGCCGTATCTTGATCACAATAATAATTTACTGGATACGGATAAACACTTTGATCTTAGAATAGCAGAACGCTTTATATTCAATCGTGTTATAGAGCTAGGTTGGGATCCCGACAAACATGGTGATTTTGACCGACAAATAGGATCTGGCCGTGGTCGTCGAGAGTCATTTCAAGAGCGAATTGGTAAGAAGTATCAATGGATTGCTTATTATGAATATATGGCAAAGCTAGCTGATAATTTCATTCGATTTGAGGGTTATGGTGATGAAAGAAAGGAAAGCCCATATCAAGGCCCATGGGAGCCTTACGTCAGAGATATAGATCCTACGATCTTACTCAAAGAAACAGGAACCAAGGTGGTAAGCAATCAAGACATGTGGTGGCTTAATGATGAAGTATTTGATTGGGATTGTTCTTATGAAGAATGGATTAAAAGCCCTAATACAATAGCTAATCCATATGGTTTGATTGAAGTTAAAGATAACACCGGTGATGAATGGTTAATATTAGAAAGTCACCCATCTTGGAAAGAACCCAAAATTATTGGCAATGAAGATTGGGGGCACCCAAGAAAAGAGGTTTGGAGTCATATCAGAAGCTACATCGTTAAAGTAGAAGAATTTGAAAATTTTAAGGACTGGGCCTCAAATCAACATTTCATGGGCAGATGGATGCCTGAAGGCAGTGACAGATACCAATTATTTAATAGAGAGTTCTATTGGTCCGAAGCATTTCAGTTTTTCAAATCAGACTATTACGGTGGCTCCGATTGGACCTCTGTATCGGATCAAGATTCCAGAGCAAAGATAGCTGACGTTAGTATTACTTCTGTTAATTATTTGTGGGAAGAAGAGTTCGATAAATCAAAAATAGAAACTTTGAGTTTTCTGAAACCTAGCAATTTAATCTTTGAAAAGATGGGCTTAACAAATGGAGAAATGGAAGGTAGTTTCAAGGATCAAAACGGAACTATAGTTTGTTTTGCGGCCGAAGCTTTACATGCGTCAAAGGCTCATTTACTTGTAAAAAAAGAACCATTTTTAACAATGTTAAAGGAAAATGGCCTCGAAATAGTTTGGACATTGTTGGGTGAGAAAGGAGTTATAGGTGGTTCCCTCACTTCCAGTCATCATTATGGTCGACAGGAGTTTAGTGGAGCGTATTATTTTGATAACAACCAGCTAAGTGGAAGTCATAAAACTTATTCCATGCGGTAAAGTTGATATAAATACTTTGTCCGTGGAAACTGGTGATTCGAGTAAAGCAGCTTATCTTGATGGTTAAAAAAGTAACCTTTGAAAGTTGTTTTAGGAAGAAATGAGCAGCACTATTAATGAAATTTGGGGGAGTTAAAAGTAACCTTTTAAGCTGTTTTGTTGCATTGAACTGTGGGTTACTTTTTTCTTCAGCAAAGTCATATTTCATAGATGCTTTACTAAAGTAACCTGTTTGGTTTTTCATATTATATGCAGGCAATGTGATTTTGCTTTGCAAAACGCGTCAAATACGCAGCACTCTCTCTCACTTGAGAAACACTGCCAGGTGCCGACTGTACGTCAGAGACATGCATAACCTGAATGGAGTCAATAACCATAATCTTAGGCTTTTGGGTAAGCGCCAAATCACAAATGGTCTCGACATTGGTTTCAGCAAGCATCATTAACTTGTCATCAGGTAGGTTCAGACGCTTTGCGCGCATTGCAACTTGCTGCAACGACTCTTCACCAGTGACATAAAGTGCCTTTTCTACTTTTGCCATCTGACACATGACTTGTAAGAGCAGTGTACTTTTCCCTGCTCCCGGCGAGCCGCCTATCAACATTGCTGCGCCAGGCACAATACCACCACCAAGTACTCTATCGAGTTCTTTAAACGTAGAGCTAAATCGAGGCAATGACTCAAGGTCAATGGCATTCAAAGTCTCAATTTTTGCAGCAGTTTGCCCAGCATAACCGGACGTCGATTGACGCGTAGATGCTTTGGCACTGGCTACAACAAACTCACTTATTGTATTCCATGCTTTACATTCTGAGCACTGCCCCTGCCAGCGTGGAAACTCTGCGCCACAGTCGGAACATACATAAGCGGTTTTACGTTTTGCCATATTGCTATTTTATCCGTCACATAAAAGGAGTATTCTATCACCAACATCAACAATATAAGTACACCCCGCAAGACCTTTTTACACGGTAGAGGATCGTTAACTGTCTACACATCATATCATGCCAATATTTGGGCTACATTGTTACAGACAGCCGTGGATTTCAGGGACAACAAGGTCTAAAGGCTTCATATTAATGAGTTTGGCTGAATTGCCGATAACAACTAAAATAATGATACTTAAAGACAAAGTTGCGCATTCATGAGTCAAGATTTAAAGCAATATGCTGACATAATAGACCAGCTAAAGCCTATGGTTAATGAACCTGAGTTCAACCAAGTATTGCTTCAGATCGCGTCTGACGTTCCCAAAGAAAAACGCTTTCTTATCAAGATGGAAGTAAAGCGCTTGGCAAAGCCTTGCTTGCGCACCATCGATTTACGCGGCCACGTTGACGGCAAGTGTAACAAATATGTTCATGAAGGCCGCACTCACTACATGGATGAGATAGCGGTTGATAAGTTTGAAGAGCAATTGCGCGTT
The DNA here is from genome assembly GCF_020515205.1 of Alteromonas sp. McT4-15. Taxonomy (NCBI): domain Bacteria; kingdom Pseudomonadati; phylum Pseudomonadota; class Gammaproteobacteria; order Alteromonadales; family Alteromonadaceae; genus Alteromonas; species Alteromonas sp. McT4-15. The sequence goes on from NZ_JAJALG010000016.1 coordinate 5,291, forward strand.
TTCGGAAGGTATACCTATGGCGTATACGAAGCCGTCCAAAACACCGAAAACAACTTCCGTTTAATGCGCGAGAAAGAGTTAGCGCAGGAACGCGCAGACAAAGAGAGCCCGCAAATAAAGAAGCGGTCTGCGGTGTTAGAACAATTCAAGGTTCCCACAGTTAACTTATTAGATTACCAACAGCGTAACGCCGAAAGGATGAACTTTGCTGTCGCGGTAGAAATCTTCGATAAGTCAGGGCAATCGGTCAGAGGACTAAGCGTCGACATTTCACTGAAAGGTCTTCAGGTCAAACTTTCTAAAGACACCTTTTTTCGCCAAGACGAAACACTCTTTATTTACTTTAGAGGGCTAGAAAGTGAGTTTGCGTTAGACAAAAAAAATGGTATTGCTTATAAACTCGTAAAAGTTAGCACAAAGAATGACGTCAATTACCTAGCGCTGCAACGGGATGCTGATTATCCAAATACCGCTTTTGATAAGTTTCTAGATAACTTTATTACCGGCAACAAACGCCGCTATAAAGTAAATATGACCAATACCTTAGACGCCATAAAAAGTAAAATTTGCGAACAGTACTTTTCACCTCGTAGCCCAACGCTCCCCGTTTTTATTGATGTGATTAACTCTACCATGGTACCGCGCTATGCAATGATGAACGAAGTGAATAGGGAAACCATTCATTATTGGCAAGATGAAGAAGATGTCTGCCGATTAAATTTTTTGCTAACGCAAGAGCGGCTAACGCGTTTAGTCAATAAGCCTGAAGATGCAAGAGAGATTTTTGTATTTAGCTTTACGCACCTACAAAATGATAAGGTCTATTTCTATTCAGCGTCTTACGAAGAGTTACTTCAAAAAGAAATTCTTGCAAAGGTGTTCTTGGGATTTGGCAGTAAAAAAGTAAGTTGGCGCGTGTTTAAGATTACACTGACCGAAATGACGCCAGAACAAGCGTACATACCCTTATCTATTCCAGATTCGGTAGGCAATAAAGTTAAAAAGTTAAACACCCCACCGTCTGCAAGACTGATGTCAAAGCTAAAGAACTTACGTTACTTAGCACACATTACCGATGTTACATCTGTTACCGGCCAAGAAACATATAACGAATTTAAGTTTAATCGCGATAACTTAACGCACCTGCGCAATTTTGGTCATCCTCGCAATCGGGCGCCTTCAAACATTCAAATTGTTCGCTTTAAATACGAAGAACAGCGGATAGAAAGTCGCTATCAACTAAGAACACAAATTGAAGCGCGCTTTAATTCCGACGATATTGTGCACAAAGGGATAAGTGAAGATATCTCTGTTCACGGTTTAGGTCTTCGTATTGAATTAAGTAAAGAATACAAAGGTACACTTGATGGTCGAGTGGAAGTCGCGTTTCCACGACTTCAGGAAATCACCAAAAATTTTGATGTTATGCATCTTCAATACGACATTGTGTATCACAATGTCGAAAAGAACATACTTCATTTAAAAGCAGTTGCCGGCGATGAGGGTAAAAGTGCACGCTTATTTTTTGAAGAGCTTATCAAGAAAAACAAGAGCAGCTTAAAGGTTGAGTCTGACGAAGAAGAAGTGCCGGGTATGGGGCAAGCATTGCGTTGTATTAACGCACGAAATGCGACCTCACTTTCATTTCTGATGAATAAAGAAGGCATTCGCTATACGCCTCAAGCTTGTATCATTGGCAAACAAGATGAACGCGTAACAACCCTGACTACTCAGTTTGCAGAGCAAGACAAAGTCAATTTGGAGTTCTTTTTCAGAGATAGAAAGCAGGAGTCACCTTTCGTACAAAGCGGTATTAAAGCCGTTAAACTCGAAAACATGCCGCTAAGAGAAGAGTTATTTATCTCATTTGACGTCTCGCAAAAAGACCCAAGAATGGCGATAATTCCCCGCTATTCGCATAAATTTGACGATAACGAACAGCGCAGAGCATTTATCAAAGAAGCGATGACGCGTGGTCAATTTATCGCTTTACATATAATGCTGACCACAACGGGTAAGCCAGACATGACGATGCTGCAAACCGAAATTAACTACGTCACTATGTACGCCATGCATCGTGCTCGTGACCTAGAAAAGCAGATGTGGAGTATTGCTGCGTGTTCCCACCTTATCGATGTGACCGACGAGGTGTTAATACGCTATGGATTTAGTATTGAAGATGTTACGGCTAATAAAACGTTAAAGAGCGCATCACACGCCGCATCGTTGTTTGCTAGTTAAGCATAGCTAACTAATTTGAAAACTCACCGCGAAAAAAGAGCGCCATTTAGCGCTCTTTTTTTCGGAATTACATTTTAAGAGCCTAAGAAGTACAGCATACTGTGTAAACTGCCCACGCGGATTGCAACATCAGCCTTTTCATTAACAAGTGGTTTTCCATGGCATGCGACACCCAGTGCTGATTGCGCCATCATAACAAGATCATTTGCACCATCTCCCATTGCCACAGTTTGACTACATGGAATAGACCATTCACGTGCCAACGTTTCTACGGTGCGCGCTTTGACATCTGCATTAACAATTTCCCCTACTACTTTACCTGTTAGCTTGCCTTCACTGATTTCCAACGTATTAGATATTGCATAATCAAGTCCCAGCCTCTCTTTGAGGTAATCTGCGAAATAGGTAAAGCCTCCTGACGCAATGGCAAGTTTCCATTTATGTTGCTTGAGGGTTGATAGCAGCACTTGAATGCCAGGCATAAGGGGAATGCTGTCTCGAATTTGCGCGAGGTGAGCTACCGGCACATTTTCAAGACAAGCCACCCGGTGCACCAAGCTATCATTGAAGGCTATTTCTCCACGCATGGCCTTAGCGGTAACTTCAGCAACCTGCTCCCCCACATCAGCCAGCTTTGCAATTTCATCAATACACTCTATCGCAATGACCGTGCTATCCATATCCATTACCAACAGGCCTGGCGTATCAAGACGTGGTCGCTCTCCTTGGACACCTGCATCAATGTTAAATGATGCACTGACCCCTGAGAGGGTTTTATTAAGGACTTCACGCTCAACACTATCTAGGTTTCCCCTTACCTCTACGACGTCATCTCCAAACTGTTGATGCAGCGCATGAAATGCAATACTTACTGGCGTAAAACAGTGTGCTAAAGCCGATAAAGCGCCTGCCAATAAATGGCCTGTGAGGGCCTGACCTGCGATGGTTAAAGTGTGGGAAAATGCGATTTCAGAGTGTTGCTTTGAAACAAAGGAGGCTAACGCACTAGCATTATGGCGAGCATCATCAGTTTGAGCACTTAACAGCGTGTCGATGGTAGATTGCACGGGGTATATCCGAAAATGATTGATGAACTAATGCTAACCAATTACCTCTTCTAATAAAATATCCTCTTTTAAATTATTTCGAGTTATCCTAGTGTTAGAAGTATTAAGCATTATCAATAAATAAAGGCGGCACTATTGGCAAACGCTAATCCACCAAAGTATGTGCAAGCTAACAACGACTCCCACTCGGTGTACACCGCATTAAAGAGGTTGTTCCACACGCTTGTAGTGTGTGTTGTTATAGCACTTGTTGTCGCACTGGTTTTGTTGTTCCAGCAATATCAGCAAGATTGGCTAACCGTGCAAACACGCTTCTCTGGTGAAAGTATCGCTAGACAATACGCAAAGCTATTGCAACCCTCACACTTAAATAACGAAAGTGTTGATGATGAGGTTACGCATGGCGCCACAACTAACACTTCTCAAACAGGTTTAACGCGCGCGCGTATCGAGAAAATTATCGCTGTATTGACACAAGAGCCACACATTGTAGGGGTCTCGGTTTTTGATAAAGAGGGACGATATTTGGCTCCTCTACCAAAAATCGACAGCGTCGTTGCCATGAGTCAAACAGATGGCCTTACCCCCCTAACCTACGTCGAACCCGTTACCAATGAAAACGGTGTGCTTTTAGGGTACGTAAACATTCATATGAATACCCAAGCGGTGCTTGAGAGCCCGCTGACCTTACGTTATCAGTTAACATTGATTGCGTGTATCTTGGTTTTTCTTGCCTTACTTTTGGGGATTTATGTCACCAGAGGGTTCTATAAGCTGCGTCCGTGGGTAATTGACACTATCGAGTCTAAACGGTTTAAGTAAATGAGATTTTGCTGAGGCAATTAGGTAGGCCTGTGTATAGGACATAACTGGCTAATCACTTCCCTAAACCCTTTCACCTAGAAAAACCCGCTGGTAATTCTTTGTCGTTTGTTTCTTCAAGACCATAGCACTTACGCCTGTAATCGACGTAAGTGTATCGATTACATCTCCAATATAACGAGGTAAATTTGGCTGACCTTGGCGACCTTGCATCGGCATATCAGGCGAATCGGTTTCAAGCAATAACGAGTCTAGGTGGTGCTTGACGAGATAGGCGACTGTGTCTCTCGTTTTCTTGGCGCGTTCGTACGTAATAGTACCTCCTATACCCAAGCACAACCCACGGTCAATATAACGCTTAGCGACATCTATACTGCCTGAGAATGCATGTACAACACCACCATATTTAGGCTGTGTTTTCTTAAGGGCTTCAAACAACAAATGGTGGCTTTTTCGATGATGTAAAATAACGGGTAAGGCTACGTCATTGGCAATAGTGAGTTGCGCATCCAACACGTTCTGCTGAAGAGGCATTGGTACTTGTATATGCCCATCTAAACCCGTTTCACCTATCGCTTTAACTGACGAATGCATAGTTTCACATGCATGCTCCAGCGCACTTATTAAATACGAGGTAGGGTCGTCTCGGCCCACTGCTGCAACTTGCTCGGCATGTTGAGAGTGTGACAAAAAATAGGGGTGGAGGCCTATTGCGGTATCGATGGGAACAACATGGCTGTACTGCTCACTTATCTTCTGAAGCACCTGCCATGATGCTACCGTCACGCCAGGAGCAAGGATCCGCTCTACTCCAGCAAGTGCAGCCCCTTTGATAACGTTATCTATGTCATCAACCAGCGGGGCAAGATTAAGGTGACAGTGACTATCTATCATGAAGCGCCCATTTAATCGCGGCTAGCGCTATGGCATCAAGCGCTGAGTGGTCCAAGTGTCGTCGGCCGCTTTATTATACTCAAACCGATCGTGTAGCCTGTCTTCTCCGCCCTGCCAAAACTCTATTTGATGTGGCACTATTCTGAAGCCTCCCCAGAAGTCTGGAACTGGAAGCTCTTTATTAGCAAACTTATCTTTTAGCTGTTTGAACTGGGTAAGCAATAATTCGCGACTACTTATTGGCTTACTTTGTTTAGATGCATAAGCCGCAAGTTGACTGTCTTTAGGGCGAGAGAAAAAGTAGCTAGCATTCTCAGACACTGACAGCTTTTCCACCGTGCCGCACACTCGAACTTGACGTTCCATAAAAAACCATGGGAAATGGCAAGAGACTTTAGGGTTTAACGCGAGCTCTTGTGCTTTTCGACTGCCCAAATTAGTAAAGAAGACGAATCCTTTTTGACTCACATCTTTGAGTAAAACAATACGCTGCGAAGGCTGCCCGGTCGCATCTACCGTTGCAACCGTCATCGCGGTTGGATCTGGAATGCCTGCGGCGATGGCGTCGTTAAGCCACTTATCGAATAAAAGAAAAGGATTAGAAGTTAAATCTGACTCACTCAAAGACCCTTTTGAGTACTGCCTGCGCATATCTGATATTGCCATATCACGCTCCCGCATTATACCGATATTAATAATTTGAGATGATAACGAGAAGGAGCGATGCCAAGATCACTTGGCATCAGACTTACGGTTTAATGTATAGCGATATTCGTTTAGAAATTGCTGTCGTCACCGTAACCAAGAGAGCGCAGCGCGCGTTCGTCATCAGCCCACCCTTGCTTCACTTTAACCCACAACTCTAAGAAAACTTTGTTATCAAACAAGTTTTCCATATCTTTTCGCGCTTGTTCACCGATAGTTTTAAGGTGCTTGCCACCCTTACCTATGATCATGCGCTTTTGTGTTTCCCGCTCAACCAAAATAAGACCACTGATGCGATAAACACCATTTTCAGCCATCTTAAATTGTTCAATTTCAACTGTCGTTGAATAAGGCAATTCATCGCCTGTGAAACGCATGAGTTTTTCTCGAATAATCTCAGCAGCCATAAATCGACTTGAGCGGTCGGTTATATAGTCTTCTGGGAAGAAGAATTCACTTTTTGGTAGTGATTCAGCCACAAGATCGCGAATGCCATCGATCATTTTTCCTTGCTTGGCACTAACGGGAATAATATGCTCAAAAGCGTGCTTTTCACCCAGCTTTTGAAGGTGCACCATAAAGGCCTCTTTGTTCTCTACTTTGTCCATCTTGTTGACAATAAGATAGCAAGGCAGATTTGACTGCTTCACCTTCGACAGTACCATTTCATCTTCGCTATTAAAGCGATCGCCTTCCACGACGAACAGAACAAGGCCCACTTCAGCCAAAGAGCTCGATGCTGCGCGGTTCATGTAGCGGTTTATAGCACGTTTTTCGTCTTGGTGAAGTCCGGGCGTGTCAACATAGATTGCTTGGTAATCACCGTCGGTATCAATTCCCAAAATGCGATGCCGCGTTGTTTGGGGTTTGCGCGAGGTAATACTGACCTTCTGACCAAGAAGTCGGTTGAGCAGTGTTGATTTACCCACATTTGGACGACCAACAATAGCCACTAGACCACAACGTGTTTGCACATCAGGCAATGCACCAGACTCGGTTTCATTATGCGTTGTCATCTAGCTTCTCCAAGGTTAAACGCGCAGCTTCTTGTTCTGCTTTACGACGGCTATTACCTGACGCAACTACAGCGTCACTTAAGCTTTCTACTTTGCAGCTCACTTCAAATGTCTGCGCATGATCTTTACCCGAAATCGACAATACTTCGTAGGTAGGTAGTGCTTGCTTGCGACCTTGCAAAAACTCTTGAAGGCGGGTTTTACTATCTTTGGGGTGCGCATTAGGGTCGAGTTTTACAATGCGCGACTCCCATAATCGGTCGATAACACCACGCACTTCGTCCATACCTGAATCTAAGTATATTGCCCCTAAAATCGCTTCTACCGCATCGGCCAAAATTGAACTTCTTCTATGGCCTCCACTTTTAAGCTCACCAGGGCCTAGGTTGAGCAGTTCTCCAACGCTCGCCTCTTTCGCCAACTCTGCCAATGTTTCCCCTTTAACCAAGGTAGAACGCATACGCGTGAGTTTTCCTTCGGGAACCGTAGGAAAACGCTTAAAAAGCGTCTCCCCTACTATCATACCGAGTATAGCATCACCCAAAAACTCTAAGCGCTCGTTGTGCTGCTTTGCTGCGCTTCTATGGGTTAGCGCTTGTTCTAATAGCGCTTCATCGTTAAATGTGTAACCTATCGCTTTGTACAAACGACGATATTTATCAATACCTTGCATTAATGAATGCCACCTACACGCTCAAATCGAACTCCGGTTGGAACCCACGAAGGAAGGGCATCAGAAGGCTGTCGTTCAAATTCAAATGATATCCAAATAGCGACTGCTTTGCCCACTAGGTTTTCATCAGGTACAAATCCCCAGAAACGACTGTCTCGGCTATTATCACGGTTATCACCTAGCACAAAATATTGACCTTCTGGAACTATCCATTCGTTACTACGCGTACCAGGTTGGGTATAGAAATTGACTGGTGATATTTCACGTACTGGATGACGTAATATATCGTGCTCTACTGTGCCCAAATCTTCGGTGTAACGCATCAGTTGCGCCATATCCTGTACAAACTCTCCGCGCTCCTGGAAATCAAGTGGCACCGCCTTTAGCTTTGGACAGTTACTGCCTGTTTCACATTTGGGTTTAATGTAAACCTGCTTGTTTTGATACACCACTGTATCGCCGGGTAACCCGATAACACGCTTGATATAATCTATCGAAGTGTCTTCTGGATATTTAAAAACAACCACATCACCGCGCTCAGGAACACCCGTTTCAATCATCTTGCTTCTGAATACCGGATCTTTAACACCGTATGCGAACTTCTCTACCAAGATAAAATCGCCTACTAACAAAGTAGGCATCATTGAACCTGAGGGTATCTGGAACGGCTCGTATAGAAACGAGCGCAGTACCAACACAAACGCAATCACAGGGAATATTTGCTGTGAGGTATCTACTAAATAAGGAAGCTGGGGATCTTCTCCGTACGCCGCACCCTCTGCGGTAGCCGCGGCCTGCAGACGCGCTTTGCGTTTAGGCGCAAACACTAGGCTGTCCACTAGCCAGATAAGCCCTGTCACTAAGGTGAGCGCAACCAAAATCAGGGAGAAGTAATTCGCCATTATTTACCTACCTTGAGTACTGCGAGGAATGCATCTTGTGGTAACTCAACATTACCCACCTGCTTCATTCGCTTCTTACCTTCTTTTTGTTTTTGAAGTAGCTTTTTCTTACGGCTAACGTCTCCGCCGTAACATTTTGCAATTACGTTTTTACGCAACTGTTTAACTGTGCTTCGTGCAACAATATGGTTGCCAATAGCTGCCTGAATTGCAATATCAAACATTTGGCGAGGAATCAGCTCGCGCAGTTTCTCTACGAGTTCACGACCTCGGCCTTGTGAGTTTTCTCTGTGGGTAATTACAGCTAATGCATCCACTCGTTCACCATTGATTAGAATATCAACCCTTACCATGTCTGAGGTTTGGAAACGTTTAAAGTTATAATCAAGTGATGCAAAGCCACGACTGGTTGACTTCAATCTATCGAAGAAATCAAGCACTACTTCTGCCATTGGCAGCTCATAGGTTACTGCTACTTGCTTACCGTGATATGTCATATTGGTTTGCATACCACGCTTCTCAACACATAGCGTAATAACGTTACCCAAGTACTCTTGAGGAACAAGAATGTTCGCTTCAACCATAGGCTCGCGAATTTCGGCAATGTCGTTAACTGGTGGTAACTTAGCTGGGCTATCTACGGTGAGAATCTCGCCCTTGGTGGTTTCTACTTCGTAAATTACCGTAGGGGCTGTCGTGATAAGTCCGAGATCGTATTCGCGCTCTAAACGCTCTTGAATAATTTCCATATGAAGCATGCCTAGGAAGCCAATACGGAATCCGAAGCCTAATGCTGCCGAGCTCTCTGGCTCATAGAAAAGAGACGCATCATTTAAGCTTAGTTTAGCGAGTGCATCGCGGAAATCTTCGTAATCATCAGAACTTATTGGGAAAATGCCCGCATATACCTGTGGCTTCACTTTTTTGAACCCAGGAAGCATTTCTTTTGCTGGCTCCCTTGCAAGGGTGATCGTGTCACCAACCGGCGCTCCTTGGATATCTTTGATACCCGCAATAATGAAGCCTACTTCACCTGCTCGTAGCACACCTGTTTCAAGAGGTTTTGGCGTAAACACACCAATTTTGTCGACCTGGTGAGTTTGGCCATTCGACATAATTTGGATTTTGTCTTTTTTGGTCAACTGGCCTTCGACAATACGCACCAAAGACACAACACCTTGATAGTTGTCGAACCAAGAGTCGATGATAAGTGCTTTTAATGGCGCCTCTCGATCACCTTGAGGGGGTGGGATCTTGTTAACAATAACTTCTAATACGTCTTCAATACCAATGCCCGTTTTCGCAGAGCAACGCACTGCGTCTAACGCATCAATACCAACAATGTCTTCTATTTCTTCGGCAACGCGATCGGGCTCTGCTTGAGGCAAGTCAATTTTATTAAGAATTGGAACTACTTCCATATCCATTTCAATGGCTGTGTAACAGTTCGCCAAGGTTTGTGCTTCAACCCCTTGCCCAGCATCAACAACCAACAATGCACCTTCGCAGGCCGCAAGAGAACGCGATACTTCATAAGTAAAATCAACGTGTCCTGGCGTGTCGATGAAGTTTAACTGATAGGTTTCACCATCTCGTGCTTCATAGTTTAACGTAACGCTTTGCGCTTTAATGGTAATACCGCGCTCTTTTTCTAGGTCCATTGAATCGAGAACCTGCTCAGCCATTTCGCGATCGGAAAGCCCTCCACAGTGCTGAATTAGACGGTCAGAAAGCGTAGACTTACCGTGGTCAATGTGGGCGATAATACTGAAATTACGAATGTGCGACTGTTGCATAATGCTGGAAGTTACCTGCAGAAAAATTCATTAAACAAAATAAAGCTACGAGTTATACGCAGCGCGAGCGGATTTTACCCATTTCTTTAGCGAAAAGCGAATTCGCATGATGTAATTTTGGTGATATTTGCGATGTGTAGATTTACAGGGGTATTGAAACTACCTCAGATGGTGATCTTTCGGCCCTATTTTTGTTTTGCAGCTTCAACGTCATTACCTTGCTAAAAAGTTAAGCGCTGATTTTCCCAAGCAATACTGCTTGATACTTGTTACTTTCAGTCTTATGAAGCCTTCTTGCGATAAACCGATACGCAAAAACAGTAACCATACCACTTGGCAACAAAGCCCAAAGTTCCTGCTCAAGACCAAGCGCTGCAAGCGAAAAAGACGACAACACAAAAGATGCCATAAACACTATCAGTGGCATCAGGTATAGCCATGCCGATGCACTTAATACACCTGCTTCAGGGATCCCTACACTGACTTGTTGACCCACATTCACAGGCATAGGAGAGCGCAATGTCAGTTGCTGTGTCTTCGGCGCTAATGCACGAGAGACGAGCCCCGTTCCACAATCACTTTGTGCCTGACAACTACTACAGGTTGACTTGATTGCCGCCTCGACAGTAACTAAATCGCCATCAACGGCAACAACAGTAGCAGTTTCTTTAATCATACAGCCTGTATTCTCTTAATTTTAATTCACGGCCTTGGGGCCAAGTGACGTTGCAATAGCCTTAGCCGTTTGCAATGGAATTTCACCCACGATTGTCACTTGCGCCTTACCATCAGTTAGCGTCAAAAAAGTACTCAATTCATTGCGCAGTGCTAAATCGCCGCCTAACGCGTCTTCTGCTGGTTGCACATAAACAGACACATCCACAAGACCGTCAGATAATAGTTTATATTCTACCACTTTACCTGTTAATGCCAATCGCCGTGTATCTTGCTTTATTTCTCTCATGCCAGCCGGCATATAGCCAATATCCCAACTGTGCTCACGGGTTTGACTGGTGCCCATTGCCATTGGTTTCGGTAATGAACTTGGGTTTATTCTCGAAAAATAATCAGACGGTTCAGGGTTGATAGCAAAGGCAGTCACCTGAATCTGCTCTAGCAAAGCGCCTTGCAAGTCGAGCATATTCAGTTTCAACAACATACCTGACTCTTCGTCTAACCAAAGCTGGTAACCAAAACGCGTGTTGTCTCGACTAACAATACGAATTTGTTGAGCAGGTCGTCCAGCGACTCTTGCGCGACCAACGGGTACAAATTCATACGCTTCGAGAAGCTCTTCGGGATGATAGACCAATGCACTCGGTATAGGGCCATTGATATGGTTAGAGTGTAAACTGTAAGGTTGAACGTCTGGCTCAAAAACGCTAACAACGTCGTTGATACGGATGAGCTCGCGACCTGGGCCGTTTTGCAAACTTAACTGCTCAACTTCGGTACCATCCTCCAAAATGCCATGGCGCCATAGATACGGAACAGTTTCTTTCCCAGCGATGGTCTGTACAAAGGTCACTTGAAAATTAGCAGACGAAATAACGCGCTGCAGCTGAGACAGCCATTGCACAGTACTGATTGGATTCGAAGAGGTAGTTGCATTCTCTCGTTGTGAAGGCATTTCTTGCGCCAAGGCCGGCTCATTATCTGAAGGCTCTGTTGACGTTGAAGACTGTGCATCAGCTGAGGGCTGTGCATCAGCTGAGGGCTGTGCATGAGCTGAGGGCTCTTTACCCGCTTCAGGCTCTGCACTCGTCTGGGCGGCAGCATGCGATATAGAAAGACCTAGAATGACAATTGAAAAGAAAAGAGAAGTACGGCGCATTTTCCTTGCCTCAGAAACAGACAAACCAGCAGTAGATGCTGGTTTGCACTTTAAAAATAAACTGCTCACATGTAATTATGACACAATTACACTTAAATGTAGATGCGTGACGCTAACCGCCCAACGCTGACGATAATCAACAGCGCTTGCAAACAGCTACTCTGGGCGCTCAGCCTCCGAGTCTTGTTTGTCACTGTCGCTGGCTTCTTCAGCTTGCTTCAATCTAATTTGTTGCTCGTGATCGGCTATCAGCGCGTTGATTTTGCGTTTTGTCTCTAGCATTTCGTTCATATCGTTACGAGGAAGTGCGCGAGTTTGCTCAAGACTCACAGGAGATAAACCACCTTGAGGTCTTGTCGAAAACGTTTCAAAAGGTTCGCTTGGCGCAGGTTGGTTAAATTGCTGTACACCTAAAATAACGGCAACGGCAACAGAGGCTGCTACAGCGAATTGACTCGATTGCTTAGCAAATGGAACCACACTACCGAGCACTGGAATTGAGCGCCAGCGAGACGGTTTAGGTGCCACAATTGCGGGTTCATTCTCTAATGCAGCTGCAACACTTGCCGTAATATCTAATTGTGGGGCGACACTCGCTTCTTTTCTCATTGCACCGCGAATAACATGGTAACGTTGCCATTTGGCCTGAAGCGCTTCATCGTGCTTTATCGCATCGATAATTTCATTGCCTTCTATCTCACCATCCATGAATGCGGACAATTTTTCTTGCTGTTGCGTCATATATTCATATCCAGACCAATTTGATCGTTAACTACCCTAACACAGCTGTTAGTCATCGACGAAAAAAGAAAGTTCATCTTTTTTTTAATTTATTTCGATTAATTTTCTAACAGCGGCTGAATTACTTTATCAATGGCCTCTCGCGCTCTGAAAATACGAGAACGAACCGTCCCTACAGGGCACGACATCACGCTCGCTATTTCTTCGTAGCTAAGCCCTTCTATTTCTCGAAGTGTAATTGCCATACGCAGATCATCGGGCAGTTTTTCTACCACTTTAAAAAGCGTTTCTTCTATTTCTTCGGATAAAAGGCTTCTCTCCGGCGTAGATTGCTCTTTAAGTGCATCGCTGCCTTCGTAGTAATCTGCTTCATCTGCATCCACATCGCTTGCAGGCGGCTTACGCCCTTGTGATACAAGGTAGTTCTTCGCACTGTTTACCGCAATGCGATACAACCACGTATAAAAAGCACTATCGCCACGAAAGTTAGGCAGTGCACGATAGGCTTTAATAAACGCCTCTTGTGTTACATCCGCCACATCGCCTGTGTTTTTTACATATCGAGAAACCAAATGCATAACTTTGTGTTGATAGCGAGTTACCAACAAATTGAACGCATTTTTATCGCCACGCTGTACTTTTTCGACCAATTGTTGGTCGGTTATCTGCTCGCTCATTCGAGCCGTTACTCCCTACTTCTACCACACCCTAGCTCTCATAAGCATGGATGTAGACGCGTTCTTTTATTAAAAGTTCTGTCTAAGCATTAAAAATTTTAAAAAATGCGTGTATCTACACCTAACACTTATTGTGTTTTGTCACTCATCCTTTAGACTTGCCGAACCTTTGCTCGTTTGAATTGATATAAAAATACATGAAATCTGTATCGTCTTCACTAACTTCCACATCAAATGCAATAGAACACCGTTGCGATGTATTGATAATTGGAAGTGGCGCAGCTGGACTTAGCCTTGCGTTGAAGCTTGCTGACCATTGTCAGGTCATCGTTTTAAGCAAAAGCGATAGAAACGAAGGTTCAACGCGTTATGCACAAGGTGGCATAGCGGCAGTATTTGATGAACAAGACTCCATTGATGCACACGTTAAAGATACACTTAAAGCCGGTGGTGGTTTATGTGATGAGCCCGCCGTGCGCTTTACCGCTGAGCGCGCAAAAGCATCACTAGAGTGGCTTATTAGCTACGGCGTGCCCTTTGATACGGAAAAAAGTGAAAATGGAGAGGAACGCTTTCATTTAACGAGAGAAGGTGGACATAGCCACCGTCGCATTCTTCATGCCGCTGACGCTACAGGAGAAGCGCTACAAATCACGTTAAACGACGCGGTATCAACACATCCGAATATTCATATATTCGAACGCTACAATGCTATTGACCTCATTCCTTCAAAATCCAAAAAGAACCACTGTGTTGGGGCTTACGTTTGGAATAGACAACAAGAACATGTGGAAGTAATACGAGCACCGTTTATAGCGCTTGCAACCGGTGGGGGCAGCAAAGTTTATCAGTATACGTCTAACCCCGACGTTTCAAGCGGCGATGGCATTGCAATGGCTTGGCGGGCTGGCTGCAGAGTAGCCAATATGGAGTTCAACCAGTTCCACCCCACTTGCTTATTCCACCCGCAGGCTCGAAACTTTCTAATTACAGAAGCGCTGCGTGGTGAAGGGGCTAATTTGTGCCATGCTGACGGCACACGCTTTATGCACAAGTTTGATGAACGCGGCGATTTGGCACCGCGTGATGTCGTGGCTCGCGCGATTGATTATGAAATGAAGCGTTTAGGCGCAGACTGTATGTATCTTGACATCAGTCACAAGCCGGCTGACTTCATTGTTAAACACTTTCCTAATATTTATCGAAAGTGCCGTTCACTTGGCATAGATATAACCCGCGAGCCTATTCCTGTGGTACCTGCAGCACACTACAGCTGTGGTGGCGTCATTACTGATTTTAACGCAAAAACGGATCTTGATAATGTTTACGCTGTCGGAGAGGTTGCCTATACAGGCCTTCATGGCGCCAATCGTATGGCATCAAATTCCTTGCTGGAATGTGTTGTTTTTGCAACCGCCGCCGCTGAACATATCATTAGTAAGTTACCAAGCGCAGACTTCGAAGAAGCCATTGCGCCGTGGGATGAAAGTCAGGTTTCCAATTCTGATGAAGAAGTTATTATTCAGCATAATTGGCACGAACTGCGCTTATTTATGTGGGATTATGTTGGCATAGTGCGAACAGACAAACGACTAGAGCGCGCTATGCGCAGAATAAAGTTGTTAGAGCAAGAAATTGCAGAGTACTACGCCCATTTTCGAGTCAGCAACAATCTGTTGGAACTGAGAAATCTGGTTACCGTTGCAGAACTCATTGTACGCTGTGCAATGGAAAGAAAAGAGAGCCGTGGCCTACATTTTAACTTGGACCACCCCGAACAACTCGACGACCCGAAACCCACTATTCTGACACCGAAAAAGCAGTTATCCAGTGCTGATGTGGGTTCACTTATCACTGAAGCAAGCTTCCGTGACGGTGAAGGTACAGAGTAATTAATATAATGTAAAAAAGGTGAGTTAATACTCACCTTTTTTAATCGCATCAACTACAAACGTAAATTAAAAGCTAAGCTTTATTTCTACGTGAGTCAGTGTCTCGTCAAAATTAGTCACATCCACAAGAGCACTGTTATCCGTTACGCAGTGTTGATGAATATGTATGTCACTTGGTAAGAAAACGGGCTTCTTGAAGCGGCACTCCACGTCTTTTAAATGCAGTAAGTTTGAACCACTATGATGTGAAACAAACGCAGATACCGCCCTTGCAAGTGTCCACATGCCATGAGCAATAGGCTTCTTGAAACCAAAAGCTTTGGCCGAAATGGCTGTAATGTGTATCGGGTTAAAGTCGCCAGACAGCTTTGCATAGCGTCGCCCAGTATTGGATGGTACTGTAATTTCACTAATCAGCGCTTTTTGCTGAGTGTCACATTCTTCATGCGATTCGTTGTGTACTGCACGAGGTGCGACGTGAACAGCTTTCACTTTAACCAAATAGCTACTAATGGCGCGATATACCAATTGTCCGTGTTGCCATGCTTCTAGCATGACATCAACTTCCCACCCTCGCTGATGGGGCCGCACGTCATTAAAGCGCACACGACACTCAAACGCTTCACTAATGTCACACTCGTTAACGACGGATATACAATTAGCTGCATGAATAAGTCCCAGTAAAGGAAAAGGACTTTGCTTATCAAGCAGACACTGCATTTGAAGTGGAAGCGACAACATTTGCAAATACAACGGATGTAGTTGATCGCCGGCGGGCCAGTCAACTTCGTTGCAAAAGTTACCATAGTGAACGTTATCGATGTGTAGCGTTTTGGTGTAGATACGCTGTGGCAATGTAGGTGGCTTGAATTGCATCAACTGCCTTGTATCTACGCGCTTAAACAACGCTTTAGTATACTCACGAAACATCTATTTAATTCCTTGAAGGCGTTCCTTTTTCGCGAAAATTATTGCTCTTGCTAATCGGCGATAATCCGCTTCGGAACATTCATTTTTTAACACCCAAGCAAAATGAGTATGACTCCGGTCGAACCAACGATATTTTACGCTCGCCACTTCAATGCACAGTCCCCACACAAACATTTGAGAAGAAGAATGAATTTGCATAGGGATATTATCTGTATTGATTTGTAAGCGTGATAAAGTGTTGAAAAGCTGTACTCTGTCTTTTGTACGCGCAGACTCGTTGGTCACGCTAATAATACCATTGCTTGAAAGTGAAAGCGTATATCCGGGAATAACAACTTTGTTACTAAATATGCCGAACCATCTAAAAATAGTGGCCTTGTCTAGCATAAATACCACTGCACCACCGACAACAAAAAAACCAGCCCAAAACGCTATGAGCCCAAAAGGTGATACCCATGACCATGTTGCCGGTGAAGCACTTACCACTGCCAATGCAACACAGCATATTACAGATAGCGCAGTGGCTACATATCGGTAAGGAGAATATCTAATTTCAATCCTATACTTTGACACGGTTAACTATGGTTGCGACCATTGCCGCTAACTCTGGATCGTCACACTTCTGGTGACCCATTATCCACGCAAACAAATCTGGATCATCGCTAGTGAGTAAGCGCTCAAACGTCACTTGATCTTCATAACTTAAATCATCAAACGCTTCTTCAACAAAAGGAAGTAAAAGTACATCTAATTCGAGCATACCTCTTCGGCAAGCCCATTTTAATCGTGCTAGTCTTTTTGGTTCAAACATAGTGTCTTAATTATCGTTTTGAATTCACATAGGATAATACCACGCAAGCGGTGTGTGGATCACTGCTCTTTTGGTCTGATAACGCCTTTTCGATTCGCTTTGTTGGTTGTGCCCAACATGAATTGGAATAGGTATACTTTGCATAGTAACCAAAGTCCTAACTTTTGGCGCCAGCTGGGACTTGAATATCCTGATTTTTGCCATACGTTTACCACATCATTCGTTATTTATGAGAACCCGTTATGACGCAACTCACCGCTTTACATTCACTACCTGAACAATTTGCCGTACAGCTAAGTGACAATATGATTATTTCACTGGAAGGTGAGCAAGCTGACAGCTACCTGCATGGTCAGTTAACGGTTAATATCACGGCACTAAGCGACGGCATTGCTCGTCACTATGCCCACTGTGACAATAAAGGTAAAACCTGGTCACTAGGTGTAGTAGCACGCCATGGCCAGCAACTGTTGATGATCACAAATACATCATCAGGCGCCCATTCGTTGGCTCAGTTAAACAAATATGGGGTGTTCTCTAAGGTCGACATAATTGATGCGACACCGTCGTATGAGTCATTTTTTGTCTCTTCAAACGTTGCTGAAGCATTGCTCAAAACACACTTCCCCCACGCAGACTTTGCAGCACTTACTTCAATACCGAGTTCTCAAAAGAATTTAACAAGCTATTCTGCTGAAAGCGGTATTCTTTATAATAGTGGCCTTCAAGAAAACGGTGTTATAGCGATTGTAAAAAACGACGTTGCTAGTGCACTTCGCGAGCAACTTGAGTCACTTGATATCACCTGTTTTCCCCATAGCGTGTTTAGTGCACTTCAGATAAAAAACGTGCATGCCACAATAGATGAAGCGTCTATTGCTGAATACATACCTCAGATGATGAACGTGCATGCCCTAGAGGGCATCGATTTTGATAAAGGCTGTTACATGGGTCAAGAGGTTGTAGCACGCACCCGTTTCCTGGGTAAAAATAAACGCGCAGCGTTTAGTCTTACCTTAGATAGCACCGTTGATATTGCTCCTGGTGCATCGTTAGAAAAGCAACTTGGAGAGAATTGGCGTATAGCGGGGAAAGTTATTAATAGTGTGACTCTCGGACAAGAGACATGGCTGCTTGCAGTACTCAATAACGACACAACTCCTTCGGATTTACACAGATTGGCTGATAATACTGCTGTGACCTGCTACCCTAATGCATTGCCGTACAATATTGAGCAACAAGCGAGCAATATTGTGAAGAAACGCCGTTAACAGTACACCAACTCAAAAGTACTGTATTACATTTTTTACTGCCCTATTTTAGTTTAGGGCCTAACTAGGATTTGTTATGACAATTACCTCTGACAGCGTTGTAACGCTGCACTACACCGTTTCTACCGAAGATGGTACAACACTTGACTCATCAGAAGGGAAGTCTCCGCTGGTAGTGCTGCTAGGACGCCGCTTTCTTATTGAGGGATTAGAAGATGCATTAATTGGCAAGTCGAAAGATGATAGCTTCAATATTGCTGTTACACCTGAAAAAGCATACGGAGAGCGCGCTGATGAACTGGTTCAAACCGTTCCTCGCTCAATGTTCGAAGGTATGGACGTAGAAGTTGGCATGTCGTTCAGAGCAACGACACCACAGGGTGAGCAATCTGTGATCATTATCGAGACCACCGATGACGAAGTGGTTGTTGATGGAAACCACCCGCTAGCAGGTATTCCGCTTACCTTTGATGTGAAAGTCATTGATGTACGAGAAGCCACTGCTGAAGAGCTTGAGCATGGCCACGCACATGGCGCTGGCGGCTGTGGCCACGACCACTAATAACGCACAATAAGAAAAGGGGAGCACACTACTGTCTGCTCCCCTTTGTTTTTTCTTACGATAAAATTAAATAGCGTCTTCGTTTTGTTCACCAGTGCGAATTCGCACGGCCATCTCTACGTTGTAGACAAAAATCTTTCCGTCGCCGATTTTGCCGGTTTTTGCGGATGATTGAATGGCCTCAACGGCCTGCTCTACTCGCTCATCATCCAGCACTAATTCAATTTTAATCTTCGGTAGGAAGTCGACCTGGTACTCAGCGCCGCGATATAGCTCAGTATGGCCTTTTTGACGACCAAAGCCTTTCACCTCTGACACAGTCATCCCTGCTATACCGACTTCAGCTAGCGCTTCCCTAACGTCGTCCATTTTGAACGGTTTAATGATAGCTTCAATTTTCTTCATGACTACAACTCATCGTAAATTGTTGGAATTGGCACACGTTTATGTTGTGTACGCTCATAAATATAGAGCAATTTCTCTTCTACTTCTGCAGAAACCGCTTTTCCTTCAAGGAAGTCGTCTATTTGGTCATAGGTCATACCTAACGCCTGCTCGTCAGCCTTCTGCGGCGCTAAACTCTCTAGATCGGCCGTAGGCGCTTTTGTAATCACATTATGTGGTGCACCTAAATGTGCCGCTATTGCACGTACTTGGCGCTTACTTAACCCGAACAGAGGAGCTAAATCACACGCGCCATCACCATATTTAGTGTAAAAGCCTGTAATATTTTCAGCAGAGTGGTCAGTACCTAGCACGAGTCCATCAACCATGCCCGCTATCTCATACTGAATTACCATGCGGGTACGCGCCTTAACATTGCCTTTGACAAAGTCTTTTTTGGCGTCACTTTCTGGCAGTAAGTTAGTTTGTGCAAGTGCCTCGGTTGTAGAGACGTGAATAGCATCTGCACCTGGCTGTACATTAACCGTAACAGCGTGTGTAGGTTTTATGAAATCAATAGACTGTTGCGCGTCGTCTTCATCAGCCTGAGTATCGTATGGCAGACGCACTGCAATAAACTGATAATTTTCATGATTTTCTTTATTTAGCTCATCCACGGCTAACTGGGCTAGTCGCCCTAACGTACACGAATCAATACCGCCGCTAATGCCCAACACAAGGGCGTTCAGGCCAGACGTTAATAACTGCTTTTTGATAAATGAGACTCGACGAGCAATTTCAAATTCCACGTCAATTTCAGGCAGCACTTTCATTTCTTCAATAACTGCTTGTTTTTGCATCATAATTTCCACGTAATGTTGAGGCGTCCTGTCTAATGAGTTTACGATAATATACACCGAGATGTTAGTGCTATTATGCTGTTGTTTTTGATAAGCACGTTAAGTGTATGGTCGTATATGCGCTAAGGCATAATTACATACCCTACCGACTGAGAATTAGTTTAACCTATAATGTATTAGTGTGTTTGATCCATCGCACAATTTATTATTTGTAATCTAAGTTAAAGAGTTAATTACACCGTATGAAAAATGTCGTAGCTCGTAACTCATCATTTCATTCGCTGAAATCGCAACACGGTCTCACGTTATTGGAAATGCTAGTCGCTGTGGCTATCTTGGCAATTATCCTTACATCGGTGGCACCCAACATTCAAAGCATCCTTATCAAAAACAAAATCACTGCTGACTTAAATAGTTTAAGTGCGGTAGCACAACGCGCAAGGTTTACTGCTGTCGACGAACAAACAAATGTCGTTATGTGCCCTACCGAAAACTATACGGCGTGTGTCAGCGATTGGAAAAATGCAAAAATGGTATTTATCGATGCCAATGGCAATGGCACTCGTGATAATACCGAAGAACTAATAGTAAGCAGTGACCCGCTAAATTCTGCAAACGCGATATACGGTATCAGTGGAGCCATAGTATTTGACGAACAAGGGGGTATTGATACCGCAGCCACGATAACAATGTGTCCAAAAACGAACGATAATGCTTATGCTTCGGCCTTGTTACTATCCCTTTATGGACGTATTTCTGTTGCGGTAGATAGTGATGGTAATGGCGTTAAAGAAGACTTAAGCGGCACTGAGCTAAGTTGTAGCTAACTCCTTTTCTAGCGCATTCTTACATACATGACCTAGGCGTTACGCCCTGCGGCGTCAATACAAGGGTTTTACACTTATCACCGTTGGTGTAAAACCCCATGCTAAACGTAATTTCATAGGTATTTTTACTCACTTTGTTTTCTGACACTGTAACCTCGTCAATTGGTACAGAAGGCAGTGATGATAATGGCAAGTATAATCCCGTGAGGAGCCAATGGCGTGCTTGCAAGGCCTGAATTTCAAAAATGTATGCCTTTGCTTTTATCTCATTTACCTTTTGCGATGACCCATAAACCTGACTGTGTAGTGCGACGGCAATAATGCCTACTACTGCGATAGCGCAAAGTAATTCGACTAGCGTAACCCCTTCATTTTTGGCTACAAATGCCTTTCTCTGCCAATTCCCTTCCATAGTACAGCTTCCTTTACGAGTATTCACCGATACAGTAACGCTATCAATTTACCTACTTAAGATTAACCGAACTAACGTATGGTTTTACGCGACACAACATCTCTTCTTTTCAGAAAGTTAAGATATAAGGGTTATAGCTTGCTAGAAGTCATGCTCGTCGTTACCTTGGTGAGCTTTATCAGTGCGCTTTCACTCCCTTCTTTTGTCAAGTGGAAACAAGAAATTGAATTTAGGCGCGCACTGGGGGCTATTACAGAGCTTGCTACCACGGCACGCACTGCTGCTATCTCACGAAAAGCATCTGTGCACCTGCATTTACAAATGAATAAAAGCAGCTGTGTTGCGGTGAGTGTGGACAAAAACTGCGACTGCCAAACACTTCATAAATGCGCTGTTGATGACAAAGTGTGGTCGATACAATCCAATGCACTTAACGCCACTATTGTGAACAAAAAGGAAAACAAAAAGTATGTGACCTTTTCGCCACTGGGGACGGTTTTTTTTGGTGGCAACACAACACTGCAAATTGCTCACGCGTCACTAACGGGCAAAGTGACAATAAGTGTATTGGGCAGAGTGAGGGCTTGTTCAAATACTCCCCTTTCAGGCGTTGCATTGTGTTGAGGTTTCAAGGGTTTACATTGGTTGAGTTGCTCATTGCAGCGACCCTAGGCGCGCTAGTCATTTCTTACGCCACAAGCAATGTTGCAATGCTGCATCACGCTTTTCTTCAGATGCAGCTTGAACTTGCCTTAAAGGACGAAATCCGAACCTTGCATCATTATTTAAAACGCAATTTGCGCCAGGCCGACTTCAACATGCCGCCAGTACTCACACCAATTAACCTCAGCCCTATAGCAGGCAGTTCAATTAGCATCAGCAATTTCCCCAATGAGAAAAAGCATAGTTGTGTCACCTTCTCATTCGATAAAAATCACAATGGTAAAGTAACTCAAGCTGAGGGAGAACTTATGGGTTTTCGTTTACGTGACTATGCATTAGAGCAGCGAGTATCGGGAGCATCATGTAAAGCCAAAGGGTGGCAGGATATTACCGATAGTCAGTCGTTGCGTATCACGCATTTTTCAATTGCACCCATACAGCATAATGCACTAGGCGGTGTATATGAGGTTCAAATAGATGCAAAGAGCACAAAAAATATCGCTATCGCGTCAGCCCTGAAATTTACTATTCACATTCCTAATGCGCGTTAACTAAGGTAACTCATGAGCATCTATGGCATTTCAATTAACAATGCTATCGCTAAAAGTAGACGACAGCGAGGCATGGTAATTATTGGTATTGTGATAATCCTTTTGACAATAACGGCTTTTCTTACAGGGGCAACATCCCGTGCAGTGCAACATTTTTTGGATGTCGATAGGTCGATTACAGCTAGTAATGATGTAGAGTATTCACTGACTCAATCACTACGCGATATTGCGGCACAGTTGCGTACCACTTCACCCCAAAATATCCCAAAAATAAGTGGTGATGTAACCCACTCAATTAACGCACTCTCGCTTCTTGCTAAAAATCAACAGCACCTTGAGCAGTACCATATAACTGTGAGCTCAGTGAGCCACAATATTACGCTGGGTGAACAATATCTGCGCTACCCAGCTCTTTTAAATATTCCAACGATTGTTCAAGCAACGACCTTTTCCCCTACAATTACTGAGTCCTTATTCAATCGTAAAATTCAAAAACTAACAGGGCTGTATTTTCCCAACCCGGACCTTCGCAATGCCTGTGATGATCTTGCAGAAGCAAGTGTGCATTGGGTTGTTGGTGATTGTGTTATAGATGATAACGATGTAGATCATGCCAATAGCGCGTCGCCTATGCTTATCATCGTTAAAGACGGTAACATAACATTGGCAAAAAATACGACTTTCGAGGGCCTTTTGGTGCACCTATCAACTACACCAACGAAATACACGTTGTCACTGAAAAGTGGGGCGAGTATTGATGGTGCATTCTTATCAAATACGCAATTAATCGAACATATTGCGGGAAGTATGCATTACTCCAGCAAGATATTAACGACTTTACAGCGCAAACCCTCGTTGCAAAAAATAATTCCAATAACGGGGAGTTGGTATGTGCAATGAAAAACAGCACAATCGAAACAGCGGAGTGGCTTTAGTAGAGGTACTTGTTGCCCTCTTCTTTTTCGTCAGTACTTCGGTGTTACTTCTTGACACTTATATTCAAACAAAGCTGTTACTGATAACAATTGTTGAGTCAAAAGCGCAACAACAAATCCAAACGAACCAAAAAGCACTCGCCTCCATTACCCCGCTCTACGAACAGCGTTGGGATGACATAGTGCTTTTTGGGAAATTGCAGGTTAAGCCTGTGTCTAAACTCTGATTGAGCGTTTTACTCTCCAGTTAGCAAGACCAACAGTACTCGGACGACTCCAGACTACCGTTGTTATTTTGATCCCATCCTTTTCGACCGTCGCTATAATAAAATAATGCTCCGTCTGACGCCTGACCTGACCCACTTACAGGTGTCGCTTTAAGTTGGTATGACGTCGCATTTGAGGCAACGATAGTTAAGTCATAGCGCTTGTTAGCAGCTGGCTCTGACGATGGTGAGTAAGTAGCAAAAATCGTTGGTGCACCTGTGTTACCGCCGCCGCTCGCTGCACCCTCGTAACTAAAAGAGCCGCTGTGATGACGCTCCATAGCCGCGGCTAAAGCCAATAAGTCTGCCTGTCCAGTACCGCGATATCCATCGGCAATAACACCTTGATATGAAGGATAAGCAATTGCTGCCACAATACCGATTATCGTTACTACAATCATTAGCTCAATAAGGGAGAAACCCGCTTGCCGAACACCTTTAATCATTTTTATTCTCTCTCTGTCTCTGAGTGCCAGCTTCCGCGCTGAATTCGTTCGAATCGTCCATAGATATTTTCCGCTAAGCATTCAAATGCTGAAATGCAGGCTTCGTTGTTACCATCTTCATCAACCTCGATAACGGCAGATACACACTCGGTGCCCAAACACACCACAGGGCTAACAATATCTTCGATAAGAATTTTAGTTTCTGGTGCTATCCCTGTTTGCTTGAGTTCAGCAACACGATCGCCGTCGTCAAGCACACCATTATTATTTAGGTCAGTAACCGCATTGCCATTAAACATGCTTACCAAATAAGCACGACTATTACCGGTCGGTGGTGCACAAGCGCTTGTGCTACTCACAGCTGGTACGTAGGTTGTAAAGAATACTTTGTAATCAAGAATGAGCGGTGATGATAGTACTTTTTCGCCATTAGTGGTTAAGTTTAGATACCAACCCGCTTTGTTAGCAAACGTTGCAGCCGCTAATTCGCGCGCCGTTTCATCACTACTTGTTAGTGCATGGCTTGTTGCATTGTACATATCACTTTCATACACGGTGGTCATAAACGAATAGTCACCATTAATGTCTCGCTTAAACACACCAGTGTCTTTTAACATGTAGAAGTTATCTTCAACAACGGTGTCTAAAGGTGACGCTCGCCAGCCACTACCAAGAGCAACACCGTAGTACAACTCATCACCCAACGCGATCTCTGTAACATCGGGACCATAATAAAAACGACGATTCGTTTCTGCCGTGTCGCCGCCAAAATCAGCCAAACGTGCACCTTTTATGAAGTTACTTCCTGATTTGCCGTTGTAAATATCGAGTCTGAAAAGCTGTCCACCTGTATCAGCGACATACATGTGATCGGCAAATCCATCGTTGTCTCTGTCTATTACGGAAATACGCCCAGGGATACTGTATGTCATATTCGTGAGATTAAGGTTGGCGTCAGCGTTACTCGCATGCCACAGTAAACTGCCATTATCCGCATCAAACATAAACACCGCATTGCCGATACCGTCACTCGACCTAACAATGCGATCATCTTGAGCGTCGTCGTAGCCGCCACCAACAATCATCACGTTTTTAACTTGGTCTCCCATACGCACTTTACTAATTGTAGGTCTAGACCACGTTTGTCCAAGTTTGGCAAGTTCTCCTGTACCACCTTCAATTTTGAATTTTAAGGTTGGTGCCGTCTTATTCGTTACATCAAATACATAGTAGTTCTGACCACCACGGCGCATTCCTACGTACAGGTATTTCTTTTCATCAACGGTGCGCAAGATGAGGTCGCCATCAATACCGTACTTGTGCTCAAATGACGAAGCATCCTTGTAGAAGTGGTGTAAATTCTGAAGCAAGGTCTTTGGCATAATAGCGAAATTTTCCTCACCCGTTTGCGTATCAAACGAGTGCAACATACCTTGGTTTGTCGCAACAAAAATCGCTGAATCATTTAGGCCATAGTTCACAATAATGGGCTGGGAGTGAATGGGGTCTCCCATTTGAGGACGGTAATCACTTGTGCTGCCGTCGCCATTGTCATCCTTTACATCAACTCCACGTGCCCATTTTAATATGGCTGCACGAAGCGCTTCTGCATCAGGTTCACTCTCAAGCGCCAAATCGCCTATCGTTATGCTGCTATTGTCTTCGTGAAGTGCATTAGCACTTCGTACGATGCTACCAGCGTCCTCGAATACGTAGAGGTTGCGGTTAGCACCTAGCTTACTGGCTGCGCCTCCGTCACTCACTTCACTACCATCGGCTAACGTAGACCAATAGCTGTGAGAATTCTCAGCAAAGAACCCCGTCACACTATCTACCGCGTTTAAACTGTTCTTATCCAAAATTTCGTCGCCGCTTAACCGATAGCGTTTTAAGTTGCCGGGCCAAATCGCACCTTCACTAGGTTTAAACAATGCAAAATAAAGCTCATCGCGGTGAGTGAGTCGGTTTAATTGGTTAACAGCAACACCTGGCGATACAAAAGTCGCGTTAATATCTTTTACGGAGCGTAAAATCGTATTGAACGCTTCAAGTAGATCAGTACTGTTGTCTGCCTGATAGAATCCACCACCACTTTGTAACGCTAATTGATTTAAGAAATTGTTAGCCGTACTGTTGGCGGCAAAGCCAATAGTGTGCGTGATAACTCGGGGTCCGATGACGGAGGTTTCTGATTTACTGATATTTTTAACGAGATCCAAACCACATTTTTCACCACCGCTTCCTGTACACGACTTACCGAGCAGCGTTTGAATTTTACTTACACTGTGGTTGTTGTTCGCTTCACCATCTGAAAGTAACACAATATGGTTATTGGTCTGACATTGAAGGTCAGAAACAGGCGAGATGTAAGTCGCACCGCTTGGAATAGCTTCGTTAATACAGTTACTGCTTGATAAATTATCGACGGTACAACCCGATGGCAGTATCGAGTCAGCGCCCAGATACGAACTTCTGTGACTGACTCGGGTACTACGTCGTACCGAACTGCTGACATCACCCTGGCCACGTCGCAAACCGTAATCAACTGCCAATCCGCCGTAATAGTTTGTCGCCTCTAAAAGTGTATCCACTATTGGGGTGAAGCCATTGGCACTTAACTCGTCAATTTTACTGATTAAGTGTTCTCTTACCGTAGCAGAAGCGCCAGGCGTTGCTGAACCGTTAAACTTCACAATGAGTCTGGGTGCTTTTGAAGGTGACCCGCCATAGGTATAAGCTCCGCGATACGACACAAAATCATCTAAAATAAACGCCATATCGTTACCTGCGACCCAGCCGCTACGATCGACTATCTCTTTAACGATACTACTAATATTTGGAGAGCGATATTCACCATTGCTGTAGAAATCTGGCATAGACCAAGTAACACCTGACGTTTTTGGCAGGTTTGCTAATCGATAACGTCTATTGGGGTGAAAGTCGCTTGCATCGTCATCAGCAACACCGCGAATACGCATACTCGGATTTCCGTAAGTACGTGTGCTGTATGCCGTAAATTCAAGATAAGCCTCGGTTACTACCGCACCTTGAGGAATATTAACATTGCGAAAACGAATACCAATATTGTCGTTATAGTAAGAATTGAATGTCAGTTCGTTACCGGTATTCGGGTAGCCATTAGTGTCTTCTTCAGAGTTATCTTTTGAGTTACCAACCTGATAAATTCCCTCACCTTGAATACAACCAGTAGCGGTTGAATCGTCATAGGAAATAACAAGCTGTGGCGCACCACTTTGCCCAACATCACTTGCTCTTGCTTCTCGACTACTCGCCGAATCTGTACTACTTCCTTCAATAAGGATATTCAGTGATTTACCGCCACACCAAGCACTCAAATCAACGATTTCTTGAATAACACTACTGATGTCTGGCGTGGTGATTACTTCGCCCGATGAGGGGAAGCTATTATCTGTTGACCACTCGACACTTGCCCCCGTTTTCGTGCGTGAGGATAAGTCGTTATTAGTAGTTGAAAATGCAGTACTTGCCGCAGACGCTTCGCCTGCAATTGTAAATGACGTGCCTGCAACGTTGAATTTTTCTGAAGTAAATCGAATGCTCGCACTAACAATCGTTGCACCTTGTGGAATATTAAGGTCTGTAAAACGCAAGCCTGAGGTCACTGTTTTGGTGCCGCTACTTAGCACAAGGTCATTACTTTGCGTGGTTACCGTTCCGTCGATTTCATGTGCGTCATGGTCATCTTCACTTGTCGAAATGATGATTTCAGGTCTCACCGCTTCATCAATGTTACGCACGGGATAAAGAATGGGGCCACCGTAGTCAGAGAAGCGCATAAGACCTGCATTGATATTGGTTGCCGACTGAAGGGCCTCTTTAAGTGCGTTCTGCACTCTCAACATTCGTGTCTGAGTCGTTCCGTCATACCCGCCCATACTGCCTGATGAGTCCATTATGAACAGTACATTTGGGTTATAGGTCACCGCACTGTTGGCATTACCTAAATAAATATCGAGGTCGTCACCAACCGCGGAAAAGCCAATACAGCTAAAAAGTGTAATGGAGGCAAGATAACTGGAGATTTTCTTCATAACGCCACCTACTGAGATGCTGGTCCGAATACAGATGCTGCGAGTGTATTAGCTACCACTGACGACTTACCAGACACCTTTCCACAACCACGAATAACAAACATATGGCAGTTGATATTACTGCCGCCTATAACATTACTTGACCCACGACACGCCTGCTCTCTCACAAACGCGGTACGCGACCAGCTTTTTGAGGAGGCAGCAGTTTGATAGGTACCGTCTGTAACATGCCTATCCCCAATGGCCAAACCACCCTCGGTCATATATCGGTCAGTCCACTGGCCTTCATCAAAACAGCTCATAGTATCTGCTACAGGGTCAAATATATTTCCTTGGCGCGCTTCAGATAGTGGGTCAGTTTTGGTTGCATCACTTAACAACACTTCATCTTCTGATTCAAAAAATACGCCTGCGATCGCCGACTCTGCAGCGTCGAAAGCCAAGCCGCTTTGTTGCATCGATACGGCCATTTTCGACTGAGATAAACTACTAGTGACCGCGCTTACTCCTAATACCGTAATAGACAAGAGTACAAGTAGTGCAAACACCATGACTAAACCTTGTTGCCTCATTGCGAACTCCTTACAAAATTCTTCATATTGCGAAGCGCCAATGTCTTAGAAAAAACTTGGTAATAATGAGAAGTACTCATTGTCCTTGCGGCTTCATTAAGCAAGGCGTATTTCTGCGCTTGCGTTTGCTGTACTTCGTTTTGATAGCTTTTCAGCATTAACGCCCAGCGAAGAGATACAACTTGTTGATTTGTATTGCGCAGCCCACCAATTTCATCGGCAGTAACGTATCTTATGGCTTGACCTCTCGAAGACGTAATGGTGTCTGAAACGCCAAACTGAATTTGAAAGCTTTCAACGTTGTCAAGCAGCGTCACTGTACTGGGTGAAACAGCTTGTACCTTTAAACCTCGCAATACACGCCCGTCGTATCCGGTGCATTTCAGCGCATTGCCACTGACAAAATAGTGATTCACAACATGAAACTCAGCATCGACTGCGTAGCCATGGTTATTGCCCGTACAATCTTCTGTTCCAAGCATACTCACCACGAGTTTGTCGCTTCCCCCTGATGCGGTTTGCACACTACCCAGGCTAGCTATAGAGCCAAAGTCGCCAGGTATGGCAATGGGATTATTTTGTACATAAGCGGCTTCAGCAATGGTATCAACTGAATTGTCGATATTTGCCGTTACCAAATCGTAGCGCCCAACTTCGTAGAACTCAGCCGATAGGCGGCCCATAATAAATCGTCCCGACTCTTGGACCTGCGCCACCGCTTGATTGAGCTTGTTAGTTACGCTACTACTCACTAACACTTGGATAACGGCAGCAGAAATCAACAAGCCCAGCGTTAGCGTTACCATTAACTCAACCAGTGAAAAACCATTTTGGTGCGCTGGAGCGTGGGGAATACGTCTCATAGCGTGATATCCTTAAACACGCAGGCGTTACTATCACCTTCTGCTGCATTGCATCGCGCATTGAGCGTATACTTTTGATTACCCGATGACGTCACCGGCCACGTTAGCAAAATCTCTACGCGAGAGCCGGCACTACAACTATACACATCAGCATTGTTGTTATCGTCGCAACTCACTCGCACTTTTGTTTGAGGATTAGTTTGTACAGCCGAGCAAGACAATGCCCAACCATCATAAGCCGCCATTTGCACTTCGTTGCAGTCTTGACCTTCGCAATTGGGAATACCCGCCGGTCTTACTAAGCAGTAACAACGATAAGGGTGAGACGACCCAGAACAACTTAGACCAGCAAAGTTATACGTATTGGCAGAAAAGTAATTATTAGGCACTACCATGCCATCTCCCACCGAGGCAGGGCGTGCAGCGGCTCGAAGGCGTTCAGCAACCTGAGAGGCCACCATTTCAGCTTGGGTGCGGCTAATGGCATCTTTGTTTGCAAACGACCCAGTAAACTGTAAAGCAGCAACACCAAGTAGCCCGACAGCGAGTATAAATAGGGTAATTAGGATTTCAATTAACCCTGCACCATGCTGTTTGAAGAAGCGGTCTTGCATAATAGGCTTCGTTGTCACCTTGTTTGTTATCATCATTACTGCCATCTACGTGAGATTACATTTGGCACTACTGCCACTGTAGTATAGTAAGACAAAACAGTAAGTGACTGCGTATTCTTGGTTATTAAAACGTATAATTTTTTGATACGCGCACGCAAAGTTTGAATTAACTTACTGACTACTTGCTAACAGCAACCGTCTATTGGATGAGAACAACTAAACGATGCCATACTTCATCGCTCTTGCGATGTTATAAAATCAAGTTATTGCCATAAATACAATACGGTGGCTGTGCATATAGGTATCGGCAATTATTCCTAATACCCAATTACATTTTTGTCTTAAAGTGGAAACAAAAACACCGCGACGATGCGCGGTGTTTTAAAAAGTACGTTTTAAGGAATGTAGGTTAAATGACTTGTTTAACTCTCAGTTCCTTAGGAACCGCAAACTCGACATTTTCCTCACGACCAGCGCGTTCAGATGCAGACACAGCGCCCCACTCTTTTAATCGGTTTACTACGCCTTGAACTAATACTTCGGGAGCCGACGCGCCAGCAGTAACTCCGATGTGCTCGACACCGTCTAGCCACGCTTTTTGGATACAGTTTGCATCGGCGATAAGATACGCTTTTGCGCCAATTTTTTCAGCAAGTTCTCTTAGGCGATTAGAGTTAGAACTGTTTTGTGCCCCTACAACCAACAAGACTTGGCAGTCTTGGGCAAGGTCGCGTACCGCATCTTGGCGATTTTGCGTTGCATAGCAAATATCGTCTTTGCGTGGGCCATTAATTTGAGGAAACTTGGCACGTAAGGCGTCAATCACATCCGCGGTGTCATCTACCGACAGAGTAGTTTGACTGCAATAGTATAAATTAGTCGGGTCTTTAACTTCTAATGTTGCAACGTCAGCTTCGGATTCCACAAGATAAATCCCGCCTTCATCATTGCTGTATTGCCCCATCGTACCTTCTACTTCGGGATGCCCAGCATGGCCTATAAGGATACACTCCGTGCCTGTTTTGCTCGCCCTTGTTACTTCCATATGCACCTTAGTCACCAATGGACAGGTCGCATCGAAAACTTTAAGTCCACGCTCATCAGCTTCTTTTCGCACCGCTTGTGATACACCATGAGCAGAAAAGATGACAATGCTATCATCAGGTACTTCATGTAACTCATCTACAAACAAGGCACCGCGCTCGCGCAAACCGTCAACCACAAACTTGTTATGAACAACTTCGTGTCGAACGTAAATAGGCGGTTCAAACATTTCTAAAGCGCGCTCTACGATGGTGATCGCTCTGTCTACGCCTGCGCAAAAACCACGGGGATTTGCCAAATGAATCTGCATGATTAATTTACCTCTTGTGCCGAAGCACCTGGCTTAACATCGACAATTTCCACATCAAAGATGACAGTTTGCCCCGCAAGAGGGTGATTGAAGTCTACTGTCACAGAGTCGCCTGCCACACTTCGAATAATACCCGGTATTTCAGAGCCATCAGGCTGAGAAAAAGCCAAGATCATCCCCTCTTCGATACTCAAATCGGCACTGAAGCGACTTCTATCCATATAATGAATATTGTTTGGGTTTGGCTCACCAAACGCGTCGTTTGCCGCTAAGGTAAACGCCTTTTTGTCACCTTTCTTAAGGCCTAACAAACACGCCTCAAAGTTAGGAGTAAGGCTACCATCACCCATTACCATTTTAGCGGGTTTGTTGTTAACTCGCGTACTGTCTGCCGCAGAGCCATCTTCTAACTTTAAGTCAAAATGAAGAATCACTTCGCTGTCAGCACTAATTACTAAAGAATCTGTCATGACTTTTCCGAAACTTACTTTAAGGTTTCACTATTTTGTACGCTTTTGCTGGCGTTATTGCTTTTATCACCATTTTTGACCATGTCGATAATCAATAGCGCCGCACCAATAAAGATGGCGCTGTCAGCAATATTAAAGGCTGGCCAGTGATAGTTGTTTACGTAAAAATCGAGGAAATCGATAACATAGCCGTGAACAAGACGGTCATACACATTACCTAGGGCACCACCAAGGATGAACGCAAACGCCACCGGCAACATTTTTTGCGACCGAGGAGACTGCTTTAACCACCACAATATAACGACACTAACAACAACTGCTATAGCAGTGAAAAACCAGCGCTGCCAACCACCTGCACTATCTAAGAAGCTAAAAGCAGCACCGTAGTTGTGCACATAGGTCAGGTTAAAGAACGGCAATATTTGTATCGATTGATACAACGACATACTGTCAATCACCGCATACTTGCTCCATTGATCAAGGATAAACGCAACTGCGCTTATCCATAAAAATCGAAGACCGGTATCGCGAAAAAGGTTAAGCATAATGACGCTCTTCTCCATCGCCATCGATATTGGTAACGCAGCGACCACATAGTTCTTCATGGCCTTCATGTGTACCTACATCGTCACGATGATGCCAGCAACGAACACACTTATCTCCGCTTGCTTTATCAACGCTTAGCCACAAACCGTCCACATCGGTTTTTGTCGCACCTTCTGGCGCACTTTCAACCTTGGTCAAGCTCACACCAGAAGTGATAAGCACAAACCGAAGTTCGTCTTCCAGTTTTGCTAATACATCGTAAAGTGACTCAGACGCATAAAGTGAAATGCTTGCCTCTAATGAACCACCTAGCTCGCCATCTTTACGCGCTTGCTCCATCGCTTGGTTAGCAGCGTCTTTCACACTTAGTACTTGGTGCCAAAGTTCATCGTTGAACGTGTCGCTTTGTGTAAAATCACTGAAGCCTTCATACCAGGTCTCAGTGAAAACAAACTCACTGCGCTCACCTGGTAACGTTTCCCAGATTTCTTGTGCTGTAAAGCTAGTAATCGGTGCCATCCAGCGCACTAACGCTTCAATAATGTGGTACATCGCAGTTTGACAAGAACGACGTGCTACACCATCCGCTTTTGCAGTGTATTGGCGATCCTTTATCACGTCCAAGTAGAACGAACCTAGCTCGATAGAGCAGAAGTGCATAAGCTTCTGTGACACAACGAGTAAGTCGTAATTGTTATACGCGTCGATTAGCTCACTTTGAAGCGCCTTGGCGCGAGCTACAATCCAGCGGTCTAACGCTACCATGTCATCTTCAGCAACTGCGTCTTCTACTTTGAACCCATTGAGGTTTGCCAGTAGGAATCGTGCCGTGTTGCGTACACGACGATACGAATCGGCGGCGCGTTTTAGGATTTCATCTGATACCGCAATTTCTCCACGATAGTCAGTTGATGCAACCCAAAGACGAAGAATATCCGCACCTAACTTGTTGGTAACTTCTTGTGGAGCAACTACGTTACCCACCGATTTAGACATTTTTCTACCGTGAGCATCAACGGTAAAGCCGTGGGTTAGTACTTCTTTATAAGGCGCATGTCCATGCATCGCAGTCGATGACATCAGTGACGACATAAACCAACCACGATGCTGGTCAGAACCTTCAAGATAAAGATCTGCTGATGCTGGAATGTCATCGCGCTGATCAACAACAAAATAATGTGTCACACCCGAGTCAAACCATACATCAAGAGTATCCGTTACTTTCTCGTAGTGCTCTAACTCGCCGCCAAGAAGGGCCGCATCGTCAATGTCCCACCACGCTTGAATACCTTTAGCTTCAACTTCTAACGCCACTTTTTCCATAAGCGCAGCTGATTCAGGGTGAATTTCACCAGACAACTTGTGTACGTATAGAGGAATTGGCACACCCCAAGTACGTTGACGAGAAATACACCAATCTGGACGGCCTTCTACCATTTTTTCAATGCGATTTTGGCCCCAATCAGGGATCCACTTAGTCTGTTTGATTTGTTCAAGTGACTCTGCGCGTAACCCTTTTTTGTCCATGCTGACAAACCACTGTGGTGTTGCACGGAAAATGATAGGTGTTTTATGACGCCAGCAGTGTGGATAGCTGTGCTCGTATTTAACGTTAAGAACAAGGTTACCCTTTTCTTTCACAGTTTCGATGATTTCATCGTTGGCTTTAAATACAAATTGTCCGGCAAACAACGGCGTGTTTTCAAGATAAACACCGTTATTACCAACAGGGTTATACACTTCAATGTCGTATTGCTTACCTACGTTAAAGTCGTCTACACCATGTGCTGGGGCCGTATGAACACAACCAGTACCAGATTCAGTGGTTACGTGTTCGCCAAGAATAAGCGGCACTTCTAGATCTAGGAACGGATGGTTAACCTTAAGCTTATCAAGCGCAGCACCTGTACACGTTGCTACTTCGCGGAAGTCTTCAACCCCATAGCGATTCATACAACTTTCTAGTAGGTCTTGCGCTACAACCAACCACTCTTTCGATGGTTGAATTTCAACAATTGCATACGTCAGTTCAGGATGCAGACTGATAGCGCGGTTTGCAGGCAGTGTCCAAGGCGTCGTTGTCCAAATTACTACGCCAGCTTTGTGCGCGTGCAGATCGCTTTCTGTAACGCCGAACGCCTCAGCTATTGCGCCACTATCAGCAACAGGGAACTTTACATCGATAGCAGGTGATACTTTATCTTTGTATTCAACTTCCGCTTCAGCTAACGCTGAACCACAGTCAGTACACCAATGAACAGGTTTGAAGCCCTTTTCAAGGTGACCAGAATCTACAATTTTTCCGAGCGCGCGTATGATGTCTGCTTCAGACTTAAAATCCATGGTTTTATATGGATTGTCCCACTCACCGAAAACGCCCAAACGCTTGAAGTCAGCCATTTGCCCATCAATTTGCTTCTGCGCATATTCTCGGCATTTTTGGCGAAACTCTGCAGCCGTTACTTTTTTACCCGGCTTACCGACTTTCTTTTCTACCATCAACTCAATTGGCAGACCGTGACAATCCCACCCTGGTACATAGGGAGAATCAAAATCGGATAAATTCTTAGACTTTACAATGATATCTTTCAGTATTTTGTTTACTGCGTGACCAATATGAATGTCGCCGTTTGCATAAGGAGGGCCATCGTGAAGAATAAAAGGCTTTTTACCCTTTTTTGCTTCACGAATTTTGCTGTATACCCCTTTTTCCTGCCAGTCTTTAAGCATTTTTGGCTCGCGCTGAGCAAGATTACCGCGCATTGGAAACGCAGTTTCTGGAAGGTTTAATGTGGCTTTGTAATCACTCATAAAATTGTATTATCCGGTTACCTTGGGTTTCACCTATTGCCGAGTAGGCATTGTGAAGGCGTTCAATTTTGTTTTGCCGCACTGCTTATTTTATCCGCGCCATTTTTTACAAACGCCAAACGGTGCAGCAAGTAAATTTATGCGTATATTTTGCGTGACTTTATCACGAACAACTACGCTAATAACAGACGCGCTTGTACAGCATCTGCTTGAATTTGGTCTTTTAATGCTTCAAACGAAGCAAATTTAATTTCGTCTCTTATTTTGACCATAGGAAAAACAGTTATTGGCTTTCCATACAAATCACTTGATAGGTCAAAAATATGCACTTCTAATTGATTTCGCTCGCCATTAAGGGTTGGTCTGCGACCTATGTTTGCCACACCATTGTAGTGCTTGCCCTCTATGTCAACGCGAACTGCAAAAACGCCGTGTATAGGTGTTTTTTGTCGTTTAAGCATCACATTAGCGGTAGGAAACCCGATGGTTCTCCCTTTCTTTTCGCCATGCACCACGCGGCCATGAATGGCAAATGGTCGGCCTAGCATTTCAGTAGCCAGCCCGAACTCGCTATCAGCTAATACATCTCTTACAGCGGTTGAGCTAATGCGATGCGCATGCATAGTAAAGCTTTGCGTACTTACCACTTCAAAACCATATAGGCGGCCAGCAGCTTTGAGCATTTCAAAATCGCCTTTGCGCCCATTGCCAAAACGAAAATCATCACCGACAACAAGAAATTTAACGCCTAATTTGTCGACAAGGAGATCGTGAACAAAAGTGTCCGCACTTTGTTTGGCAAACTCAGCGTTGAAGCGTACCGCTAGCAATCTATCCACGCCTTGCTGTTTGAGCAACTCGTATTTTTCACGAAGTGGACTGATTCGCGCAGGCGCCCTTTCAGGCATAAAGACTTCTTCAGGTTGAGGCTCAAACACCATGACAGTTGCAGGCAATGAAAGAGACTTTGCTTTTTCAAGCACATTAGCTAACACAGCCTGATGGCCACGGTGCACACCGTCGAACTTGCCAATAGTGAGCACACACCCTTTATGGTGCGGTTTTACATTGTTTAGCCCGCGGATAAATTCCACTTTTAGCCACTACCTTATAACTGCTAGAAAATCAAAGCTCGCGATTATAGCCGACCACGAGCACAATACCAAGCGTAAGCCAGCCACCAAAACGTTAGTCGCCGCCGCTTCTAAAATGCCGAGGTCGCATTCCCAATATCAACATTGTGCTAAGGAAAAGCACAACAGACATAGAGATTGTCATTCCTACCTCAAGCATTTGAGTAGACAACGACAATTCAAAAAATGCGAGGCCTTTATCGCGGTAGTAGATAAGCCCCCCCATCGCCGCGCTCGCTATTACCACACGCAAAATAAATAATACAGAGGTACGACTGAGTACAAAAACCCCCTGCTGATGAAGCGTTATGTATAACAGCGCCGCATTTAATGTTGCAGACATGCTGGTAGCGATTGCTAGTCCAACGTAGCCAAAAGGAACCGCCAACACTAAATTGAACACCATATTGGCAACCATACACCAAATACCGAATTTAACAGGGGTCTTAGTGTCTTGCCTAGAATAAAACCCCGGTGCCAATATTTTTACCAACATAAAACTGAGTAAGCCGAATGAATACGCGGTAAGGGAATAGGACGCCATGATGGCCGTTTCTGCGGTAAACGCACCGCGTTGGAATATCACAGTAAGGATAGGACGCGCCATAACACCAAGTCCCACGGCCGCTGGAATACCTAACAGACATACCATTCTAAATGCCCAATCGATATTAGCTGAAAACGCCTTGGGGTTGTTGCTGACATGGTTTCGCGACAGCGTAGGCAATATTACAGTAGCAATGGCAATACCAAATAGCCCTAGGGGAAATTCCAGCAACCGGTCAGAGTAATACAGCCAGCTGATTGACCCAGTAACAAGAAAACTGGCAATAAACGTATCAAACAACAAGTTAATTTGACCTACCGATACACCGAACAGTGCCGGTATCATGAGCGTGCGCACTTTAACGACATTCTCGTCGTGCCAACCCCATTTAGGTTTTACCAATAAGCCAGCCTTAAACAAAAAGGGAAGTTGAAATAAAAACTGGACAATACCACCAATAAATACACCCCAAGCAAGCGCATAGGCGGGCTGTTCAAAGGTAGGCGCAAGAAAAATAGCACACGTTATTATACAAACATTCAGTAATACGGGCGTAAATGCCGCCACGGCAAATTTATTTAACGTGTTGAGAATGGCGCCTGCTAGCCCCGTTAATGAGATAAACGCCAGATAAGGGAATGTGATCTTTAGCATAGTAGAGGCAAGCACAAACTTATCCCCTGTTTCGTCGCCTTCAAGCCATGCCATAAACCAGCCCGTACCAAAAAGCGCAGCCAAAACAGGAGATGCAATCACCCCAATAATAGAGACGACGAAAACAATAGCCCCGAGTGTGCCGCTAACTTTCGCTACAAACTCTCGCAACTGCCGCTTATCATCATTTTCGTGTACTTCCGTCAGCACCGGAATAAACGCTTGAGCAAAAGCGCCTTCAGCAAATAAACGCCGTAAAAAATTAGGGATTTTGTTTGCGAAGAAAAATACATCCGCTGCCGCACCGTCGCCCATAAGACGTGCCACCACCACATCGCGAACAAGTCCTAGCACGCGTGAGACCAGTGTCATAACACTGACGATTATTCCCGATTTAATTAACTTGCGCGACACGTAATACTTCCAAGTTTTAAAGTGCCGAAACGCAGAAGATGAGGTGCGCCGCACTGTGATAATAAAGAACGATTAAATCATGATAACTAAAGGTGTGTAAGGGTGAAACGATTTATTCAAAATAGTTGTGCACCTTTAGTAAGTTTCTTGCTATAATCCGCGCCCGATATGGGATGCCATGGTTGAGCGTTGCGCTCTCTTAATGTCCGCTAAAAATGTCGCAAAGAATGTGCAACGTGTTGAGCATACTTTGTGTTCAATAGCTTGCGCGTTTAACGCGGTACGATTTAAGTTTTAAATCGTTTGACATTTAGGCGTTTGCTAGGCACAATCCGCACCCTCGTTTTTGACATGAATTTATTTTGGGAGTTACACCTTGGCTAACATTAAGTCTGCTAAGAAGCGTGCAATCCAAGCCGAAAAGCGTCGCCAGCATAACGCTAGCCGCCGTTCAATGACTCGTACAAGCATCAAAAAAGTAGTTGCTGCTATCGCTAGTGGCGATAAAGAAGCTGCACAAGCTGCACTTACTGCTGCTACTCCGATTCTTGACAGAATGGCTACTAAAGGCTTGATTCACAAGAACAAAGCTGCTCGTCATAAGAGCCGTCTAGCTGCACAAATCAAAGCACTAGGTTAATCTTTAAGATTAGTAGTAAAAAAGCGCCTTACGGCGCTTTTTTTGTATCTGTTCAACTATAATTGTGCTTTTGTATATTAACTCATCTTTCGCATGCTACTTGCAGGCGCAATTCGCATCACCCAATGCAGTAACGCCCATGGCCAGCTTGGTACATATGCATTTGCTTTTTCTTTATTTATCGCCTTCACCATTGCTCGACAACCAACATCGGTATCAACGATAAAAGGGACTTTTTCGACTTTTTCATTTATCTCACTGCGAATAAAACCCGGGTGGATACAAGTCACCTTAATGGGTGTATTCATCACATCCATTCTAATCCCTTCAGTCATAGAGGTTAACCCTGCTTTTGTTGCAGCATAAACCGTCATAGCACGTCTGAAACCACGCACTGCGCTGATCGATGAAATAGTGACAAGGTGACCACTATTTTGGGCTCTGAAGATAGCCATTGCCGCTTCGCACTGCGCCAATGCTGACACAAAATTAGTAACGGCCGTTTGTTTGTTGG
This sequence comes from Alteromonas sp. McT4-15, assembly GCF_020515205.1. Taxonomy (NCBI): domain Bacteria; kingdom Pseudomonadati; phylum Pseudomonadota; class Gammaproteobacteria; order Alteromonadales; family Alteromonadaceae; genus Alteromonas; species Alteromonas sp. McT4-15. The sequence goes on from NZ_JAJALG010000016.1 coordinate 44,674, forward strand.
CATGAAAGAAGCCTGTACCTATTGAAGCCCCCTTACCCATTCCAGCATTTACAATAACGCGGTCTAGCTGTCCCATATCGGCTTTGAAAGCATCAAATACTTCAAAGACCGCATCGTGGTCGTTGACATCTAATGCGCGAATAAACACATTGATATTAGGGTTTACATCTAATAGTTCTTGCTTAACCTTTTCGAGGTTATCTACACGTCTTGCGCACAGCGCCAAATTACAACCTTGTTTTGCAAACTCAATGGCCATTCCCTTGCCAAGTCCCGAACTTGCACCTGTGATCAGAATATTTTGTCTTGTTGTCATTATCGTTTTCCTGATGCTTTTATGGCTTTATTACATCGCCACATTAAATAATGTATAAAAATCCAAAAGTTTTTAAATGCTGGGTTGTTTGTTTGTCCGTGGTGATAGCGATAATAAATTTGCTGAGCAATACCCGCTAGTCTAAACAGACCATACACCTCGTAAAACGTAAAATCTTCTACATCAACTTCCATTTCTTTACAGTAGTACGCCACTACCTGTTTTCGCGTCAACATGCCCGGCAGGTGTGTCGGTTGTCTTCGGGTTGACTGTGCTAAAAAGTCATCATCTGCTTGTACCCAGTAAGCCAATGTATTGCCTAAGTCCATCAATGGATCGCCTAGTGTGGCCAGCTCCCAGTCCAACACACCTATAATTTCGGTATAGCTATTTGGGTTAAGCACCACGTTATCAAAGCGAAAATCATTGTGCGTGATACATATGCGCTCGTTAATGGGCATATGCTTTTCAAGCCAACGCATAACCTTTTTACCCGATGGCACGTTCCAGGTTTTTGCTTTACTGTAACGCTCGCTCCACCCGCTTATTTGCCTTTCTATGTACCCTTGCCCTTTGCCCAAGTGCGACAACCCTGTGCTCTTAAAGTCCACTTTGTGTAATTCAATCAGGCTATCGAGAACATTGGTACACAGCAGTTTAGTTTGCGACTCGGTGGTTTCTAGCCCCTTAGGCAGATTTTTTCGGGGAATAATACCTGTGAGCTTCTCCATAACATAAAAGTCGGTTCCAATGATGCTTTCATCATCACAAAACCCCAACATTTCAGGTACATAGCGATATACAGGTTTAAGCGCTTTTTGCAGGCGATATTCTCGCCCCATATCGTGTGCACCTTTTGCTTTGGTGCCTGCAGGGGCTCTGCGCAATATAAGAGACGTATTTTCATAGTCAAGACAGTAAGTCCAGTTAGACGCACCACCCGCATATTGGGTTACTTTAGGCTTACCTTCTAACATTAGCTTAGTGCTAGGGGCTGTTGACGCCTGCTGTGACAACGACGACTTTAGCCAGTCATCGACGGCCTCAGTGTTAAGTTCTTCTCCAATTCGAACACTGTCCGCTCTATCTACTACATTATGTGACATATTATTTCCACTTAAAGAATTTAGCGTTTTTCCATTGCTCGTTTCATCGATTTTGTCTGACCAAGCATACTGTTAATGTAACGCTGGTTAGGAAGAAATTTCTTCAGCCAATAAGCGCGTTTGCCTAACTTATGGGTAAGTATCAAAAAGCGTTTCTGTTGAACCTGTTGGTAAATAGACTCTGCGACATCTTCTTTTGTAATGTCGGCTTTGCTAAAGAAGCGATTTATCATTTTATGCGCAGCGGGGTTACTACTTCTCATTGACTCATCTAAGTTCGTTTTGAAAAAACTGGGACATACGACACTGACATTAATATTGTCGGGAGCCAGTTCTAATTTCATTGTTTCAGAAAAAGCCACAACGGCCGCTTTTACGGCATTGTAGCTTCCCATATAAGGTATGGGTGTCAATCCAGCTTGGGATGCGATGTTGACAAAATATCCGTGCCCTTGTTGTCGCATAAGTGGTACGAGTGCACGACTGACTCTTACCATACCAAGCATATTGATATCAAAAACCCACTGCCATTGTTCCAAAGTTTCATCAAGTAAGCTTCCGCCAGTAGCTACGCCCGCATTATTAAATACGTAATCTATCCCCTGCCAACGCGCTTCTATTCTTTGAACAAGTTCACGAACATCGTCGTCTGAAGTAATGTCGCAATGCACATAAAAAGCTTTTGCGTCAAGCCCTTTTAACAGCTCTAGGGTTTCATTTGCCCTAGCAGTGTTTACATCAGCAATACACACTTCTATTCCCGAGTGCTTCTCGGCCCATTTTATTGCGAGCGCCTGCCCTAACCCCGTCGCGCCTCCTGTAATGACTATGCGCATACTTTTATTCTCTCTTTTTGCGTTCATTAATAATGTTGTAGTTATGGGTAACTTATAGCGCCTGATGTGTTTTTTCACTGTGCAGGTGTTTTCGCGCCTTTCTCTTAGCCCAAAGCGCAAGCAATGCCGGCCCAATATACATGGCTATGCCATAAACGCCTGGGGCGATAGCATAGTCAGGCGACTTTATAAAACTTATACAAATTAACATTGCTAGCGCAGCATTCTGTACACCAATTTCTATCGCTAGCGTGAGCCCATCTTTTACGCTTAGACCGGCGAATCTCGATAGTAAAAGACCTAGCCCTACGGACGAAACATTTAAGGTTACACATACAAAAAAAGCATCTTCTAACGATGTGGCCAAGCTATCTTTCTCAGAAATCAGCACTCCTGCAATCATTAACAGCATAAAATACATTGAGAACTGCCGAAAGAACCCTTCAGTTCGTATAGCAAACTCAGTGCTAGCCACGCGTATGGCCATGCCGACGATTACTGGCACAATTGAAACACTGACAAGCCCTACCACGGTTTGCATCATTGAAAACGATGGTGCACTGTCTTGCACAAAATAGTTAATGGCAAATTGAATGATAAAAGGCGTCGTAAAGACGCAGGCAATCGTTGAAATTGCAGTAAGACTCACTGACAGGGCAAGGTTAGCCTTGGCAATATGGCTGATTAAATTACTCGTTGTCCCCCCAGGGCAAGCCGCCAGTACCATCACTCCTACAGCAATATACTCAGGCAGTGAAAAAACAAGACACAACAAAAATGCCAAGATGGGTAACAGTACAATTTGCCCTACAAACCCTGATAGCACAGCCTTTGGTGCTTTAAGTAAACGCGAAAAGTCTTGAAGGGTTAGCGTTAACCCCATACCAAACATGATGAACGCCAATGCCAGAGGTAACAATACCTCAGTAAGTACTGATGCCTGCATAAACACGCCCCTTACAAAAGAAACCTTTTATTAACAATTGAAGCAGTGTACGCTGTTTTAAAATAAACAAAAATGATGTGTTATTATGGAAAGCCATAAATATGATGCATGGTAAGATCGATCTTAACCTCTTTATCGTGTTAAGAGCAGTTTATGAACAAGGTAGTATAACTAAAGCAGCAAGGCACCTTCATTTAACCCAGCCAGCCGTTAGCCATGCATTAGGCAGATTGCGAGTCAACTTCAAAGATGAACTGTTCGTCCGCCATGGCCGACAAATGGTACCAACACCTTTATGCCAGAAAATCATTACTCCAGTCAGTCAGGCCGTTGATGCATTAGAACAAACCGTACAAGGTGATGTGACCTTTGATATTACTGCTTCGGCAAGGCAGCTAAAGCTGGGTCTGAGGGATATATTAGAGTCGACGTTTCTTCCCACACTTATGCCTGACCTTATTACCCATACTCCCAATATTGCAGTATGTAGCAGACAAGTCACATGGCCTGAGATAGAGCCGTTGTTAACGAAAAAAGAGCTGGATCTTGTGATTGACGTTCTGGTTCCAACAAGTGAAGACATTCAGTCACAGTTTGTCTGCAACGAGCGCTTTGTCGTGGTGAGTGCACCAAACAATCCTTACCTGAAAAATCCAACAATAAAGGGCTACGCTGCTGCGCAACATATCTTGGTAACGCTCAAAGACTCTAAGCTAGATAGCGTGGAGCTCGCACTTGCCCAACATAACATGCATCGTAACATTGCACTTCAATGTGAACATTACTTTGCAGCTGTGCACGTCGCCAGTCAATGCTCACTTCTTCTGACAATGCCAGAGCGCTATGCCTATCAGCTTAGTGAAAAGTTCGACATTATAGTTTCTCCGCTTCCGTTTGAGGTCCCACTGCTACCGGTTTACATGTATTGGCACAAAAAGTATGCAGATGATTTAGTCAACAAATGGATGCGCAGTAAATTAGTAGAAGTCACCGAATTATTGGGTTTGAAATAAAAAAGCACGTTTCTGTGTGTCACACAATGGTCAAGCGAGCGTCACTTAACTGTCAATTACAACTTCTATAGTGGCGTTCCAAGGCATCGCTTTGGGACTTCGCTATGAAAAAGATTCACTACCGCACACTTTGGCTTTCCGATATCCATTTGGGCAATCGAGACTGCAAAGCCGAATACTTACTTTCTTTCTTAGACAGTATTACCGTCGACACACTTTACTTAGTTGGCGATATTGTTGACATGTGGCAAATGACCAAGCAATTTCGCTGGCCAAAAGCCCACAATCAAGTCATGCACAAGTTCATGCAAATGAGCCAAGAAGGTACACGGGTTGTTTATTTACCTGGCAACCATGACGAACCCATTCAATCTTATTCAGGCATGGCTTTTGGTGATATAGAAATTGAACGCGAACTTGTTCATACCACAGCGCAAGGTAAACGCTATCTAGTACTACATGGCGATCAATTTGATGGCGATGTCACTATGGGTAGGTTTCACGCATGGATTGGCGATAAAGGGTACGACCTTTTGCTATTTCTTAATCGTGAATATAACCGCTTAAGAGCATGGCGAAAGCGACAGTATTGGTCGCTAGCAGGGTATATCAAAAAGCATATTAAAGGGGCAAACGACGCCATCGCGCGTTACCGTGAAGCCTGCTGCAACAGAGCCAGAGAAATGGGCCTTGATGGCGTTGTATGCGGTCATATACATCACCCAGAAAGCAGTATGGAACAAGGGATCCATTATATTAACGACGGAGACTGGATTGAGAACTGCAGTGCATTGGGTGAAGACGCACAAGGCAACCTCACACTCATTCACTACTTAGACTGCATTGAAAACACTAACGTGGCCACGCTGAATGTAAAGCCCACTCGTTCAAAGGCAGCGTAGTTACTGTACACAGTTATTAAAAAATCTGACGCTTATCATGCAGCTTAGCCACAATTACATTTCATTAACATTGTCAAATAACTGACATCAAACTGTGTGAAAAGCGTCATATTGGCCTGCTATTGTTCGGCAAAATCTAAAGAGATACACAGGCACTATGTTTACTGTAAACGATGTACTGAACAAACATTACCCTCAAGTCGCAAATAACCCGATTTTATTCAAGTCGCTGTCATTTGTACTACGTCATCTGTTGCACGAACAAGAAATTACCGAGTTTGGCGAAACATACCCTCACTACGAAGATATTGATTTTGTCGAGCAAGTTCTCGAGTATTTCAACATTAGTTATTCGACACGTGATGTAGAAAAAGAGCGGATCCCCAGTGAAGGACGTGTTGTAATTATTGCCAACCACCCCATTGGGTCTTTAGATGCACTAGCGCTAATCAAACTCGTCAGTGAAGTGAGACATGACTTAAAAGTAGTCGCCAATCAAATGTTAATGGCGATCGAACCCTTGCACGATATGCTGCTCCCCGTGAACAACATGCAAGGTGGCACGCCTAAACAACATTTATCGGCGATTCAATCACACTTAAATGATGAGGGTGCAATATTAATATTCCCTGCTGGCGAGGTCTCTCGTTTACGTCCACAAGGTGTAAGAGACACTCGCTGGCATACGGGCTTTTTGCGTATTGCACGCCAAGCAAAGTCACCTATCTTACCAGTTTATATTGATGCAAAGAATAGCCCGCTGTTTTATGGTGTGTCGATGGTGTATAAACCATTGGCCACTGCCCTACTCGTTAAGGAAATGTTTAAACAGCGTCGCAAACACCTCCCCATCCGCATTGGCGAACTTATACCCTTTGAGTCTTACAGCCAAACAACTATACCGCTTAAGGAGCAAGTCAAGCTTTTCAAGCGGCACCTTTACCGAATAGGTAGCAATAAAAAAGGTGTGTTCGATACACAAGCGTCTATCGCAATGCCAGAAGATAGAAAAGAGTTAGCAAGAGCAATACGCCAGTGCGAGCACCTTGGTCAAACCGGCGATGGTAAGTCAATTTACCTTTATCAACATAAAAATTGCTCGCCTATTATGCGCGAAATTGGCCGCCTAAGAGAGATTGCCTTTAGAGCCGTAGGTGAAGGTACGAACAAACGTCGCGATATTGACCAGTACGACTCGCATTACTACCACCTTGTCTTGTGGGACGACTCAGACCTTGAAATTGTGGGCGCTTACCGATTTGGTGATGCAGAACTTTTGACTCAGCCTGAGCACCCTACTGGGTTATATTCAGCCACGTTATTTGATTACAGTGATAACAATAAAACCTTATTCGCAGAAGGCTTGGAACTAGGCAGAAGCTTTGTGCAACCACGCTATTGGGGTAAGCGCAGCTTAGACTACCTATGGTTTGGCATTGGTGCATTCTTAAGCCGCTATCCTAAATACCGTTATTTATTCGGTGCGGTATCCCTTAGCAATGCCTATCCTCAGCCTGCAAAGGATCTCATCGTACAGTTTTATTCAACATACTTTCCCTCAAAGTTTGGAGAAGCCACATGTAAGCGCCCGTACCAAATAACCCAAGATGCACTGCATTCATTCTCTGGTACCGATTACAAAGCGGAATTCACCCAGCTTAAGCATTTGCTTGCCAATATGGGCGTTAATGTACCCACTCTGTACAAGCAATACTCTGAAGTTGCCAAAGACGGTGGCGTCGCCTTTTTAGGCTTTAATGTTGACCCAGATTTCAATGACTGTATCGATGGCTTAGTAGTTGTCGATATGCTCGCACTTACAGATAAAAAACGTAAGCGCTATCTACAACAGTGTGAATTTAAGGCATCGGCGTAATATTAAGAGTACGGCGAGTCGCGATTGACGCACTCGCCATTAGTCTTTGTAGATTACTCACTTTTCCCAACCTGTAGCAAAATATCAGTATAGATATCTTCAAGTGTGACTAAATCTGACAAATGAATGTGCTCGTTGATTTGGTGGATTGTGGTATTCGGCACACCCACTTCAACGACTTGCGTATTATCGCCCGCAAAGAACCGTCCGTCTGACGTCCCCCCGGATGTACTAACGACAGGGTATTTACCTGTCGCGCTTTTTATCGCCTTCTCTACACATGAGATTAAACAGTTGCCTTTATCAGTAGGTTTACTTAAATACGACTCACACGGACGAGAAAAGTTGATTATCGCTGTTGCATCAGCACTGTGGATTAAGCGTATTAAAAGGGTACTAAGATTTTCTTCATCAAACTGCCAAGAATACCGAACGTTGAATTCAATTCGAACGCTACTTGGGACAATGTTGTCGGTGAAAATTCCCGTATCCATGTGCGTAATTTGAAGTGTAGTACCAGGAAAATCATCAGTCCCCTCATCGAATGTGTAATTTTTCAATGCTTGTACTATGTCACTTGCCTTGTGGATGGCATTGATTGCCGTCTTTGGATAAGCGACGTGGCCTTGCTTTCCGGCTACGGTAACCGTGGCTGACAGCGAACCTCTTCGCCCTATTTTTATGGTATCGCCTGTGTTCGATGTTGCCGTAGGCTCGCCAATCAAGCACATATCCAGTGCTACATTTTGCGAATCAAGTGCTTCTTTTATCCATTTGGAACCCCATAGCGCTTCACCTTCTTCGTCACTGGTAATCAACCACCAGTAGGTCACTTTAGTTGGATCCATATCACCAATAGCGCGCTCAGTTGCTGCAAGCATAGCGGCTATGCCTGTTTTCATATCAGCAGCCCCTCTACCATAGAGTTTGTTCTGACTGATAACAGGGCTAAAGGGGTGGGATTTCCATTTCTCAAGAGGTCCAGGTGGTACTACGTCGGTATGTCCCGAGAACGCAAAATGACAAGGACCATTGCCCCAACGGGCAATAAGATTTTTGACGCCTTTTACGTTGTGTTTTTCACAGATAAAACAAAGTTTTTCCAGTCTGTGCATTAAATAGCTCTGACAGCCTGCATCAATAGGCGTAATCGATTCTCGCGCCATTAATACTTCAGCGAAATGGATACTACGTGTTAGTGGAATTTGGGGTAAAGACTGAATGGACATAACACTTAACTTGCCTGTTATACGCTTTAGGCTATTAGATAAGTATAAGGTGACAATGCAATAACACTTTTACTACAAAGCAATGACAGTAAGCGTATTGGAAACGAGTTTGATATTAATAATGATGTGGCATTTCAACAGCCTGCTTGTTATAAATAGGATGTCCTAATTTTTGCGGTGCACACTGGACTCTGACGATTGGCACGCTTTAGGTATAACGTTTTAAGGTACTGATGTGATAAAAATTATTGTTCTAATTCCGCTCATCCTTTCCCTATTATGGTTTGGTTACTTACAACTAAATAAGTACACGCTGGAACAAGGAAAGCAGGGCTTTGTTTACATCATTGTGTTATCCGGTGTTATTGCTGCTTTTTATACATTTATGCTATTTGTTACCCATTGAACTTACTAAGTGTAATTAAAACACGCTGACCGCTTTACAAGAATGCGTTCGGTATGAGTGAGACACAAAAAAGCCCCTTTCATGAATGAAAGGGGCTTTTTAGTTAGCGTATGAGTGTGATGTTTACTATAGTGCCGCCGACACTGTTACATCCGCTTTAGCACGCAATGCTTCAATATACTGTTGGTACACACGCTGACCTTGCATTTGAGCCAGACGTTGCTTCAAGCTTTCACCCAACTCTGCATCAAGCACTGGTGCGGCATTTACAGCTTCAAGCTCCACAACTGCAACATCGCCGTTTACCGTAGTCGCTACGTCTACCTTCTTCTCTCCTTCTAGGGCAAGTGAGAATAACGTATCAACAATTGCACGAGCTAACGTTCCACCGGCTCTTGGCACTGCCTGCGCAGTTTCCCAAGTAACAGATTTAGCCGCCAGTGCATCATCAACACTTTCGCCCGCACGTACTTGTTGCGCAATGTCAAACGCCCATGCTTCAGCAGCTTCTTTCGCTTTGTCCGCTTTAACAGATGCTTCAATACCCTCGCGAACTTCGTCTAAAGACTGCGTACGCTGAGGAAGGTGCTCTGTCACGCGCACAACCACAATATTTTCGTCATCCAGTTCGATAATGTCGCTGTTAAGTCCTTCATCAACTAGCTGTGAAGAGAAGGCAACGTCTAATACTGCAGGAGAACTTAGTTCTACCGGTGCGGTATTACGACTAAATAACACAGACTCTTGGACTGGCAAGTCAACAGCATTAGCCACGTCTTCTAACGTATCTGGAACCTCAAACGCAATTTCTGCCATGGTATTTTGAAGTTCGAAGTACTTCTCCATCGCCGCGTCATAAAGTAACGTATCACGAATTTCGTCCGCCACTTCGTCAAATGACTTGATTTGCGCTTCTCTTAGCTCGGTTAACTTAATGATGTGAAAACCAAACTCTGTTTCAACAACGTCAGAAACATCACCCACGTTTTCAAGTCCAAATGCAGCTTCATCAAACGCAGGATCCATCATTTCAGGTGTTATGAAATCAAGGTCACCGCCGTTTTCTGCAGAGAAAGTATCATCTGAGTTTGCCTCAGCCAACGCGGCGAAGTCCGCACCGTTGTCGAGTTCAGCTTTTAGTGCCTGTGCTTTCTCGCGAGCTGCACCGGCATCATCACCAGCATCAATTAAGATATGTGACACACGGCGCTCTTCTTCTTTGCCATAACTATTGATGTTGTTGTCGTAATATGTGCGAACAGCTTGTTCATCGACAGACACGCGGTCTTTTAGATCATCAACACTAAGCTTCACATACGCCAATTTAACCTGTTCTTCAGTATCAAATGACGCAATGTTGTTATTGTAAAACGCTTCAACATCAGCATCAGTTACTTCAACACTGTCAGCAAACGCTGATGAGCTTACAACAGCGTACTTAGCGTCACGTGTTTGGCGTTGAAGCGCATTTGCCAGCTCTACTTCGCCATCCAATGAAAATGCTGAGTTAGTAAGCGCGGCTGTTAGCTGATTTTGTGTCATCTGAGTGCGCAAATAGTTGCGGAAGTCAGCTACTTGGAAACCATTTTGACGCAAAATTGCTTGAAAACGCTCGTTGTCAAATTGCCCACCAAACTGGAATTCTGGCATTTGGACAATGGTTTCACGAATTTGCTCATCACTTACTCGCAGCCCCATATCCTGAGCCTGTTGCTGAATAAGTTTTTCTGCGATTAGGCGATCTAAGACGTTTCTACGAAAGTCTGCTAGGTACTGCTCGCTAGAGAAAAGCTGAGCAATGCTTTCACCAAATTGAGACTCCATTTGCGCGCGCTGATTTTGATACGCACGCTCTAGTTCTTGTGCCGAGATTTCTTCGCCATTCACAGTTGCCACTGCAGTGGTACCAGACGAGGTAAGGTAGCTACCTACACCAGCGAATACGAAACTCAAAACGATAAGCGCAATAATGGCCATCGCCCATGGGCCTTGAGAACCTTCTCTGATTCTTTCTAGCATGATTGTTCTTCAACTCCGTTGCTTACTACAGTTATCTCTCGCAGATTATTTTCGTGTACGACAGACAAAATAAGCGGTGATTATAACTCAATGCCAGTGAATATAAACGACCTAAACTCACTATTTGTATTCGTTATTGTGGGATTTCTACAACAAACAAGAGAATTAGATGTAATGTTCAATGACGAGGTGCTTCAACGTCAGTAGATAGGCACATTTCAGCTTGTGTCGCGTTATTGCTATCTACTGTTTACAAATAAAAAAGGCGATGGACTAGCCATCGCCTTTTTCTATAATTTCTTTGCTTAGTTACAAGCGTCGTCTAGTATATATATAAAATTTCGTTTCAATCAATGAGTGAGTGAATGAAATCCTTAATATATATGGCTTTGAATGCTTTATAATCCGTTAAAGATTATAAATACATTTCAAATTATTCCTAAAAGCACTCTTTAAGGCACAGAAAAGACTATATCTGAAACAAATTTAATTTACAACAACAGTTGTAAGTTATGTCGTGAAATGCAAATTAAATGAAACAATGTTCGCCGAGTCCATCGGCGGTAACCATTCATCCATGAATTTTTGTTTAGTGTTAAATTGTACCTTTTGAGTGCGACTTGTTCCAACAAGTCGGGAGAGTTCGGTGTTTATGTCATTGGTTTAGCAGGACGGGGATAGTTGTTTGCGGTAAGTGTCGAGTAGTCGCCGCATCCATGCGGCTGTTGATTCACAAAAAACTATCATACTTTTGCAAGCGCTAATCCTTTGTTTTCAGGTATTAGACTAATCCGATGGTGAATAAATCAATTTCATACTTTTATTGCAATTCTTATGACTAGGCGCGAATTACGGTACAAAAAAGTTTCATACTGAACGGCTCAAATGTACGTAAAGCGGAAGTTGGCCTTTACATATTTTTCATGTATATGAGCGTTCAAAAAAACATCAATTGTTTTGTAAAGGTGGAGCTAGCATAAGCGCTAGCTCTAACATATTAGGTTCGATTAAGCTGCGCAACAGGATAATTCAGATACGTCTTTATTGAAGGTTTGAGCGCATAGTTTTAACCCCTCTACCATTGTCAGGTAAGGAAATAGTTGTCCTGCTAATTCTTCAACTGTCATATTGTTGATAATGGCAATTGCTACGCTTTGAACAAGCTCACCACCTTCATGAGCCAATATTTGTGCGCCTATCAGCTTACCTGTGGATTCCTCTGCAACTAATTTAATAAACCCGTCAGTTTCAAAATTAGCTAATGCTCTAGGCACATTTTCCATTGGTAACACCCGACTTATCGTACTAATGCCTTGCTGGTTCGCTTGAGTTTCAGTTAATCCTACCGTAGCTACTTGGGGATCGGTAAAAATAACGGCAGGCATAGTCGTTAGATCTAAATTCACATCACCACCAGTCATATTCGTTCCTGCTCGGCTGCCTGCGGCTGCCGCTACGTAAACAAATTGTGGCATGTTCGAGCAGTCACCTGCTGCATATATACCTTCGACATTTGTTTGCATCTTTTCATCGACCATTACTTCGCCTCGCTCGGTAACTTGTACACCCACCGCTTTTAAGTTGAGTTTTTCTGTATTGGCATGACGTCCCGTTGATACAAGTAGTCTGTCAGAGGTGATTTGACCGTTGTTTGAGTCGATAATAAATTGTTTACCATCGTGGGCAATGTTTTTGGCACTCGTATAAGTAAGAACATTGATGCCTTCTTTTTTGAAACATTTCTCCAGTTCTTCACCTAATAATGGATCTTCACGATATAGTAAGGTATGCCTTGCAAGCACCGTCACTTCAGAACCCAACCGACGATACGCTTGAGCGATTTCCAGTGCCACTACTGATGAGCCTATAACAACCAAATGCTCTGGTAAATCAGTTGCAAATAGTGCTTCTGTTGAAGTCCAATAAGGCGTACCGCTCAACCCATTGATTGCTGGAATGGTGGGAGTAGATCCCGTAGCAATTAAAATTTTATCCGCACTGATTTCTTGTTGATCACCGTCTGGTTTATCAATAATCAGAGTGTTGGCGTTTTTAAAGCGTGCATAACCTTTGATAAGACTCAAAGAAGGGTTTGTATCTAAGATGTTCTGATATTTAGCATGTCTCAACTCCTCAACACGTGCCGATTGTTGCTGCGACAATAATGCTCGATTTAATTGCGGCTGGTGATTTTCAAGACCTGCAAATGGATTGTTACGTTGTTGCTCCGCGAGTTGTGCGGCTCTGATCAATATTTTTGATGGCACACAGCCTACATTTACGCAGCAGCCACCTATAACGTCTGCTCCCTCAATGATGGTAACTTTTGCGCCACCTTCAGCAGCCTTGGTTGCACAAGCGAATGCGCCAGATCCACTGCCAATAATGGCAACATGCAGATGTTTTTTATTTGATACACACTGATCAGATGCACAACAAGAATCCTCCTGCGCATGAGATTGGTAGCCCTCTGACTCTAAGGCGTCAATTGCACTCTGGACGTTGAAATCTTCTGACGGAGTGATTGAGACTAAACTCTCTTCATAAGAGACTGAAACGTCAAGTACGCCTTCTAGTTTGATTATTTTATTGTGAACCTTAGGTGCACAACTGGGGCATGTCATGCCTTGAATACTTAACTTAATCATTTTAACTCCTTAGCGCCAATATTGTCAGTTGTGTCACATGTGCCATCATAGCGATGGTAAGCAGGTGAAAATATATCCCATAGCGATACCAAGACCATTAACCCTAGTGCTGAATAGGTTACGTATGTACTCCACCCATATTTAAACCAAGGGTACAAAGACAATAGTAAAAGGACGGGAGCTATCATACCGATGGCGCTTCGTCGCCATTGTTTATGACTCAGCCACCCTAAACCATTTAGTACGAGTACAACCCAAGCAAAAAAGGGCAATAAGGTATTGATAAACAGTCCTTCCCACTGACTCAGGAATCCCATTCCAATTGCAGCGCCTAAGCTGGCAATTGCAGGGAAACACATCGCACACCCCATCGCGGAAACGAGCGCTCCAATAGCACCTGCTTTTTCTCCAAAACGTGTGGTTATATTCAGTAGTTTCTTCATAAGACTACTTAACTTTCTTGGATGGGTAGCCCGCATTCGTTGTGGCATCAGTGAGTGCTTTGATGGTGGCCTTTTCGTCATCAAATGTTACCAACGCTAATTTAGTGTCATACGATACTTTGGCGAGTTTCACACCATCAACGTTTTCTAAGGCTTTTTTAACGGTAATCGGACAGGTCACACAGTTCATGGTAGGAACTTCCAGCGTAACCGTTTGTTCTTTTGCCACAACAGACGCCGCCGACACGCTAAGTAATAAACAAGTTATTAATTTTTTCATAATGATATTCTCCGTTTTAAAGATTTTTCGAAAACTTACGCAAACCAAATGATCCAGTAATTACTCGTCACAAGGACAAGTGCGACTAGTGCTGATACCCAAAAAGTGACTTGTCTGCGTTTTCTTGTTTTTGGAATTGCACATGCAGTGCCTTGCTCACATTTTTCGATAGGTCGATGAACTTTCCAGCCTGCGAACCCAAATGCAGCAATAACCAAAACTATAAAGATTGGTCTGTATGGCTCTAATAGCGTTAGGTTACTTATCCAAGAACCGCTAATGCCGAGTAAAAGCAAAACCAACGGTCCAGCACAGCATAATCCTGCACCAATGGCTGCAATTACCCCACTAATCAAAGGTAAGTTTGAATCTTGGTTCAATTTTTCATACTCCAGTTTATGAACTTAACTAGAGTATGAATGCCGTATCTAGGTACGGAGTCAAGCGTTTTTTGTTATTTTGAATTCGGTTGAAGTGAGTCAATGACTGGGCAGGTGTTTTTATCGGCATTAGAATGACATAAACCAACCAACTCGGTTAACGCCTTTTGTAATTTTTTTAAATCACTGATCTTATCGGCTACAGATTCTAGCTTGGCTTCAGCCAAATCTTGAACTTGGCTACACGGGGAGTCGTTTAATTTGAGTAGATTCTCGATCTCCTTTAGAGAAAAACCTAGTTCTTGGGTTCTTTTGATAAATCTGACTCTGTTAACTATTTCATCAGAGTAGTGTCGGTAGCCTGTTTCTGGCTTTGTGGGCTGTTCAATTAAACTTTTGCGCTCGTAAAAGCGGATAGTTTCGACATTCACCCCAACTTCTTTTGCCAGTTTGCTAATAGTTCTGTTTGGCATAATGTGGCCTACTTTTGATAAATTCTCATTTCATTTTACATATATGCTGCTTATATCGACACGGTAAAATTAGTAACAGTAACCCTATCGATTATCTACTATTCATTCAAAATGGTTGTGGAGAAGGGTTCGCCGATTTAAAGCTTTATACTTTTGTAAAGCAGAATAAAATGTACATCGACAACCGACGAATATCGCTTGCTTTTTAGCTCTAATGGCTGCGGTGCACAGCGTATGTCTGTAAAGTTTTCTCCTGTACATAACCAAGACAATTAGCAAATCACACAAACCAAAGGTTCAATTAGAGTGAAACGCGCTAACAGACACTATCCGGCACACTCCAGAGATGCATTCTTGTAGGTGGGGATGAAAGCAATATTGCTTAAACCGGAAGTCCAAATGATGACCTGAATGTCCGCTGTTTGTCTATAGCGGGTGATGGGAGAATCCTCCTTGAACGATCACTATGTACGTAAAGCCGTCGTTTACAAAAAAGATGCTGAGTTGCTACTTACACACCTTTTCGGACCTTTAAAAAATTGCGATAAAATCATCCCGAAACCAGACACCTATGCTCATAGGCTTGATTATCTTTGCGCAAAGTGGCTATACTTGCGAAGAGCTCTCAGGGAGAGCCTCCATTCCGCGGAAAGAAGCTCAGTTTCATCCTTTGTTATTAATCAGTTGCGATCATACATTTGGTCCTCTTTATCCCTGCCTGCGGAAGTTGGGATTTCGCTTAGAAATCTAGGCATATAAAGGAGATCAATCATGCGTAAGTCAATTCCTGCGAACCCAAATCTTAACTATCTCAAAAAAGAAGCCAAAGAGCTCAAGCGAACCGTTGATCAGAAAAACTACTCTGTAAGTTATCGTATTGCTGAGCATCTCTCTACTTATGAAATGGGTGGCCCTTTGTCCCTAAGTGATGCTCAGTTTGTAATTGCCCGTGAATATGGATTTGCCAGCTGGTCCAAACTAAAACAAGCATTAAAGAATACTGATGAACAGAACTCTATAGACATAAGTAATAGTAAGCCATCACTTGAGCGTGTAAATATCACCTGTGGTGATATGGCTAGTACAACTTTAAAAAACTGCGGCGTTGAAGGTCAGCGACTGCCATGGAAAGACTTGCTTTGCATTGGACCTTTGCCTGATAGTAATGATTATGATGAGTTTTTTCTTAAGCGTGCAGAATTTATTAAAACTTGGACGCAATTAGAGGGTTTACCTGATCCAAAAAAAATGGCACGAAATGAACATCAGTTATTGCGAGATACATTGACTGCTAATTCCATTGTATTTTGGGTTTGGCCCCACCTCTCGAATCAGTTGCTATTACTGCTGTTACTCGACTGGTATCAGAAAAATAACTATGAAGGTGAATTGCTTTGGGTTGATGCTAGTGATAAGCCTGAACGAAATGATGAAGAATATGTTGGTTCACTTATCAACAGTGAAAAGAATTTTTCTACCGAACAACTAATTTATTCGGGCCGTATCTGGAATGCACTTAGACAAAATACTCCTGAAGAATTGATTTTAATTTTAAAAGAAGACAATGAATATTTCCCTCATCTTAATGATGCTCTATGGAGATATGTTGAAGAGTTGCCAGATAGAACAACCGGTTTATCACTCCAACAACATAGAGTGCTCGAATCTATCCAATCTGGATATCAGAGTCCTCATGCAATTTACAAATATGTTCATAAGCATGAGAAGTATTTCATAGCTGGTGACTGGTCACTTTGGCAAGTTATTACCGAAATGATTAATGCGAAACATCCATTAATAGAAACTATAGATGGAAGACCATTTTCATATCCTCCAGCTGATATCTCGGAAGCGTTTGATAAGCAGAATCTTTCATTAACAAAAATTGGTAAACAAGTTCTTAATGCTGAAATTTCTAGTTTAAACCTTAATGGGCGTGATAGGCACTGGGGGGCTTTAGAATTTAGTGGGAATAAGTATTGGCAGTATGATAAACAGGCTCAAAGTGTAGTATTTTCACATTAAGGTTTAATGTATTGCTCACTCAAGGCGTCCAGCTCCACATTCTGGGCGTCTTTAATGTCTGCTTTTCAGAATTTACAGGATCTCTTGATGGCACATTAAGATCTGTCAAAAGCTTTGATGTAAATTTACTCGAGTGTCCGCTTATGTCCGGAGGTGTCATTAAAGCAAAGGGTCAGCAAAGTACGTGAAGCGGACCTTGGAGCAATGAACTTTCCATCTCAAACACCAGTAGACTAACAACAAAACTATCTGCAATCTGGGCTATCAATCCCTGGCAAGGACGCCATTGTTAGCCATTAACATGCATACCTATAAACGACATCGGCCAGAGCAAACATTGCTATACCAATTGGTTGAGCAATATTATCCAGATTTTCTGGAGTACCTTTCCCATCAAGGAAAGACATTACCACTTCATGTAGATAAAGAGTTTGCAGAATTTCTAAAGTGTGGTCGGTTTGAGCATGGATTTCTCAGAGTCGTGTGTGACGACTGCAAACATGAGAAGCTGGTCGCGTTCAGTTGCAAACGTAGGGGCTTCTGCCCTATTTGCGGGGCAAGACGGATGGCAGAGAGTGCGAAGTTACTGGTTGACGACGTTCTTAACGGCTATCCCATACGTCAGTGGGTGTTGAGTCTACCTATCCCATTGAGGCTGCTACTTGCCAGATATCCCAAAGAGCTCAGCAAAGTCATGCAAATCATCCATCGCACGATTTCAACTGACATCATCCATCGAACAGGTTACTTGAAAAAGCAAGCCAAGACGGGTGCAGTAACGTACATTCAGCGTTTTGGAAGTGCGCTAAACTTGAATATACACTTCCATATGCTCTTCCTCGAGGGCGTTATTACAGAAGAGCGAGGGCAAACCAAATTCAAGCTCGTCAAAGCGCCGAGCCATAGCGATATGGAACAGATAGTTGACAACATCAGCCACCGCATTGCGGCCTATTTAGAGAAGGCCAGGCTCATTCAGCGTGATATGGACAATGCTTTTCTCGATTTTCCCATGGATGATGAAAATAGCTTATTGCCCTTGCAAGCGGCCTCGGTTAGTTATCGTATTGCTTGGGGCCAGATATGGGCAAAAAAGTATTTAACTTACAAACCTTGCCCGCCAAAGACAAACAACACTACGGACAATTAGCCCAGATAGGCGGTTTCAGTTTACATGCTGGCGTATTCGCAGACGGTCACCAAACCGATAAATTGGAACGCCTGTGCAGATACATCTCAAGACCAGCCATAAGTGAACAACGATTGAATCTTACAGATTCAGGTAAGGTGAGGTATAAACTAAAGACCCCTTACAATGACGGAACGACCCTCGTGTTATTCTCTCCACGGGATTTTCTCGGCAAACTCGTTGCTTTGATACCACCACCTCGACTTAACCTCACGAGGTTTTATGGGGTATTTGCTCCCAATGCTATAGTTCGTGCCGAGGTGACTGCTTCACAACGTAGTAAGAATAGTCCTCGTTTAGCAGAACACCTGAAAGATTCAGAAAAGCCGTATCATTCCCGCAATATGTCTTGGTAATCCGGTCACCGGCGCAAAGACTGAAACGCGTATTCAACATCGACATTACCCAATGCGAGGTTTGCGAAAAATTTAACGTAAAGGTCATTGCTTGCATAACTGACGCGATCATTATCAATAAAATCTTGTCATATTTGGACAAGCACAATTTACCGGAAGCGAGCAATAATCCCCGTACGCCGCCACTTCGTGCGCCACCAAGCATTGACGCATTCTGCGACTATACCATTCAACGTGACTTCGACTTTGGTGCATGAACCACAAAAACCTACCATTACTTAAACACGCAAATTGTTGGGGGGAGGGCTTTCACATATCTTATTGCAGATTTCAGTACCAAAGACCAGTTAACTTGCCTGTCTTGATGACAACTACTCCACTGATTTCTGAAAAGTACCCGTTTGACACACGTTCAACTAGCCTTAAATACATCTGACACGGTGGGTAGTACATAGCGTTAATATTTCTTATACACACAAGCTGTCCTGACCATTCAGGCTAACACATCCGGCTTCCTTGCCGTGAGGATGCGCTCTGCGATGCAGATGTAAATCTGTTAGGCGCCTTGTTGGTAGCTCTGCCAGGCTTGCATTGAACCAATAAAAACATCCACGTTTTCAAAACCCTGTGCCAGCAGATAACTGGCTGCTACGGTGGCGCGCTTACCGCTGCCACAGGCCAGTGTATAATGGCGGGATTTATCCAGTTGGTGGCACATTTCCGGCAGATAGCCTAAGTAGATATGCTTTGCCTGGTCAAATTCGTTGTTTTCAACCTCTTCCTGTTTGCGAACATCCAGCAGTTGCCAGTTAGCACGTGGTGCTCTAATGCGCTCATCAACCTTATCTGCAGTAACGGCGTTCACATGCTGACGATGGTAAGCCTCAATGGTATCTGGCTTTGGTACCATGGTCAGATAACCACTAATCTGCTGGTAGCCCATCCGCCACAGCTGTTCGGAGCTTTCGGTTGCCTGTTGATGGGAATCTGCCACCAGTGCGATAGGTGTGGAGTAGTCCAGAAACCAACCACCATAAGCGCTGAGTAAGCCGCCCGGCAAATTAAGACTGCCGGGATAGTGACAGTCTCGAAACTGGGCATGACTTCTTACATCAATGAGCACGCCGGGACGTTCTGCGCTTTTCTGCCAGGCTGACTGAGCATCCTGTGCCAGCTTCTGGCACGCCACTGGCGGTAAAGGCGTATCCATCCCGGTAACGTTAGACTGCTCCATTTTGCTAAAGTAGGGAGCAATATAATGATTCTCTTTTAACTTACGCTCTATAAAGGCTTTTTTAGAGGTACATTGATAGCCCGGGTTTTGCCGTTTCTCAATGCCTATGGTGGTAAACTCACGTTCTGCCATGCCTGAGCCACACACCGACCCTGCGCCATGAGCCGGGTACACAATAATGTCATCACCCAGGTTGGCCAGCGTTTGTAGGCTGTCATAAAGCTGGCCAGCCATTTTTTCCATTTCCTCGGGGTAGAAGTCTGTGCGACCGACTTCACTGACAAATAAGGTATCGCCGGTAAATACGCCGATAGGCTGACCGTCCTGTTCGTTGTCGATAGCCAACACACAAATACTGTCTTTAGTATGGCCGGGCGTTGCAATAACTTCGAGTGTCCATTTGCCAATCTCAAATTTATCGCCATTACCGGCCTTGCGGGCATATTCGATAGGCTCGTCAGCGTATTTACCATGGTAAATATCAGCACCGGTCTGGTTGGCCAGCGCTACCGCGCCAGAGATAAAGTCTTCATTGCGGTGGGTTTCGATGATGGTGGTGATCCGGCATTCATGCTTTCCGGCAAGGGTGAGATAATGCTGCGTATCTAACTGAGGATCAATCACACAGGCTTCACCATCGCTGCCAATCAGGTAGGAAAGGTGCGCAATGCCCGGTGTTTTAACAGATTCTACAAACATAGGTTAGCTCCACTTTGGGGTTGTGCCGCGCACAACGTGAATGTATTCACTTCACCCTAAGCTTTCAAATGTCATGCCGAATAAAAGTTTATATAAAACAAGTAATTACATTTTCTACCCAAAAGGCTTCCCAGTAAATGAAGAAATATTCACTTAATCCTATGTAAAATTTACATGCTATTGCGGGATAAGCGTGCCCGTTGCAGACGCTGTTTGAGGTATTGCAGTCTGGGAAGCAAAATCAGCAAGGCTATTGCCCAGTAAATTAACGGTTCCTGCAGGCCGGTTTTGCGAGACCAGCTAAAGTGTAACAGGGCCAGTAAAACAACCAGGTAAATGGTGTTATGCAGGGATTGCCAGCGATTGGCGCAAAGCAGAAGTAGCTGTTCAATAATCTGTTGCGTCCGCTCCTTGTCTTTTGTTGCCTGAAGAGGCAATTTAGCTTGGTATGTGTGCATATGATACCAATAGTCTTGGCTTAATATGTTTCTCCTAAAATCAGGTGTATACTATCGATCTAGTTATGAGAGGTATTTATGAATACAAAAATTGAAGTTTACGGTGTTAAAGCTGTTCAACGCCCCAAAGTTCCAGCAAGAAAGAAACTTGACCTCTCTGGTGAGTTTGGGCAACAGATCGTGAAATCCGAAACTAAGCTAGTGCTAAGAACACACAAGCGTACGTTCGAAAAACTCGCTTACATGTAATGGAGCTTATTTTTTTCCCCTTCGAGCGCGTTATAGAGATTAACGCCTACATTCTCGAAAACGAGCCTGGTATGAAGGGGGCCGCTGATATCAATAAGCTTCAGGGGGCGCTAGGCAGGATTGATAATGCTATTGTTTATTTAGGCTTGAATGATGTTTTCGAAATAGCAGCAAAGTATGCTTCCTCTATTGCACTTTCTCATTCGCTTCCTGATGCAAACAAACGGACTGGTCTCGCTGTAGCTTTGGAATATTTATCTCTCAATGATTATGAATTAATTGCTGATAACGAATTATTCGCAGATGCCATCAGAGATTTGGTTGTGGGCAAAATTGGTGAAGCGGATTTTGCTGACCTTCTTTATGCTCAGTATATTTCTGAACAAAATCAAAATAGTTAAAATTTCATGCAGTTTACTTTGGCCATACCTGCGCAAGTAGGGTAAAGAAAGCGCAGTATATAAGAAATCATATAGCTTCTCAGTCTGATGGTTGAGCAATGCTGAATTCCCGGTAAAAAAATCTGTCAGTACCATTATTCAAACCATAAACTTTGGCCGGACTGCCATAATTATGTTTCCTATTAAACAGGAGACAAATCATGGCAATTAAAATCCATACACCTTGGAACAAAAATCGTATTATCGGTCAGAAAAAGCCTCTTCAGATATCACATATATGGGGTATCCGGATTCGCTAAGAGCTTGAAGGACGGACTCGTGATCTAGCACTGTTCAACCTTGGTCTTGATAGCAAACTACGAGGTTGTGACCTTGTTAAACTCAAGGTCTCCGATGTCGTTTGCGGACGCTCAGCTCTTAGGCGCACGCATCTCGTTCAGCAAAAAACAGGTAGTCCTGTCCAATTTGAGATAACACCAAACACGGGAGAATCGATATTGGCTTGGGTAAAGAAAGCTGGATTAAAACCCTCTGATTATCTTTTTAAGTCCCGTATACATAGCGCTGAGCACATATCAACTAGACAATATAACCGCATTTTTCACGGATGGATTGAAAAACTTGGTCTAGATACATCTCTCTACAGCACCCATTCAATGCGCAGAACCAAGCCTTATCTGATTTACAAGAAGACTAAAAATCTCCGGGTAGTTCAACTCTTGCTGGGCCATAAAAAGTTAGAGAGCACTGTTCGCTACTTAGGCATTGAGGTGGACGACGCTTTGGAAATATCGGAATCTATAGAAGTTTAGGCTGTAAGGGGCTGCCTGTGCAGCCCTTGTGTACGTATACCGGACCTTCGGGATAGCGTTTTCCGCGTATTTAAACATCTCATGGTTTATGTAATTATAAAGTGTCTAGTCGACTAGGGCCTTACCAAATAAGCTGTTAGATGAGCAGTAAAAATTAATCTTCGGCAAATAGAAAGGAAGAATGATGACCGATATTGTTTCAAAGAATACTCATACCGAGCTGATTGATCCTCAAGCCCAACGAGTCGTAGATTTTCTGGAGCAAATAGGGCTTCCGGCAGACAATATTATTGCGGAACAATCGGAACGTTCTATAATCGGGCAAAACCTTCCTGCTTATATCGAGTCTCTGCCCCCAGAAATAAAAAGAGATGCCCGCTATCTATCAAAATTCGTCGTCGGAGCAGGATTTGGTCTTTTTGACTATTCTCTTAATGCTATTTGGAATGAGGTGGTCTTAGATTTACGAAAAAAAGCAATTACCTATGGAATTGATATATTTTTCGATTCCGCCGTGGGTGGCGGCAAAAATAGGGAATTCTATAAAACGGAAGATGACCTCGGATCGTTGAAAGATGCAGTACTCCTCGATACCTGCCGAAAATTAGAGCTAATTTCTGATACAACATATAAAAAACTTAAACACATATTAGATACTGAGCTATCCCCACGAATAGTAAAATAAAGTCAAAGAGTTAGGGAACATTCATGGCATTTGGTGATCAGATCTTTCGCCAAAAAAAACCAACACAGAAAACACCATGAATGCACGCTCTATATTGAACAATCTTGTCTCTTTTGTCAGCCATAAAATGCATAAAACCCGCAAACAGGCCGTTGTCGCCTGTGTGCGAAGCTTGATTGAGAGCGGTTCGGCCACTGTGACCAGTATGGGGCGCGGTATCCGTTCCAATGCCTATGAGAAACACCGTATTAAGCGGGCTGACCGGCTGTTATCTAATGGTCACCTCCAGCGTGAAGTACCGTTTATCTATGCAATGATTTGCCGGTTATTTTGTACCTGTAAACATCCTGTCATTGCCGTTGACTGGTCAGATTTGGATAAGTGCAAAAAGCACTTTTTACTTCGCGCCGCAATTGTCGTTAAAGGGCGGCCTATTACCCTTTATCAGGAAGTGCATGATAGAAAAGCCAGTGCAAAAGCGACTACACATAGAGACTTTTTAGAGATATTGCACACGCTCTTACCGGATACCTGCCAGCCCATTATTGTCACTGATGCGGGCTACAAATCGCCGTGGTTTCGTGAAGTGCAGGCATTGAGATGGCATATTGTCGGACGTGTGCGAAAGCCACATTTATATTCGCTGGATGGCGGTAATGAATGGCAATCTATCGCTGAGCTTTATCTAAAGGCTACAACACGGCCCAAGCGATTTGATAACGCGCTTATCGTCAAGTCACGACCTTTTGCCTGTACCTTGGTGTTGGTTAAAGAGAAAGCGAAAGGTCGACGAGCGTTTAATGCCAATGGCTCGCGCCAACGGGATACCAATTCATTGAAATATGCTGATGGCGCAAGAGATCCGTGGCTACTGGCGACGTCATTGCCCTACCATCGTCACTTATCTAAACAAGTCATCGATATTTATCGCCAGCGCATGCAAATAGAAGAAGGCTTTCGGGATATGAAAAGCACGCGCTTTGGTCTGGGGTATGAAAATAATCGCAGCACAACCAAGACACGCATTACTGTTCTGGTCTTGCTTACCACACTGGCTTCGTTAGTGGCTGTACTGTTGGGCATGCTATTAGTTGTCAGTAACAAGCATCGACGCTTTCAGGCAAATACCGAAACAAAATCCGTACTATCCTTTCACTTTCTTGGCTTGAGAGCTTTTAACACCTCAATGCGATTTACCCTGCATCAGTGGAAAAAGACGATCCGCTGGCTTGATGAACTCACCGCTGAAGCTTGCATGAGCAAGATTACATGCTAAATTCGTGGGGATCCCTCAGTATTAGATATGAGAAATGACATTGGGATTTCTCACCCAACCAATTACACAATCAATGCATTTGAATTACTTGGTTGGCTACAAACCTGCATACAGGACGTATTAAATGACCGTCCTACTGAGGCGGCATTACAAGTTCAAGCATTCATTAAAAATCTTAAGTCACACACGGCACCAATTGATGCTGCTACGCAGCAACAGATTGAATCGAAAATATCTGAATTACCAAGTCATCACCTTGCAAGCATTCTTAGAACTACTTTCGGAATTTATGTTGCCACTGAAACTGAGCCACAGGTTAGAAAGAACATATCTGTGATAGCACCAACCATTTGGTTCAATTGTTTAGATGAGCCAAAATATAAACTCGGAATAATGTTAGAGGGTTACAACACTAATCTTTATCGAGAAAAATATGAATTAGGAGAGCAATTTTTTCAGGTCGTTGGCGGGAACCCATTTAGATCGCCCAATGAACGAGCTATTAACGTAGACACGTTACTTGATCAACTCCTTGAAAAGCATAATGGCTGGGATAATTTTCATCACGAAGCTCCTGTTGCAGATTCGGTTGCGTCCTATATCCAAGAACAAAATGACATCCTTCCTAATAACGCTGAGAAGCTGGTCAAAGTCATAATGATGTGCCGAATTGGCAAAGGGGTTACTTATTTCAATGGGGTTTCTCCGAGAGGAAAGGATTATTACGACCATATACTTTCACAATTAGGCGACAAATACGCGCCTCACGCGATGGCGGTTCTCACTCATTACGAGATTCAGAGAAAGTTGGGGGCCTCAGTTTGCAGGGTGCAAGCCAAGCAAGCATTGGAAATGATTAAGCAAAGTGTTGTGAATGCAAGATTAATTGAATGTTTGGATTACTTGATCTCACAAGTAGAAAACAACGGAAAGTGCGTCTTAGATAGTGAGTTTAAAAAGCTTTCGGCGCAGTATATAAGCTGGTAATCATCTAACAAATTGCTGTACGCGGAAACATGCTGCCATGCTCGTCTGCGATCCATTTTACACATAAAATGCTCTCCGCAGTATGTGCCAGTGAGCAAAGCGTTGGCCTTCTTTTTTCTGAGGCCCAAAAGAGCGAATAGCTGACATCGACTTATAAGTAAAAAAATATGGAATGATAATTACAGCTAATACTGCTATTCACAGGGGCGCATCAGTCTCGTGATTATGCTTAACGCGATAGTTAAAGGGAACGTATTTGGATAAGAAATATCAGTTGAAGCGCAAACATCACCATATTTGGGCGCATTACTTAAAACATTGGTCATTAGATGATTTAAATGTTTGGTACACGTCGAAAAAGGGGAATTTTTGTTGTGATAGCGTTTATGGACTCGCTGCTGAAAGAGATTTCTATAAAATTAACTTTTTGGATGATGAGGACATCCGTTTCATAAGAGGATTTTCATCTCTAAGCCCTGTCGAGCTTCGTGAGGTTCATGATGATTATTTGAAAGACTTCTATATTGCTTCCATGGCTGCCAAGTTAACGGAGACTGTGAAACCACCAGAGCAGATCAAACAGAATCTTGATGCTTTTCAGCACAATGTTTTGGAGAATCTTCATGGTTCTCATGAAAGCGATGTGGTCGAAATTCTGGCGTGTCTCAACAGAGGTGACATTTCTATACTTGAGACACCTAAAAGCAGAGTGAAATTTAAACAGTTCTTTGCGATGCAGATGACTCGGACAAGGTCGTTCAAAAAGATGGCAATGAGTTCTGTGAATAGGGAGTCGTTTGAACGATACCCGAACCCTCCATTTTCATTCGAAAAACACAGTCAATTATGGGAAAAGAACTGGTGGTTTCTTAGCTACATGTTCGGAATGAACATCGGCTCTAACCTGACCGCGACCAGACACAGTGATAAACATGTACTGCTGATAAATGAGACGTCTGAACCGTTTATAACTTCTGATAACCCAATAATTAATGTACATGAATCACTTAAGAATATTCCCAAGGGACAAGCGCCAGAGTACATGGACGCCTACTATCCGCTATCTCCAAAATATGCATATATGATAAATAATTCTGACCGATACCCTTCCGGCAAGGCGTCTATTACAAGGGATGAGGCTTTGAAGTTTAATATAGAGATGGCCGCGAAGGCAGATGAGCATGTTTTTGCGCGAACAGAAGCTCAATTAAAAGAGGTCAAAAGACTCCGTAAGCAAAGATCACAAATGGTTTAAAATGCGATAATTGGACGTCTGTTTCTGGCAAAAATAGGAAACCCTATATCAACCTCCTGAAGGTCTGCTGTTTGTCTCAAGCCGAACTTCGCTAATGTACGTACAGCGGACCTTTGTCAGGCTCAAGTCGAAAAGCTACATCACAGAAAAAAACGGCTACAGTAGACATTAGCTTTATGTTTTCAGGTCGCATTTTGCTAATAGAACTCATAGTATAAAGTAGGGTGAACGAACTCACTCAGTTTTCAAATTAAGGGAAATAAAATGAAAAGGATGACAAAGATAAGATTAATAGTATTTTGGGCGAAATTAGCGGCCATATTATTCACTCTTCCCACTGCTGCACAAAGTTTGAACCAACATCAAGCTGATCTAGATGCCTATTTAAAGGCCCTTAGTGAAAATAATAAGGTCATGACTGCGGTGTATGTGACTGAGAATGGTGTTCCACGCTATGAGCACTATGCAGGTCTTGCTTCGGTTGAAGATAATAGTCCAATCTCTGCCCAGACACGTTTTCGAATTGGCTCAGTGACTAAGACATTCACAGCGGTACTAATAATGCAGCTTATCGAAAATAATAAGCTGAGTTTGGATACAAAGCTAAACCAGTTCTACCCTGACATTCCCAATTCAGCACAAATCAATCTTAAGCATTTATTGAGTCATCGCTCAGGAATATTCAACTATACCAATGACCCTGATTACACGAGTTTTATGACGACCCCGCAGACAAAAGAGCAGCTTCTTTCAAGGATTCGAGGTTACCGGCCTGAGTTTAGTCCGGGTAGTAAACATAAATATTCTAACTCTAACTACGTGCTCTTAGGCTTCATTATTGAATCGCTATACGACAAGCCGCTTAAAGAAATAATCACTAAGAAAATTACTCAACCATTAAATTTAAACAGCACTTATTACGGCAATAGCATTGAAATTGAAGAAAATGAAGCCTCGTCTTATCGACACAACGGGCACTGGATCAAGCAGCCAGAAACGCATATGAGTGTGCCTCACGGAGCAGGAGCAATTGTATCTACTGCGAAAGATATCAATCAGTTTTTTACTGCGTTGTTTGGCGGTAGACTGATATCAAGTGATTCTTTGCGTGCCATGATGAAGCTTGAAGACGGTTATGGCTTGGGTATGACTGCGGCCCCGTTTGGCGAAAAGAAGTTTTACGGGCATTTTGGTGGCATTGACGGATTTGTTTCCGCAGCGGGCTACAATACAAAAGACGGGCTGAACGTAACTGTGCTAAGCAATGCATTAAACTATAACTTCAACGATGTGTTGATTGCCGTTCTAAAAACCATGTACGGCCTCTCAATAGATATTCCTGACTTTTCTGCAAAACCTATAAAGTTAAGCGAAAAGATTTTAAGCGCATATGAAGGTGAATTTGCGAGCACCCAAGTGCCTATTAAAATTCGCTTCTGGGTTGAAAATGGAAGATTGATGAGTCAAGCAGAAGGTCAAGGCGCTCTTCCACTGACAGCGTATTCAGAAACAGAATTTCGTTTTGACCCCGCTGGTATCGTCATCAACTTCAACAAACCGAGTGCATCGTCATCTCAAACAAATGGTTTCATTCTGAGCCAAGGCGGTGGTAAATATGAATTCAAACGCCAGTAATAGCAATTTAAGTTAGTTTTTTTGACTAAAGTCAGAAGTTGAGAATAGCATCGCTCAACGTCTGCTCTTTGTCTAATGCCGCCTCTGCGACCATGGATATAAAAGTATGATACTTTTGCTCAGTATGATTGTTTTTTGTTTGGGTGATACTTTTTTGTCAATCTACAGCGGCTTTGCTAGTTTTGGCGTAGCAGTTCAACCAAATAGCTGTTTCGTTTATGTGAGTTGCTGTGGGCTTCTGTGATAACCCTCAAATCATCCGAACTGCCAACTATATGAATTTCAGCCTCGGCTCTGGTAATTGCAGTATACAGCCACGCTCTATCAACGATTTTGCCTTTCTGTACTGCGATAATGATTCTTGGAAACTGCGAGCCTTGGGCTTTGTGTAGGGTTATTGCATAACCCAACTCCATGCAATCGAGCACAGATTGCGTGTCCTCTATAATATCACCAGTATCTAGCGTTACTTCGCCATAGCTTTCACCCGAAGACTCAACACTGGTTAGAGTGCCGAGCGAACCGTTTTGAATGCCTTTGTCATAGTGGTTTTGCGTAAATAGAATTGCATCATTCAATCTGAGGTTTTGAAAGAATCTCTCACCGTGCATTTCAAACTCAAGCCTGTCTCCATTAGGGTTGACAGCCTCTTGAGTCAGTTTATTAATGTCAGCAACGAGCGCTTTGGTCGGTGCCATAACACGACTGTTCTCAGGTGATTGCTGATACAAGTCACAACAGACTTGAGCAATGTCGCTCTTTGTCGTTTCGTGGAAGTGAATAGCGCCCGTACTTAGCTTCTCAGGCACGATTCCACTGTTTATAAGCTTCGAGTATTCGGGGATGCCCGTTGTGCCTTCCTGACGTTTCACAATTTCTAGCATGGTATTGGCAATAGCTTTAGACAGAACAATATCAGCAAGCACCTTTCCGCAACCTATTGGCGGCAACTGGTCTGGATCACCAGTGAAGATGATGCGAACTGATGGATGAATATGGTTGACCAGGCGATACATGGTTGGCAAGTCAATCATACTGGCTTCATCAATTACCAGAAGATGTTTTTGTTTGTCTGAGGTTGGCTCTATAGGGTCTTCACCCAATAACTTAGCGATAGTTGAGGTGATAAAACCAATTGACTCATGCAAGCGCATGGCAGCTCTGCCACTCAGGGCTACTGCGTGTATTTCAAATCCCATTTGATGGTAGGCTCGAAGTGCGGTTCTAAGTACCGTCGTTTTACCTGTGCCAGCTCCGCCCGTGATGCAACTCACCGCGTTATCTAAGCACGTTATTACTGCTTCAACCTGTTTTTTGGTTAGCTCGTATGGCAATTCACCAACCGCAGAACAATATGCAGAATTTGCATTTTCGTCATAAAGGTTGTTTTGATTGGCTAACGCTTTAAGTCGTTTGGCAACGACATTCTCCATCAACAACTGCGCCATAGGATGGTAGGTGCCAGTGTCAGGATTAAGGATGTATTGCGCTTTGTCGTGACCTGCCTTGAACGCTGCCGCAACTAGCTCTTTGTCCTTGAGTAGTTTAGTTAAATAGGGTCGCAAGGCCGCTTGGTTTGTATACGTGTGGCCTTTATCAATCTCTTTTCGAATGGCAGTTTCAAGTGCCGCGCTAAGTCTCTTGCTATCACAAGTTGTGATCTCAAGTTTAAGATCACAATTTGTGATCATAGTATCGACTTGTTCAAATGACATCCCAAAACCAATCAGCACATAGGGATTTTGTTTTATAGCTTCAATCGATTCTTCCCCATGATGCTTCAATAAGCGCTGCTGCACACCTGCTGGTATCTTATGTTCGGTCATCCAGTTGCAGTAGGCCAGATTTTTATATTTAGCATAGCCTTCAAACAACGCATTGATAGAATCCTCACTCAGGACGCTTCTAAGCTTTTCTCTCGATTCAGGAGTATCTTTTCTAACTATCGAGTGGAAATCTTTACCTAATAACTCCCATAGCGCTCTTGCTTTACTTTCACCGATACCTTTAAAGCCAGCTTCTCTCGCGATAAAACGAATGAGTTGTTCACCCGTTTCTGGCAGGCTGCATTCTATGTGCTCTGGTGATTCATAGGTGTGCTGTTGCATCAAGAAATCACCCGCTTCCACTTCATCGACTGAACGAGCGCCTTTTACCGACCAATGCTGACCAAGGGCTGGCTGTACAGGGATTTCATCAGGGCTAACTTTAATGGTGATGTAATACTTACCACTGTTGGTCTTGTATGAGTTTTTTGCCAGTGGCACACCACTGAATATCACCATATTGGTTGAGCTATAAGGGATACTGGTGACACGCATTTGGTCTTGATGTAATTGTGTAGCAGCTTGTTGCACTTTTAATTGGCCAACGGGCTGTTGACCAATTGCGTGGGTGGCTCCATTTTGGAACGAACCAGTATCAACTTCTATTTGTGCAGATGTGTTTGCACAATTAGCAATGTGCATTTTTTGCACTTTGGCTTCACTCATCGTGGCATGAATCCCATTTCAGAGAGGGTTTCATTCAATTCACCAAATCGCTCTAGCTTGCTTTCCAACTCTTTAACCTTAGCTTTTAGCTCAATGTTTTCAGCCTCTAGCGCAGACACTCGCTTAGAGTCGAGTAGTTTACGGTTAGCTGTGTTGTCGTATTGCTTTGGTTTGTCGGCATCTTTCTTTGCAGATTCGGTCAGTGGTGGAAGCACACCTTTATCACGCAGTTTATCTTCAAGGGCTAACAACGCTTCTTTAAGTGCAGGGTTTTGATTGAGTGCAGACTTGCCACAACCAATAGTTTTGGCTACTTCACCTCTATTTAATTGGCCTCTAAAGATTATTTGTTTAAAGTCATCATCAGTCTGGGTTACTCGCCACACTTCAAAGGCATCAAGATTCTGTTGTGCTTTTTGTTGTCCATTAGCCATTTTTTTTATTCCTTCCAATCGCGCCTAGAAGAGGAGAGTCTTCTTCAAATTTAATCGGATCAATATTCTCACGCCTTGCTACCACTGCTGCATAAGCAAGTCTTTCCCTTTCTCTGGACAATTGACTTTCTAACTCTTCGACTTTCCTTCTGAGTTTATTTATCTCAGCATCCTTGGCTGACTCCTTTGAAACTTTAAGGTCATAAACCGACTTACCAGCTTTGTATGCACGAACCAGTTTCTTTACACGATCAAATTCATCGCGAAATTCTCTATTTCTCCATAGAGTTGGCTTTGAGGGCTTCACTCGACTTGTGATGTAATCCCAGCCAAACTCATCCGCAGGTATGAGTTGTCTTTCAAATTGGCTTAATATCTTAAATGCACTTTCAAACTCTTCTTTTGTCGTCGCCATTATTCATCACCTCCACACTGAAATGGGCAATCATCAGGAAATGAACCATCCTTTTTAAATGGCATATAATCTTGGATGTCATCCAGTTGACTGTCATTTAGTATCATTTCTGCGTTATCCAATATCGCTGTCGTATTTCGCAAGATGGTCATATGGTGTTCGATATGCATCTTTGCTGCTTCGACCCCTTTTTCATACACTTCAAACAACCTTGATAACTCTAAGGATGACCTATCGCGCTCTGCGGTGATCTTTTCTCTATGCGAAGGGTCATGCAAATCGTATATGTAGTGCTTACACCCTTTCCCTTCGTTACCTGTTAAGCATTTTAAGTTAAATTCACAAGGCTTTAGATATAAGGCTCTTGTGCAATACCCTAGTGGACTATATTGAATTGATTGAAGCGTAGAAGTTAAATGTTCAGGCAAACTGCTGGTTTGAATCTCTTGCTCTTTCCAAGCTCTTAATTTATTGGGAATTTCACCTAAAAATCGCTCAGAATCATCAAGCATAGCATCAGCAACAACCTTGGCTCGTTCACGCCCTGTGTTGTGGTCGTAATTTTCACCTTGGCCTGTCGTTCGTCCCATCCACTTGTTCACGACCAATTCAGCCAACCCTGCTCTAAACAAACTAGTTGTTTGCCAGTGCCGCCCCTTATGGCTTTGCCAACTTTCAGCTATATAATCATCAACATCGATACCGTAACGAGTAAAAGCGCTGTGCTGTCTATCATTACCACCAAAAAAATAAGCAACTGCGAAATACCCCAAAATTTGTGGTAGGTGGTCATAATATTCTCCACCTCGCATACCAGCACGCAGGAACAAATACTCTGACGTTTTTTGGTGGATGCTGAAGGATTTAGAGCTAATCTCTATATCATCCAGTTGATATTCATGAATTGATTCTTCGATTAACTCTCGGTCGATATCTAAATTCATGCGTTCAAATTCCGCACGAAAATAGCTTTTTACCTTACCTATATCAGCCAAGTAACCTTTTGTCTTCGCATACTCTCTATTTCCTCGATGTTTTACATAGAAATTGCATTTCTCGGCACTCCACAAGTCCTCTAATCCAACTTTGCTGGCTGTCTTTTGGTTAAAAAACTCAGGCAATAATCCTTCGAGTTCTTTTAGAGGAATTTGCTTTTGGTGGTCGTAACCGCCAAGTGTATAGGCTCGAATGATATCTATTGCATCCTGGCGACTAACAACCTTAACGCTTAATGCTTTGTCAGATGTTTTTTCATTGGTGAAGGTAAGCGCATTAAAGTTACCATTTAGGCGAATTACCTTTTCACGGATGAGTGAATCATTTGATGCTTTTGTGTTGCCTGTGGAATGTGCGTTAAGTATTTTAAGCAGCTCTAGTTCAGTAACATGGTTGGCTCTCATTGCTACGATTTCGTCAATACACTTTGCAATAGCTTCGCCAGTAATATAATGCTTATGCTTTCGAGAGCCTAACGGCTTACTTTCAATCTCAATACCCATACCGTTGTAATACTTGAGTAGAGACGTTGAATCTGTAGCTTTTGATGAAATAGGTAAAATATTAGCTAATTCTTTAAGCTCAAATCTTTCATTGCTGTCAATCGATGCTTTTAGTTGCCATAATTGCTCTGCGGCCACTTTCTTGGACAATAACAATTCATCCAACTGTTGAACTTTTCTCTCAAATATTGATTCTTTTTCTTGAACATAAGCATCAAACCTTTCATCAATAAAGCTCAATGCGCCTTGCTGCTCGAATTGAATTGCTGCGTCTCTGTATCCTTTAGTTAGTTTATGTATTTCATCAACGGCATCTTTAAATGCTTTACGCCATATTGTCGGGATATATCTCGCCATTGGCTCAGACCCTTTCTCAGTCCAAACAAGGCAAAACATTTCACCATCCATTTCAATCAATGGGTTGAGCGGCAGACGCAATACTTCCCCAAGCCGCAACCCTAAACCATACTGAAATACTTGGGTTAAAATACATAACTTGTCATTGATGGCTTTACTACTGCCATCAAATGCGTCGTCCACAGCCCATTTCAGATGAATTACCGCTTTCACAAGCTCTGGCAAAGGCATCTTTTCTTTTTTAGCTTGAACCCTACCAAACGCATCTGTTTTACCTAACGCTTTGTGAATATTTACTGTATCTATATGGGCGGACAACAGGTGATTGTCATTGAGATAAGCTACAACTCGATTTAAGCTCACCCCATTTGTAGCTGGTTCAGCGTACCTCTCTCTCAAGTAAACGATGTTCGCATCATATGCTTCTTGATTAAGATCGGATAGCTCCTCAAATCCCATTTCAGCCCAAATTTTAATGGGTTCTATTGAGCTTTTAATGTGGGAAAAAGAATACGGT
Organism: Alteromonas sp. McT4-15; assembly: GCF_020515205.1. Classification (NCBI taxonomy): domain Bacteria; kingdom Pseudomonadati; phylum Pseudomonadota; class Gammaproteobacteria; order Alteromonadales; family Alteromonadaceae; genus Alteromonas; species Alteromonas sp. McT4-15. Next base: position 78,522 of record NZ_JAJALG010000016.1, read on the forward strand.
TCTGCTCGCAGCCTTTGAGTCCATAACATATTCACCAAGTAAACTTTGCAAAAGGTAGCTAACGATTCAGGTAGCTCTTCTCCGCCTATCATTTGAAATTTAATGTTTTGGTTTGATTTCAAGTATGACCAACTGACATCGTTCCAATCACAACCAATTATCAACGGTAATGATTCAAAGCGCTGTCTCGCTTGCTGCTCTAGTTCTGCTAGGCTCTGTGAATTAGTTTCTTGCTTTAGCCTAATGAGGTTTATTACATCACTCATCACCGCTTCCTTCATTGATATTGACCACTTCTACTCCCTCGGCATAAGCAATGGCTGCTTCACAACCAGCAATAGCCTCATCAAGCTGTTTAGACAGTGATGATGATGTACTTTCATCAACAACCTTTTTTCGGTCTTTAAGTGAAATTAATGCGTTATCGTGCGAAGACTTTTCTTTGTTTGGGCAGAATTTGTCACAAGAATAACAAGCGACGGCAGGCTCTAAATAACAAGCAGCTTCCTTTTGACACTTGCCTATAGCGGTAAACGCATGAAGCTCGATAATCTCTTTGCCGTAAATATTACCGCTTAGGTCTTCTTCTCGGTTCCATGCCGCTGTGAAGTGCTGTTGTTCTGTTCTCTTTGCGGTGGCGTTTTCAAGTAACTCCCACATCTCGCGGGTATATCGGAAGTAATGTTTAACGCACCGGGTTGAACTGTGATCTAATAAATCCGCGACTTCCTCTTCGGTCATGCCTTCCATAACTGCGTTAGAGCCAACGGTGTATCGGAAACGATAAGGCGTTAGGTAAAATGGCTTTCCTGTTCTTGGGGATAACGGAAGGTAACTAGTAGTAGATATCATACGGTTGTAAAAATTATGTGGTTTATTGTGATGTAAGTAACTTGCTTTATTTTCTTCACCGTAAAACTGACTATTTATTGACCTGTAACTCCCTTCATCAACCTTGACCCCTTCAAAATGCTTGACCGCCCCCTTTAGACCCTTGATGTAGACCTGCACCTTTCTAAAAAACAAAGGAGGCTCCATAATGGAAAGCCCACCATAACTATCATGATTATTAGCAATAACCCTTTTGATCAGAACAGCCAACTCATCATCAACAATACGCTTAGTAAATTCCTCACGCCTAAACTGCCCACCTTTCTGTTTAACCCTTGGGACATTAAGATAACAAAGCCCTAACTCAGCATCTTCAATGAAATCTTTTTCCTTTAATAACGATAGCTGTATCGGCCTTAAACCGAACTGGATACAAAGCGCGAGGATCAACCTATCAGCAATATAAATCTCTTCATTTTTCAATGCTTCGTTTAATACGCGCAACTCTTCACGAGTAAAAGGCCCTAACTCCTCATCCATCGTGAATAGGGTCAAATAAGCGTTTTTATTTGCGGTATACCCCTCAAGCCTTAAAATCTCTTCCGCTTTATCAAAGGATAACTCGTTATATTCATTTAAAATTAAATAACGAACCAGAGATTTGATAGGGTTTACAAATCTAGCTGGAGTTGTCATCACGGCGCAACCTATTGCTTCGTCGATGGTTTTCCCGTTAATGACATTGTCAGCGATACAAGTAATTGCGTAGTGATATTGGCTAATTGTTCCAGGTAAATATCGAGGGAGTAGATATATATAGTAACCTTTTAACTGCTCTTTCAGTTCATGCCCCAGTTCATTGATACGAGTAAAATATAATTTAGTAACCTGACTCGTATCATCAGGCAAGGACACAACATCGTTAAACTCACCCACTTCATCAAACAGTTCGACTTTATACCCTATGCGATTAGCAAATGCTCTTTCTTGAGGCGTTAACAACGACTCGTTAACGCCAATAACACTGTTGCTCATACTCATTGGCTATTCATCCATCTTTCGAACTCGGCATCTGATTGGGCAACCTCTTCTTTTCTCTTAGCCTCTGCGTACTCTGTAGGCTCCAATATTTTACGTTGAATGATTTGGTGCAATTGCCCAACTTCACGCTGGATAGAACCTTTAGGGTAACGATTCACCATCTCACTACCTCGCTTCCATCCTCCTGCGTATTCTTGTATTGGCGCTTTGTTTAATTTCTTACTTAACGAAGACTCACCGATATTCATCAAGTTCAACGCATCACTAAGCACATCGTGGAATGTATTTCGAAGTCGATGAGGAGATAGCTTACCTGCAAACTCTGGGTGTTTTTTTATTAGCTCATTCAGTATGGCGTTTGGCGTTTGTACGCTAAGTGGCTTGCCATCCATATTTGAGAGAAACATATACATACTCTCATTAGCCCCTTTAAATTGAGTCCGCCAATGGGATATATAGTGCTCAAATATCGTTGCCATCATTTCATTTAGCTCGACTTCCCGACCTAATGTTTTGACTGATGGTGCTTCACTTCTAGGATACTCAATGTCACCAGACTTCAATATTTCAAAGAATTTGCGACGACCCGATAATGAAAAATGATTGAGCTTAAGTAAAAGGGACTCGCCTTTGCGATTTCCACCTAATACCATCGTCAACAAGAGGGCGTAGTTTCGCCAACGGATCTTTTCTGATTTCCAAGGATTCAACTCATTTTCTAAGAGAGGATTAATAATATTAAAGAATTTACCTCTTAACTCTGGAGATAAGCCTTCTTTGTTAGACTTAGCGGAAGTGTATGGAGATTTTAAATATAACTTAAATCCTTCTTCCATCGCCGTAAACTGCATTTTTGCAGCCTTTAAGTTGTCCAAACTATTCTTTGTTCGATTCTGATAGAACAACCATAACCATTTGATATAGCTCCAACTCACTCTCATGCGCTGTTCATAATGCCCACTACTAATCTGCTCACCAGTATTAATGTCTGCTGAACAATAAGCGGAATAAGACTCGATAAACCCCATCGAAAGCGGGGTCTGTGAGGAAATATGTTTATGAAGTTCTATTTGGCTGCCAATGCAATAACGATATAGGTGCTGAATTGACTGGGCATCTTTTTTAATTGTGTTCGGTTTACTGCCACTATCGAAACGTTGAAGCAAATAACCTGCGCTCAACATCTCAAGCTGACTATCTATTTTCACAAGCTTTAATTTAACGTTGCCTAGTTTACTAAACGTGACATCGACAAGATTTACATCAGTCATATTATGAAACTATATTTTTTATATATGTATATTTAAAAGAATAAACGAAACAAATCCACTGTCAATAGTGAAACATTGCTTTTTATATTTGTATATTTATATAGGAAAGAGAGGAATGAAACGATTTGAAAAGAGAAATTTATTTATCGGAAATAAAAAACCCTTGCTATGCAAGGGTTTCTATTACTTATCCACAGAAAGTGAAACAGACTACCTACTAATTGCAGGCATCTTTCAGTGCTTTACCAGCTTTGAAAGAAGGAACTTTCGCAGCTGAAATCTGAATAGTCTCACCAGTTTGTGGGTTACGGCCACTGCGAGCTGAACGTTCGCGAACTGAGAAAGTACCAAAGCCTACTAGTGCAACTTGGTCGCCGTCTTTAAGCGCAGCAGTTACTGAGTCAGTGAATGCGTCAAGAGCGCGGCCAGCAGCTGCTTTAGAAATGTCTGCACCAGCAGCGATTTGGTCGATAAGTTGAGACTTGTTCACAATTATGATCCCCTTCGATTGTTATTATACTGTTTGTCCAAAACGATTTTGCTTGAACGTTATAGCAAGCTTGATCGTTAACATCAAGCTTCGGTCACAAATAATTAACTTTTTTGTTGAATCGCTGCAATCCCTTTTGTGGCAAGGCTTCAAGCGAATACCACTTAAAGGTAACACAACTTTTGTGTGTTGAAAGCCCATTTTTCAAAAAAAACGGTATTTCTTTACTTTAACGAACAATTTTTAAGCAATTATTTCAAGAAAATGGCTACACGCCTTTAAAATTAAGCAATGTAGCCATTGTAACTAGTTAGTTTTTCACCACTTGAAAGCTTTCAACCGGCTCTTGCAAAGCAATATCTAATACATCATCAATCCACTTAACGGGGTGAATTGACAAATCTTTCTTAACATTATCTGGAATTTCTTCCAAATCGCGCTCGTTATCTTTTGGAATAACAACGGTTTTTATACCACCACGATGCGCAGCCAATAGCTTTTCTTTCAAGCCACCGATAGCTAACACTTCGCCACGAAGCGTAATTTCACCTGTCATCGCAACATCACATTTAACCGGGTTCCCAGTAAGAGACGAAACCAGTGCTGTGCACATTGCAATACCCGCACTTGGACCATCTTTAGGTGTAGCGCCTTCAGGAACGTGAACGTGAATATCACGTTTTTCGTAAAAGTCATCGTTTATACGCAGCTTTTCAGCGCGGCTTCTTACTACCGTCATCGCAGCTTTAATCGACTCTTGCATAACGTCACCAAGCGAGCCTGTAGACGTCATTTTACCTTTACCAGGCACTGATGTAGTTTCAATTGTCAGCAAATCACCGCCTACTTGTGTCCAAGCAAGACCTGTAACTTGACCTATTTGATTGTCTTTATCAGCTTTGCCATAGTCGAAACGCTGTACACCCAAATAGTCCTTAAGGTTGTCTTGGGTAACTTCAACTTTGCCTTTACTCTTCTTAAGCAAAATGTCTTTTACCGCTTTGCGACAAACTTTTGATACTTCGCGCTCAAGACCACGAACGCCGGCCTCGCGGGTATAGTAGCGAATCATACCGATAACTGCTGAATCGGTAATTTCGAGCTCCTTGGCTTTCAGGCCATTGCGCTCCATCTGCTTACCAATTAGGTGCTTTTTAGCAATGTTAAGCTTTTCATCTTCGGTATAACCCGACAAGCGGATGACTTCCATACGATCCAGTAACGGGCCTGGAATGTTCATACTATTAGAGGTTGCCACAAACATGACATCAGATAAGTCGTAGTCAACTTCTAAATAGTGATCACTAAAGCTGTTGTTCTGTTCAGGGTCAAGTACCTCAAGTAAGGCTGACGCTGGGTCACCGCGCATATCTGAAGACATCTTGTCGATTTCATCTAACAAGAACAGTGGGTTCTTAACGCCCACCTTCGCCATTTTCTGCACTAACTTACCTGGCAGTGAACCAATGTAGGTGCGACGGTGACCACGAATTTCCGCTTCATCTCGCACACCGCCAAGCGCCATACGAACATATTTACGACCAGTAGCCTTGGCAATAGATTGCCCCAGCGAGGTTTTACCCACTCCCGGTGGCCCCACAAGACACAATATAGGACCTTTAAGCTTTTTAACACGCTGCTGTACTGCGAGGTATTCCAAGATACGCTCTTTAACTTTTTCAAGGCCGTAATGGTCTTCGTTCAACACACCTTCTGCGCGTGAAAGATCTTTTTTCACTGGCGAGCGCTTATTCCACGGCACATTGGTTAGCCACTCGATATAGCTGCGCAATACAGTTGCTTCTGCTGACATAGGCGACATCATTTTAAGCTTTTGTAATTCCGCTTTTGCCTTGTCTTCTGCCTCTTTTGGCATTTTTGCTTCAGCTATTTTCTTAGAGAGTGCTTCAAATTCATCTGGCGCGTCGTCAAGCTCGCCGAGCTCTTTTTGAATGGCCTTCATTTGCTCATTCAAATAGTACTCACGCTGACTCTTTTCCATTTGCTTTTTGACGCGGGTGCGAATTTTCTTTTCGACCTGCAATAAGTCTATTTCACCTTCCATTAGCGCCATCAGATACTCAAGGCGCTCATTCACCCCTTGCATCTCAAGTACTTTTTGCTTTTCTGCCAGCTTAAGCGGCATATGCGCAGCCATAGTGTCAGCAAGGCGTGCAGCGTCTTCTATGCCATTGAGTGACGTAAGCACTTCAGGTGGAATCTTCTTGTTAAGCTTTACGTAGCCTTCAAATTGCGACACCGCAGAGCGAATAAGTACTTCCTGCTCACTCTCGTCGATTGCTTCATCTTCGAGTTTCTCTACGTTTGCAACAAAATACGGCTCTGATTGCTGGTAGCTGTCAACTTGGCCTCTTACACTGCCTTCTACCAACACTTTTACTGTGCCATCTGGCAGTTTTAGTAATTGGAGAATGGTTGCAATAGTACCAACGGTATAAATGTCATCAGCCTCTGGCTCATCATTGCCAGCGTCTTTCTGCGCGACTAGAAATATTTGTTTATCGTTTTCCATTGCAGCTTCAAGGCAACGGATTGATTTTTCACGCCCAACAAATAGGGGTATGACCATATGCGGGTATACCACTACATCCCGCAAGGCAAGCACAGGAATTTCAATGCGATTTTCACGCTCAACTGTCATACTTGTTCTCAATTAGTTTGAAATGTCATTTTTATATGGGGATGCAAGAGCAAAGTTCAATCGAAACTTATTAAAGTGCGTTAATTCCTCAACCTTACCTTCCCTCTCTACCTATAACCATTATCGATTTTTAGCCGTATGGCAACACTTAAGTCAAAAATCTGATAGAAAGAATAGGATACGCTGTACAAGTGAATAAAATTCAAACACATCAGTGATAAAAGCTACGCAACTGCCCGTTGAAAAGCTTTTACATCAATTAGTGTGACACTAACCAACGCACGATATTTAATAGTAGCTGTTGATTGTCTTTTGCTGATGGTGAATTCATTCCCATCGCCCACGACTCATCGTCACTTTTAACAACTTGCGCAGTAAACATACCCGCTTCGCCAAATACAGCCACTTTACCCTTTCCGAATTCCATTATTGCCCCCTGATAGAGTCCAATGGCACTTTGTGAAGGCGTATCGTCTTCGATGGCCCATGATTTTGATGGCATCCAATTTATTGATGGTTGTGTAAATTGAAGTACAGGCTGTGCTTGCGGAGGTATTGTAAAACCTTGACCTAAAAAGCCCTGAATGACATCTACCACGTTTTCGCCATCTGCTGGTGTAACAGGAGATCGCAAAATACTCTGTGACTGACGGTCAAAAAACTGCTCTTGTTTATTGACTATCTCCACATAGCCATTGATGAACCCAAAGCCAAATATTTCTGCCAAGTCTGACATGGCAGCAGGCCACGGCATATGATCAGCAATAAGAAAAAGTGAACCACCGTTATTTACCCAATGATAAACAGCTTCGACTTCTTCGCGAGTAAACGCCGGATAATTAGGCAAGTCCCAGTTCTGAGTATTTCTTTCATTTAGCGCATTAGCCACAACCAACACGTCGATTTCAGCAAGCGACGCACGAGAAAAAGGTTTCGAATTATTTTTCAGCGTAAAACCATCGGCTTCAAGCACTTTCGCGAACGGTTTGTAGCGTCCGTCAAGGGTATGAAAATTGTGGTGCGCACTATCAACGGCGACAACCGGTGAAGATTCAAACTGACAAAAATAGCAAGCAGTGTGTTGTGGCGTAAAATCAGGGTCTACCACTTGCTGCGCAAAAGATAAAAAAGGGAAAAAAATTAATAGAGGTGCTAGATATTTAACCATATTCACGTTCCTTCGTATTTAACTGCTAGGTAGCGCATTAGTAAAACACAAACGCATGAAAATTACATTTCTACCCGATAGCCAACGAAAAACCGCATGATCCTATATAGGCTAGGCTCCTCACCTAAATAAAAAACAACACTCGTCGTTTTTAAGCCGCGTCAGCGAGCATGGTTTAGACAAGGCGGGAAATTGTGGGGAACCGGAGTTTACGCATGGTAAATGAGGATTT
>NZ_JAJALG010000017.1:0-81627 GCF_020515205.1 Alteromonas sp. McT4-15
CAATAATAAGATAAGGATAATCATGTAAAAATCGCTTTTAATTGCAATTGCTGCAATAACATTTGAGAAACTTTGATTCAGAATTGTCAGTCATCACGCGAAATAGAGTTTTCGTGTTGTAAATGAGTAAAAGAGGATTGCATGAAGGGAAGATGTCATTGTAATGCAGTGAAGTTCACAATTTCAAAAAATATTAAGACCATTCTAAATTGCCACTGTGATCTTTGTAGAAAGGCGAACGGAAGTGCATTTTCAACTTATGTCGTGGTCGCCAGTAATGAGTTTGTAAAGGAATGTGGTGATCTGAAAGCGATTCAGCTTTCTGACAATGCTAGTAAACACGTGTGCTTAAATTGTGCTACGCCTATTTTTAACGAAAATCCTAAGTATGCTGGTCTTAAGATCGTTTATTTAGGTGCGTTGGATAAGGCAAACCAATTAGTACCCTTAGTTGATACCTATTGCGAATCGCAACTCAAATGGCTAAGTGAGTTAGGAAGCTTGAGAAAAATGGAGAAGGGCTTTGGGTAGTATTCTGTGGTGTTTTTCTATCTACATGGATAAAGCTGACGGTAAAGCATAGTTGTTACATCAAGGGGATGCGTACCAGTTTTTAACCGTAGAAAAGAAAAAGGCCCCTAGAAGGGGCCTTTAGTGCAGCTTTCGCTGCCACCATGTTGAAAAGGTTCACATGGTTATGTGAATACGTTTTAGATACGCTCGTTCAGTTCCGCTGAAATTGGCGAAGACTGAAGTCCTTGCTCAGCAATCCAGGCTGATAATGTTTTGCCGTCAGCTTCAGGCGCTTGTAAATCTTTGCTCGGCATTTTCTTAACGAGAAGTGTGCCTACTTCAACTGCATTGTTTGACAGCGCAGTCCTAATAAGGCTCTGGCCACCGCATGAAATGCCTGAATAGTAATCGCGAAGTTTCAATTTAAAATCCGACTGTACGCTACGCATTTTTTTGCGCAGTTCACCTTTGTCGTCTGCTTGTACGATAGTACAGATGTTAGCTAATGCTTCGTTAATGTCGTTAGCTTGCGCTGCGTTAGAGAAAGCTAAAGTAGATGCTGCAATTACTAGAGAAGTTTTAACGATTTTCAACATGGTTAAATTCCTTCGGTTAATTTGTTTGTCTGTTCGAGATGTATTAAAAAACAAAAATACTGTGCGAAAAACATGCAGTGGAATAACAGCGTATCGGTTTTAATACTTTTAGTTTTTTTTGACCCAGTGGCATGGTTGGCTAGCCCATATTTAACAAGGTGTTAGGCGAGGTTGTGGTGTTTTGTGGGAAAGGTGTTGTTTGTATGTTTTATGAGTGAATTGATAAGAACTCTTCAGGGAGGCGTTGTCCTTTTCACGTTATTTAACCCAAAAATAATGGCAATTTTTGTGCTTTTGAACATAAATAGATGATGAGGGTTTCCTTTAATTGCGGTGGGGGAGTGAAGTGATAGACCCGTTTACAGAATTAAGTATGACATTGGCAAATCCTGACGTTGCATTACCTGATTTTTTAAAAGCAGTATGTCTGGCGGTGAGAAAAGCGATCCCCAACGCTGACCGTGTTAGTCTTTGGCAATTCGATGAAGGTAATGAAAGTATCACTTGTTTGGCGCTACTTAACACTGAGGGTTTTTCTCAACCCTCAAATTTAGTCTACCAGCGCAGCGATTATCCTGATTATTTCGACGCAATTTTGGAAAAACTCTCTATTTTGGCACTTGACGCAAGAAACCATCCTGACACTTCTTGTTTCGCAGAGGGGTATTTTGAGGAAGAGTCAGTTCATTCAATGATGGACTATGTATTTGACAATGCCTTTTCTCCATTTGGCATAATATGTTGTGAGTCAACGGGCCAATGTGCATTGTGGGGCGATGAAGAGGTAAATGAGCTCAAACGTATAGCGCGTATTGTTTCCATCTTTTCAAATATTCGTCACTTAAGTAACTAAAATAAAAAAGCGACCCGTAGGTCGCTATTTGTCACTGCAGATTAATCTGCAACCATGTTGAATCAGCTCACATGGCTATGTGAATTTCGTTTTAGATTCGCTCGTTTAACTCAGCTGAAATTGGCGACGATTGTAAACCTTGCTCTGCAATCCACGCTTGTAGTGTTTTACCGTCAGATTCTGGCTCTTGAAGATCTTTACTCGGCATTTTTTTAACAAGAAGTGTACCTACTTCAACGGCATTATTAGTTAGTGCTGTTCTTATCAGGCTTTGGCCACCACATGAGATACCAGAGTAATAATCGCGAAGTTTCAATTTAAAATCCGACTGTACGCTACGCATTTTTTTGCGCAGTTCGCCTTTGTCGTCAGCCTGCACGATGGTGCATATATTAGCTAATGCTTCGTTTATGTCGTTAGCCTGTGCTGCATTCGAGAAAGTTAAAGTAGAAGCTGCGATTACTAGAGAAGTTTTAACGATTTTCAACATGGTTAAAGTTCCTTCGGTTGTGTTTGGTTTGTCTGTTCGCAATTAATTAAAGAATAACTGATGTGTTTAAAAAACATGCTGAAGGATAACTGCGTATTTTATTTGATACGTTTTTGTGGGGTTAATATACAGTAGATTGTATTTAAGTTGTTGTTTTTATTGGTTTATCTGGGGCTTTTGTGGGTTCTTTGGAAGGTTGAAAAATAAGCAAATAAAGCGCAAGAAATGTGCTTTATTTGCTTCTGTTCAAGTTGTTTTCTTTTGAAAGTCTTAAGTTTTGTTGCCTTTCTTTGTCTTCCAGTTGCTCATTAATGCGTCAATAAATAGGTTGTCTTTACCTGTTGAAGAGTAAACATAGAGGAAGAAATCGCTGTCGTCTTCTCGTACTATTTTTATAGTGGTGACTTCAAGCTTATCGTCGGAATAGTCTACCTCGATGTCTTTAATATCTTTGTAGGATGCAAATTCTGATACTAAGCCCACTTCGTCATCAATCCAGTAAGAAAAGACTTTTTTGTCGGTATAACCATTTCCATCTAGTTGATTTAGAAGTATTGCGTCACTATAAAAGTACTGAATTTGCTCTGTGCCCTCGATAAGATTTTCACGATACATAAAGGCGATATCGTGAGACCATAAATCACTTCCTTCAACAACATCACCTGAAGGGAGAACATTTAACAATTGCCCCATGCTAAGCATAAGAAATGGAAAGCATATAGCGCTAATCAACACATGCCTAAAACCTATTTTGGCTCCGTTTTTACAGTCTTGGTTGTGTGATGCGTATACTTTGTTGATATAGCGAATATAAGGTACGAAAGGTAAGGGAAGCAGCATTGATAAAATGATACTGACGCTGAGTAGGTCTGTCTCAAGTATAACCGCTCCAGCTGCGTCTATCGTATTTACTGTAAAATACATAACAAAATAGAGCGCCGCTGTAAGTATGCCAATATGAGTTGGAAACAATGATGGTGAATCTGACTCGTTATCAGCATGTTGTTTCAGTTTACAGTAAAGAGGATATAGCCAAAACGGTGCAAATATCCCTCGAGCAATTGGCCAGGTGCCTTTGTTATCTTGTTTTTCTATTAAAAACCAATTCCTATAAACCCAATAGTGACAATATAAGCCAAACGTAAATATGCCCATTAGCAAAAATTTGGGAAGTGGAACGACTTGAAACCGCAAGTGCTCACTGTCATTGCGAGATGTGGCTGCTAAACGCCAATCAATAAGCATTAAAATGAAAAGTACAATAAGCGCGATGGCGAGGTAGCCTAAGAATGCAAACTCATCAAAGGTGTTTGTGTTTTCAATGGTTGAAGAGGGCGCTGTGTCGGAAGAACTGTTACGCTTATACCAAATAATACTATAGCTTGAGTAGTCTCTAGCTCGGTCTCTCGCTGCGAGATATTCTTCTATTTCATCGGCAGGAACGTGGTCTTTTTTAGCACTGTACTGATACGAAAGCGTAAGGGTTTTATCTTTGTAAGTTGCACTGTATTGATAATTGAAGTACGGATTATCTTCAGAGAATTCCTCGTCATCAAATGCCCACGAGTCGTCAGCGAATTGTAATTTTATCGTATTAGCAACGTCCATTGGAAATGAGCGAGCGTAGGGAGCGTTGCGGTTTATCACTTTAGGTTTAGTCAGTTGATTACGCACGTCGGTTGCGTAAAAATCCATTTCGAAACCATGTTCACTTTCTGTAAAAGCGTTTTCAATTACATAGTGCTCATTGAGCGTCGCCCTACCGTTTTCGGCGTTGACAACCAAAGAAAGTGGCGTTGCCACCGCAGCGTTAGGAAATGCACGTTGATAGTACTCAAGATATTGCTTTTCTAGGCTTGCTGCACCGTCTTCCTCATAATTAGAAACAATGCGCTGCGCTTGCCAGCCTAAATACTGTGACTTTACATATAATTGTGCGTTCTCTTTGATGTCTTTTGGAATAACGTAGGTCTCTATAACATCAATATTTGAAATGCTTGTGGCATTCATTTGTGTGAGTGATTTTTCATTTTCTCTCACTACCAATGCGTACCCAAAGTCAGGTTGATAGAGGTTATCTAATGGCCCGAATTGATCTGTCATTGTTGGGTCGAGCCAAAGTGATTTATCGTCAATAATTGCGTTGACAATAACATGGTCAAAGCGCGTCACTGCAGGGGGGAGCGTATCGAGGGACTTACCTATTTCGGTGTTAACCAATGCAGGGAATCCAGTAATACCAAGCTCACGCATAATGGCAAGAAGCAATACTGACTTGTCTTTGCAGTCGCCATATTTTAGACGTAATGTGTCCTTCGATGGTGTCGGTATGTGAGAATTTGCACCTATCTCTATTCCTACGTAGCGTATGTTGTTTTGAACGTAGCTCAGCGCTTTTGCTAATTGCGCTTCTGTGGATGCAGTCTGGTTTTTAATGTCTTGTGCGATTGCTCTGACAGAGTCGTCCACACCTAAATCTTGATACAAGGTCATGGCCCACTCATTAACGGCTTGCCAGCTGGGCATCTCGGTATAATTTATTTGATGGCGCGGTAAAAACCAATCAGGTGACTGGTTGTCGAATTGCTGTGGAGGCACCATTTCGATATGTACGCTGTAATCGGTGAAACCGTCGCTTTGCGTTTTCGTAACTGGGGTCTGTCCGTTTCGCTGGCTTACGTAGAGAGGGGAGGATTTACCCCACAAAACACGATGGTATTGGTCTTCTACCGGAATATTCCATACTAGTGTGCGGCCAGTTGAAAAAATACCTCGATAGACGGGGTTACTGCCAATAATTGAATAGCTAAAGTCAACCGTATCGCCAACTAAAACATCGTCTAAAATTGCATTGTAAGTGATTGTGCCATCGTAGATGCGACGCTCAAAATCTTGCTCGCTGTTGAATAAAGAAATATCAGCACTTTCTAATCGACTCACACGTTCACCGTCTCTTACAACGCTAATATCGTGAATCAATAGTGATTCATAAGTGGGATCAAAATGAATTTCAATCTGCGAACTGCCATCCAACCCTTTTGCGTTAGCGACTGTTTGTGCGATTCGCGTGTAGTATTGCTTTTCTCCCTCGCTTGTTACCTTTATTTGGTCGTCAACCACACGATAGAAAACGCCGCTAGAAATAAGGTCCACAGGAATTGGCGTGGTGGTGTCAAGCATGCGTTTTTTTACCCAGTCTGGGGTAGGGGTATTGCGATAACCTTCACTTTCTGCGCTTAACGCCCCAAACGAGAATAATCCAATAACAATAGCAACAAAGGTAAAGACTGATTTCATAAAATCCATTTCACACAGTAAATTCAACCATGCAATATACCTAAAATATGACTTGAGGTTTAGTAATAATTAGTCGCAATGATTGGAGCTAATTAGGCATCGTAACACAAAGAAAAAAGCGGCCCGTGGGCCGCTTCTTAAAGTGCAGATTGCTCTGCAACCATGTTGAACTGATTTCACATGGCGTGAATATGTTTATAGACGGTCGTTAATTACCGCAGCAATTGGGTTGTCTTGCAAGCCATTCTCAGCCACCCATGCTTGTAGTGTTTTGCCATCTGCTTCAGGTGCAGCTAGGTCGGCTTTAGGCATCTTTTTAACAAGCAATGCACCTGCTTCTACTGCGTTGCTCAGCAGAGCCGTGCGGATAAGGCTATTACCTCCGCAGCTTACGCCTGAATAATAGTCTCGCAGCTTTAAACGATAATCCGACTCAACAGCACGCATTTTTTTACGCAGTTCGCCTTTGTCGTCTGCTTGAACGATAGTGCAAATGTTAGCTAGTGCTTCGTTTACATCTGCTTGTGCCATACCTGACACACCTAGTGTTGCTGCAATAACAAGAGAAGTTTTAACAATTTTCAACATGGTTAAATTCCTTCAAAATTTGGTTAACGGATACTTACTCGACCCCTGTATTAAAGTAAAAGATTGGGCACAGAAAAACATAGAAGGTGATAACCGCGTATTCGATTTAATACGTTAAAGACGTTATGTATTTGATAGGTTGAAAAAAACCGTCTTTTTGTTGATGCTATTTCAAGCTAAATGAGAAATTTGACAGAGTGAAAAATAAAAAGCGACCCGAAGGTCGCTTCTTACCGTGCAGAGATACCCCTGCAACCATGTTGAATTGACTTCACATGGTGTGAAAATTATTACAGACGAGCGCTGATAACTGCCGCGATTGGACTATCTTGAAGACCATTCTCCACTACCCACGCTTGTAGCGTTTTGCCATCAGCTTCAGGTGCTTCTAAATCGCCTTTTGGCATCTTTTTAACAAGTAGTTCGCCCGTTTCAACTGCGTTACTTAACATCGCAGTGCGGATCAGGCTATTACCGCTACAACTGATACCTGAATAATAATCGCCCAGCTTTAAGCGATAGTCGGCTTCTACTGCACGCATCTTCTTGCGCAATTCGCCTTTGTCATCTGCTTGTACAATAGTACAAATATTTGCTAACGCTTCGCTTACATCGGCATAAGCAAAATTAGAAAGTGCTAATGCACCAACAACAACTGAAGTTTTTACGATTTTCAACATGGTCAATATCCTACAATCAGCATAAGAACGATTCTTTGCTTGATAAGAATTAAATGTCAAAATTCGAGGGTAGAAAATAATCAGGGTAATACACAGGTATTAAAGTGGATACTAATCGAGAGGTTTTTTTGCTGAAAAAGCTATAATAATCAGCTGCTTGATTTGCTCTTTGGCGGTATGCGCTATGACGGCAAAGCGATATTAAAAGGCGCCTTGTAGGGAGTGTCACTACAAGGCAACCATTAACGTTTTAGTGTGGTTTGAAGTTGCTGGCGACTTCCATAATTTGTTCACGCATCCACATATGCGCGTAATCGTGGTCTGCACTTACGTGCCAGTAAAGGAAGTACTCGACAGGTTGAAGGTCAAATGGCATCTCGTAAATTGCCAGGTCGTAGTGTTTCGCTAAATGAAACGGTAGGCAAGCGATAAGGTCAGTCTTAACTATGGTACTGGGAACCGTTAAGAAGTGTTGGCCTCGCATTACTTCTTTTCTACGTTTACCCATTTTATCCAATGCGATATCGATTGGACCCGCTCCAGATTTACGTTGAGATACATTGATATGGCCTAACCGTAAAAAAGTGTCTAAGTCGAGGCCATTTTTAAGTGCTGGGTGATTTTTTCTTGCAAGGACAACAAATCTGTCTTGAGCGATTTTTTCTTTGCACAGATGTGGGTCTGTGAACGTTGAGGCATCAGCAAAAAAGTCGAGGGTGCCAGCTGCCATTGCCGAAACCACCTGGCTTCTTGGAATTTCATAGTTGGTCAAAGCAATATTAGGTGCCAAGTTTTGCAGTCGCGCAACCAGACGCGGCATGATACTCGCTTCTAACAAATCTCGGCTTGCAAAATTAAATGACTTTTCAGCAGTAAGGGGGTCGAAAGTATGGCTTTCTTGTACGCTTTTTCTTAGCAGCGCTAACGCTTGTCTAGCGGGTACGATAATGTTTTGCGCAACGGGTGTTGGCGTCATGCTATGCCCCGTGCGAACAAATAGTGGATCGTTGAGCATTTCTCTTAGTCTCGCTAACGAGTTGCTTACCGCTGGCTGAGTAATACACAATACGTCAGCGGCTTTCGTGAGACTGCCAGCTGTATAAATAGCGTCAAATACCGCGAAGAGATTTAAATCGATTCTATTGAGATTCATAACTAATCCTTTAAGCGCGAGTGCTCTGAATAAGCCAATAGACACTGAAACTTTGGCGCTCGCCTAAATGCTACATAGCTTCTACGAATAATTTACGTTAGTGTAACAAGAATATTTATAAATACCTATTATTAAAAGTTAATTGAAACATTCAAGCTAATAATAGTAGCTTTGTCTTAGATTAATGCTCATTGGACTGAAATATGAAAACTCTCATAGATTTAGCTGTAGGGGATGTGCTCACACAGCCTGACTGGTTAGAAGTAACGCAAAATATGATAAATCAATTTGCTGATGCGACAGGTGATCATCAGTGGATTCATCTCGATAGTGAGCGATGCAAAAGCGAAAGTCCTTTTGGCACTACGATAGCGCATGGCTTTTTAACCGCTAGTCTTATGCCAAAAGCATTTGGCGAAGTTATCGCGCCAAGCGAAAAAGTGGCTTCTATGATCAACTATGGAATTGATAAACTGCGCTTTTTAGAGCCTGTCAAAAGTGGTGATGCAGTGAAATATACATTCACGCTAAGTGAGACTGTGGAAAAACCACAGGGGAAACTATTCAAAGTTGATGGCAAGTGTATATTGAAATCGTCGGGCAACGCTGCACTTGTGGGAAGTTTTTTAATGTTGGCAGTGCTTAGACCTTAAATTTATCATACTGAGAAACGAAGAGACCAAAAGAAACGTGATGCATCTTTTGGTCTCAAAATAACGGCGATAAATGTGAAGTCTAAATTAATTAGAAGCTTCTTCTGCACCTTCTTCAATGGCTTCGCCTGCACTTTGTATGTCTTTTCCTGCACCTTCTACAGTAGCGCATCCGCCTAAACCACCAAGACCGCTAGCAAGTACCAACATAAAAAATACATTCTTTAGTTTTGACATCTTAATTAACTCCATGTGTTGCTCCTTTTATTACTCTATTGTTTAGTCATTCATTTGGTGCGAAAGTAGTTCTACATTCATGACATTCACACTTTTTATTCCTGCACAGTAGATGCTTTTCCACCGTTACCATCTTGATGGGAGCGTTCTGCAGCAGAGGATTGCTTATTGCTATTGTGTTTGCACTCAGAATCAGATGTACTGTTTTCTGATTTAGCTAACATAGCATTGAGTTTGTCACCACCCTTGGCATTAAAGTCCAGCGTTCTGATGGGGAATGGGATTAATATGTCGTTCTCTTCCAGCACGGTTTTTACTGTATTGATTGCATCGTGGCGAACAAACATAAAGCCGGGATCACCTGGATAGCGGATCCAAAACCATAATAATAAGTTAATTGAAGAGTCTCCGAACGACTCTGCATATACCGCCGTTTCATCTTTCTTGATAACGTAGTCTTTATCGTTCATGGCATTAGTTATAACGCTTGCCGCAGTTTCGATGTCGTCAGCGTAGGAAATGCCAACCGGTATTTCTATTCTGCGATAACCTAAATACGAATAGTTGGTAAGGATATTTCTAAAGAGAATCTTGTTCGGAATAACTTCTAATTGACCATAGAAGGTTTCAACCAATGTATTACGCAGATTTATTTCTTTAACGTTACCAAATACGCCTTCAGCTTCAATAACATCTCCAATATCAAAGGGCTTGCGAATGCCCATAGCGACGCCGGCAATAAAATTTTCGGTCATGTCTTGGAAGGCAAAGCCAATTGCCAATCCCACAATACCTGCACCTGCTAATAAAGAGGTGACGGTTCCTTTAAGCCCAACAAAATCAAGCGCGATAAAAATACCCGCTACAATGATTATTGTTTTAATGATTGAGGTTAGTAGCCCCGCTATTTGCCGTGACTCAAAAGTACGTCGCATGAGTTTTCCAACGACATTGCCTATGATCTTAGCGAGTACGCCGAATACAATTGCAATCAAAAATGCGACAACAATATTCGGCAAAATCGTTATTGCACTCTCTACCCAAGTTTCTAGCTTTTCACTCAACAGCTTGTAAATCTCATCAACTTTGGGAAATTCCATAAACACCTTAATGCAATGACTTATTCAATGAGTAAGGGTAATCAAGAAGTATTCCTGCCTTTAAAGAGTTTTAAGTTGCTGAAAATATTGTTTATTTATGTTCAATAAATGTATTGGTAAACCGACCGATGGGAACATATTTCATGGTTTTGGCAACTTATTCACAGTAACAAGCGTTACTGAACGCGTGTTTAGCATTACTTCACCATAAGTATATCTGGTCTGACCATGTGTAAAATTGATGTAAACATATTATTCACAATAAATTTACAAACTTAAATTTCAAGCATAGTATCAATCGTGTAGGTCACCGATGAGCGGTGCCTCACACAATAACAACACGAAATCGAATAGCCTGTTACTAGCGGAGCGTGTGTGTAGTAAAGCCGGTAGTGATAAGCCCAGATTTGGAATCACACTATGAAATTGAAAACGCGTAAGACCGCAGTTGCTGCAATGGTTGGCACTGCACTGTTTTGTTCTCCTTTTCTTGCAACGGCTCAGGATGCTGATACAGAAAGCGAGAAAGAAGCGAAAAAGGACGTAGAGCTTATTCTCGTGACCGGCAGTTTCGTACGCCGTAGCGAAAACTTTGAATCTCCCTCACCACTTGCTGTGGTAGACAGCGTAGCGATTGATGCCATTGGTGCTAAAAATATCGCTGATATCACACAAACACTCACAATCAATACCGGTGCTGAGAATAACCCTGATGCGTTTACGCAAAACGCAACCGCTGGTACATCTAATATTAACCTAAGGGGCTTGGGTGTAGCATCAACGTTAGTACTGCTGAACAACAAACGCCAAGTAGTTAATGCACAGCCGACTAATGAAGGCTTAAACTTTGTTGACACCAGTTCACTTGTGCCAATGATTGCCATTGACCGAATGGAAGTTGTTAAAGACGGTGCTTCAGCGCTGTATGGTTCAGATGCCGTTGCTGGGGTTGTTAACTTTATCACCAAGCGCAATTACGACGGTGCCATGGTTAGCGTTGATTATCAAGATGGCGCGCATGGCGATAACAAAGAGTACATTCTTCAAGGTCTTTGGGGAGCAACGGGAGACAAGGGGAACGTAATTGCTGCGATAAGCTACACAAACCGCTCACCGTTGTTTATAAATGATAGACGTTTAAGTCGTCCCCAAGACGACACGAGTGCACTAGGTAATCCAGCGAGCTTCTTTATTGCACCAGGCGTTCCCGTAATTGACCCATATGGATGTGAAGAATTTGGGGGCTACCCACAAGTGCTTGCGCCAGAGGGTACGGTTCCTGGTCTTGATGTTGGTCTGTGTGGATTTGATTTTGGTCCATATTATTCATATGTTCCTGACGAAAGTCGTATAAACGCGTATACACGTGCTGAATACGAATTTACCGACGATATTACGTGGACAACTGAAATAGGCATGGCAAGAAACCGTGCTGAGCGTGGTGGTGCACCAAGTTTTCCAATTCTTACTGCGCCTGTCGTACCTGATTATCACCCACAAAACCCATTTGGTCGTTCAGTAGCGTTTTTCGGACGTGCTGAAGGTAACGGTCAACCTGGTGATGCAGCAAATACCGAATCGGATACGTTCCGTTTTAGTACTAATTTGCAAGGTGTCACTGACTCAGGTTTCTGGGAAGTGAGCTACACTCGCGCGGTGAACGACTTCTTGTTCTCGGTACCTGATGTGCTTAACACTGAGTTCCAGTTAGCGTTACTAGGATTTGGCGGTTCAGACTGTAATCCGGTATTAGGAGCGCCTGGTCAAGGAAGCTGTGAATTCTTTAATCCTTTTGCAACCTCATACACAAGCGCGCCGAATTCTGACTATGTAATTAGTTCATTCACGGGTAAGCAAGTTATCGATTCGAAAGCCGATCTTGAAGTGTTCGAGGCGTTTACGTCATTCGATACGTTCGAAATGGGTGGGGGCTATGCAGCACTAGCACTTGGTATTCAGTATCGAGAAAATAAGTTGTCGCAAGATTACGACGAACTGTCTAACCAAGATAGTTTTACCTTTGTTATCGGTAACCCTGATTTAGATGGAAGCCAAGATGTATGGGCTGCTTTCGGTGAATTGGCGTTGCCAATAAACGATGAACTAGATGTGCAAGTTGCTGTTCGCTATGAAGATTATGGCGGCAATATTGGCAGCACCGTAGACCCTAAACTTGCGGTTTCTTGGCGCGCATCAGATGAATTCTCGCTACGTGGTTCAATATCAACGTCGTTTAGAGCACCAACAGTATTCCTTGCACAAGGTGGAGCCACGTCATTACAGCAGGTGGTTGACCCTGTTCAGGGGGCACAAGCTTTTGTGGCGGTTCGCACGGTGGGTAATGAGGATCTGAAGCCAGAAGAGTCTACGGCATATAACATTGGCTTCTCTTACGAGCCATTTAGAGACTTGTCGGTAGAGGTTGATTATTGGAACTTTGAATTCGAAGATTTGATCATCCAAGAAAATGCACAAGCACTGCTTAATGCAGACCCAACAGATACCGACAGAATTGTTCGTGCTGGCGACCCAGTAAGTGGTCCTGTACTTCAAATTAACAATACTTACGTAAATGCAAGTTCACTTGAAACGTCAGGTATTGACTTTGTCACTAGCTACAAGATGGAAACAGAGTTAGGTAACTTTACGCCGTCAATACACGCAACGTACATCACTAAGTATGACTTGATGGATCCACAAGCGGGTAATGTTGACGGTGCCGGTCGCCGTAACTTCAATAACATCGGTGTATCGTCACCGGAGCTTCGAATGAACATTGGTTTGGCTTGGCAACATGATGTACACGCTGCAAATCTATTTGTACGATACATTTCTTCGTACGATGATGATCAAAACTGCGCAGATGGCACATCCAACACAGGCGGTTGCGCGAATGGTTTCTATGAAATTGACAGCATAGTTACCGTTGATGCGCAGTATAATATCGACCTGGGCAGTGTGTTTAATACTGAGCAAAGCTACGTATTAACTGTGGGCGGTATAAACTTGTTTGATGAAGAGCCACCGCAAGTATTTACTAACAGTGGTTTTGACTCAAAAGTTCACGACCCTCGCGGACGCCAGATATACGCAAGACTGGCTGTAGAGTTCTAAAGCGCTTGCACTTTAGTGTTTGTAAGATAAAACCGACCTTAAGGCTAAGGTCGGTTTTTTTGTAAACTTTAATCACCACAGGATTTTTTGTTTTATTTTTTCTGCTACTTTTAATCTCTTCTGTATCTATTAGAGTAACCACAAACAACAGTAATAGGGGATCTCTTATGCCAGATAAGTTGTCAAATGCAGAAATTCAAACCAAGCTTGAAGCATTGAACGCCATGATTAGTGATGACGTAAAATGGGAGCAAGACGGTGATGCTATTAAAAAGACGTTTACGTTCAAAAGTTTTATTAGGGCTTTCGGGTGGATGTCTCAAATTGCCATTTGGGCGGAAAAGCTTAAACATCATCCAGAATGGTTCAATGTATATAACAAAGTAGAAGTTCGATTAACCACTCATGATGCTGATGGCCTTAGCGAATTAGATTTTTCCTTAGCAGAAAAGATGGAAAAATTTAAATAATTGGTTAGCCATATTTTGCTTTTCGTCACAATTAGGGGCTAATTCGTATTAACTTTGTACACATTGGTCAAATTAACCGCGAACAGTCAGAAATTTGAAATATTTCGGTGTTAGGCACTTGTGTTAGTAAAGTCCCTATGTATAATACGCACCACGTTGAAGCGAGGCACTAAACGAATCGCTTTAAACGGTAATTTTCTGGCGCGGGATGGAGCAGTCTGGTAGCTCGTCGGGCTCATAACCCGAAGGTCGTAGGTTCAAATCCTGCTCCCGCAACCACAGAAAATTAGGTGAATTTTTTAAATGTGTAAACAACACGTTTAACCGTACAGACGCGGGATGGAGCAGTCTGGTAGCTCGTCGGGCTCATAACCCGAAGGTCGTAGGTTCAAATCCTGCTCCCGCAACCACATAAAAAACCCAGCATTTGCTGGGTTTTTTCTTTTCAGCGTGAAAATAAGCTTACGTATCTCATTACCCTCCAAGGTAGTATGTATTTACGAATATACTTCGTGCACTTCACAACACTCCACTACTTTGTAAGTATCGCACCACGCTTCGTATAGCTTTTGCATAGTTAAATCACACTGCAACTTGTGCTAATTTGGGTATACCGAGTAATGATGTATACGATAAAGCGCAATATGCTTTGTCTATTATTACTTGCCCAAAAGACAATAATTTATATGTCTGTGTGCAGTCTACTGAGTAACTAAGGCTTAAATATGGTGTCTCAATATTTTAATTTTGAAGAACAAGCTAGGCTCATAGAAGGATTCTATAACTTACCTCTGGTGCTTTTATCATTGATTGTCGCCATTTTTGCGTCATTCATGGCATTTAATGTGGCGGGGCAAGCCGCGGTAACTGAAGAGAAAAGTCGCAAAAATATTTTACTGGGTACGGGAAGTTTAGCCTTAGGCGGTGGTATTTGGTCGATGCACTTTCTGGGTATGACTGCCTTTGATCTATGCCTCCCCGTCGACTACAACGTTTCTATTACTGCACTGTCTGCATTGCCCGGTATTGCCGCTGCGTGGGTCGCGTTAAATTTGCTGATAAGAAGCAAAATAACAGTTCACGAAATTGTCATTGGAGGGATTCTGGTTGGCGCAGGTATAGGTACCATGCACTACAGCGGAATGGCCGCAATGGAAATGGCACCTCTATTGCGTTATGACCTCCCTATATTTTTATTGTCGATTGTTGTGGCGGTTGCGTTGGCCATGCTGTCGTTATGGATAAAGTTTGGCATTACAGCAGCAACTAGATCAAAAGACCTGTTGGGTAAACACGTTGTTTTGGCCAGTGTTGTCATGGGCTTAGCCATTGCAGGAATGCATTATACGGGCATGGCAGCTGCACGTTTTGTATTACCTCCGGGTTTAGAAACTTCAAATCAGACGTCGGAAGTTGCGGCTGTTCTGGCAATTTCCATTGCAATTTTTACGGTAACGTTAATTGCCATTGTGTTGGGTATAACACTGCTCTTTAAATATAAAGATGTAATGTTGCGCGCGGTTGAAAGTGAGAGGATCCAAAGTGCTATTACCGACACTGCTGTGGATGCCATTCTTACAGTAGATAATAAAGGGATTGTACGCACGGCAAATCCTGCAGTTGTCGATATCTATGGATACACACAGAGCGAGATTATTGGTATGCATGCATCTGTTCTCGTTCCGCCCGAGCGTCGGCACATGTACAATGATGATTTTTTTAACCAGCGCGTCGTTCCAACTGAACAAATCATTGGTGCGGGACGGGAAGTTGAAATATTACGCAAAGATGGAACGCGGATACCTGCTCGAGTCGGAATAGGGTATACAAAGGTAGATGATAAACCTGTTTTTGTTTCTTTTGCTTCAGATTTACGTGCGCGCAAAAAAATGGAAGACGCGCTTAGGGAAAGTGAAGCAAAATTTAGAAGCCTAATTGCTAACATTCCAGGTGCTGCTTATCGAGCGCTATGTAAAGACGGTTGGCCAATGGTATTTATTAGCAACGCCATTAAAGAGATAACCGGCTATCCTCCCGAAGATTTTGTATTGCCTAACCCCAAGCGACATTTTTCAGAACTTTATCACCCTGACGATGCGGCTGCATTAAGCGATATATCGTCATTTCAAGACACCTTTACCATTGAATACCGTTTAATTGATAAAGCGGGAAACACTCGGTGGGTTATTGAACAAGGCACGTGCGTAAAAGATGACGACGGTGAATTGCTGTACATAGATGGCTTTATTACCGACATTACTAAGCGTCGTCAGATGGAAGAAGAGTTAAAAATAGCAAAAAATAATGCGGAGCAGGCAGCAGCAGCAAGAACGGCGTTTCTTGCCAATATGAGTCATGAGATCAGAACGCCAATGAACGCCATTATTGGATTTAGTGATCTCATGCTTACAGAGGCACTTCGAGAGGAACAGAAGTCTCATCTCACAACGATTAATCGCTCAGCGCGCTCTTTATTGCATTTGCTTAATGATATCTTAGACAGCGCCAAATTGGACAAAGGTAAATTAGAACTAGATTATCGAGATTTTTGCTTACGAGAGGAACTGGATTTAGTCATTTCAACATTCTGGTTGGAAGCAAAACGCAAAAAAGTGACGCTCTCTTTAGATGTTGATGAATCTGTTGCAAAGGGCTATCACGGTGTTCCGGAAAGGCTAAGACAAGTCCTGAATAATTTAATTGGTAATGCCGTTAAATTCACTCATGAGGGTGAAGTGCAAGTGCGAGTGCACAGCGATGGTAAACAGGTTTATTTCGAAGTCTCTGATACAGGAATTGGCATGACGCCTGAACAGGTGGAAAAGGTTTTTGATCCATTTTCTCAAGCGGATGCGTCAATGAGTCGAAAATACGGTGGTACAGGGCTGGGGACGACTATATCCAAACAATTAGTGGAGTTAATGGGCGGAAATATTTTTGCCCAAAGCGTTATAAATCAAGGAACAACATTTACCTTTAGACTTCCACTTGAACCTGTTGAATTGAAAAGTAGGAGCGAGGCTGAAAAAGTGCATCACAATGTAGCATCGCTCTCGCCACTTCGCGTATTGGTGGTTGACGATGTACATCAAAATATCGAGTTGTTGTCGTTGCTTCTGAAGCGAAGTGGGCACAGTGTTGACAGCGCATCTGACGGTGAAATTGCATTAAAGAAAATGCAAGATTACAGTTTCGACGTAGTGCTAATGGATTTGCAAATGCCGAAAATGGATGGCCTCGAAGCTGCAAAGCAAAGGCGTGCCTATGAAAAAGCTGAAGGCTTGTCTCCTCTGCCGATAATCGCACTTACTGCTAGTGTACTCATACAAGACAAGCATGCTGCGCAAAATGCGGGAATGGAAGGATTTGCAAATAAGCCTGTAGATTTCCCTTCGTTAATGGAGGAAGTTGCCAGAGTGCTTAATATTAGTACTAATGCAATAACGGGCAATGACCTTGCTGAAAAGGCTAACGTACTTGACGATAACGAAACAGACAATGACGCAGCTGTTATACACGATTCCCATATCATCAATATGAAAAAAGCGGTTGGATTGTGGGGAAGTGAACTTGTTGTACTTCAAGAGGTTGATAAGTTTGTCGTTGACAGTAAAGAAAAAATTGACGATTTAATGAGTGCACTTATCGCAGAAGACTATAATAAAGTAGTTGCTGTTACGCATAATTTGAAAGGTACGTCAGGTAACTTGTGTTTAACCGCATTCTTTAAGACGACGTTATTGCTTGAAGCCGACGCTATTAAAGAAGATGTGGACATAGAACATGTGAACCAATTGCGTAATGCTATTGAAGCGATAGAGCTGATGCTAAGTGAATCGCCACTGTATGGTGAACAAGCAATAAACGAAAGTATTGATAGTGACTTGTTACTTGCGCATTTACAACAAATGCTAAAAAGTGTTGAGCAGAATATGCTGGATGAAGAAGAGCTGACGTTCTTGCGTGACATTGGTTTAAGCAAGTTTAAGGATGATGTCGCCCAAATTTTGTTAGATATTGATGATTTTGAATTTGAATCAGCGCAGCATGGAATAAAAGCGTTGATTGATGAGCTGGAGCAATTACGAGCGTAGTTATGTTAGATAGTGAAGTAACAAAACCTACATTGTTATTGGTCGATGATGAACCCGTCAACTTACGCGTTTTAAAGCAGTTGCTCGCTGCAGACTATCAACTGATCTTCGCTAAAAATGGTGAAGAGGCGCTGAAACTAGCGCCTGCAAGAAGACCAAACCTGATTCTTCTGGATGTAATGATGCCCGGTATTACGGGGTTTGAAGTGTGCCGACAGCTTAAAGGTTTGCCTGAAACAAAGCATATCCCCATTATTTTTGTGACAGCGTTAAATGATGATCATGATGAAGCGGAAGGTTTTGATGCTGGTGCCGTCGATTACATTATTAAGCCCATATCACCCGCTGTAGTAAAAGCCAGGGTCAAAACGCATTTAAGTCTGGTACAAGCCGATGAGTTGCTCGAAAGCCGATTACAAGTAGTGCAGCGTTTAGGGCGAGCAGCTGAGTATAAAGACAACGAAACGGGCATGCATGTAATGCGCATGAGCCATTATTCAAAGGTATTGGCAATTGCATATGGGCTAACTGATAAACAGGCAGAAATATTACTGCATGCTGCTCCTATGCACGATATTGGTAAAATTGGTATTGCCGATAGCATAATGCTTAAACCCGGCAAACTAACCGAAGAAGAGTTTGCCTTAATGAAGCATCACCCTGAAATTGGTGCTGAAATTATTGGTGATTGCGGCGATTCTTTGTTACTTAATGTGGCAAAGTCGGTGTCACTGACTCATCATGAGAAGTGGGATGGTAGTGGTTACCCCCGTGGCTTGTCAGGGGAAGATATTCCTATCGAAGGGCGCATTTGTGCCATTGCCGATGTTTTTGATGCATTGACCAGTAAGCGACCATACAAGGAAGCGTGGAGTATTGAAAAAACAGTCGACTTCCTTAAAGAACAAAAGGGAAAACATTTCGAGCCCAAATTGGTTGATTTACTTATTGAGAATTTACCGCAAATACTAGAAATCAAAGCCACGTTTAAAGACGAAGAGTAATAGAATGCACTCTCTGGGCTATTGGCTGTTGCTTAATGCACCGCCTATCAGTATAATGTGCGCATTCAATGATGAGCGCGGGCTCCCTCAGTGTTTAGGAAAGTAACGCACTCGTTGTTAGCAAGCTATCACCTTGTGGTGGTTTTACCCATAGGCTTGCAACTGCCCTTGTTGGCAGGTATGGGTTCAGAATTTTAATAAAAGCCCCGCTAGTCCGGGGCTTTTTGTTGTATTAAAACCTGGAGTCAGCCTCGCTGAGCCGGGTGATGACAGGTGGGCTTTAGGCCCTTTTTTCGTTTTTGGAGGTTTGCATTGGCAAAACTTGAAGAGAAACTAACCGAAATGCTAGAGCCAGGTGTTGAAGCGCTTGGTTTTGAGTTGGTTGGCATCGAGTTTGTACGAGCGGGGAAACATTCGATTCTTCGCGTTTTTATTGATCATGAAAACGGTATTACCGTAGATGATTGTGCAGATGTAAGTCATCAGGTTAGCGCAATTTTGGACGTTGAAGATCCAATTAGCACTGAATACAACTTGGAAGTGTCATCACCAGGTATGGACAGACCGCTTTTCAAAGAAAAGCACTACATTGAGTCTGTGGGTGAAGTGGTTCAAATTCGTTTGTCTATGCCGATGGGCGACAGACGTAATTTTAAAGGCAAAGTACTCGCGTGCGAAAATGGCATGGTAAGTATTGAAGTGGATGGCCAGCAGTTCCAGTTAGCTGTGGCGAATATCGAAAAAGGTAACGTTGTTCCCACGTTCGATTAACGGAACAGCTCTGCTTTCATCGACGAAAGCAAAAGAGAGGCGAAAATGAATAAAGAAATTTTGTTAGTGGCGGAAGCCGTTTCAAATGAAAAACAAGTGCCTAGAGAGAAGATTTTTGAAGCGCTAGAGTTCGCAATTGCTAGTGCAACCAAAAAGAAAAACGAAGGCGAAATTGAAGTTCGTGTAAGCATCGACAGAACGTCGGGTGACTTTGATACATTCCGTCGCTGGCTAGTCATTCCTGACGATCAAGAGCAGGAGAATCCATTTGCTGAAATCACTTGGTCTGCGGCACAAGTTGACGAACCAGAGATTCAACTAGGCGATTATGTGGAAGAGCAGATTGAATCTATCAAATTCGACCGCATAACTACGCAAACCGCTAAGCAAGTTATCGTACAAAAAGTACGTGAAGCTGAGCGTCAGCAAATGATTGCTGAATACGAAGACAAAGTGGGTGAGCTGGTTACAGGTACAGTTAAGAAAGTTAACCGCGACAATATCATCATCGATTTAGGTAACAACGCTGAAGGCGTTATCTACCGCGACGATATGCTTCCTCGTGAAACCTTCCGTCCGGGAGATAGAGTACGTGGTCTTCTTTACGTTATCCGTCCAGAAGCGCGTGGCGCACAGCTATTTATTAGCCGTACTCACCCAGACATGCTCGTTGAGCTATTCCGTTTAGAAGTTCCAGAAATCGCGGAAGAAACACTAGAAATTAAATCTGCGGCTCGCGATCCAGGCTCACGCGCAAAGATTGCGGTTAAAACTAATGATAAGCGCTTAGACCCAGTGGGTGCTTGTGTTGGTATGCGTGGTTCTCGCGTACAAGCAGTATCTGGTGAACTTGGCGGCGAGCGTGTTGATATCGTGCTTTGGGATGAAAACCCAGCGCAGTTCGTTATCAATGCAATGGCACCTGCTGAAGTTGCGTCAATTGTTGTTGATGAAGACAGCAACAGCATGGATGTAGCGGTTGAAGCTGACAACTTAGCACAAGCAATTGGCCGTAGTGGTCAAAACGTCCGCCTAGCTAGCCAGCTTACTGGCTGGGAACTTAACGTGATGACAGTTGACGACCTCAACAAGAAGCACGAAGAAGAAAATGCGAAGGTACTTGATCTGTTTACTGCAGGTCTTGATATTGACGAAGAATTTGCATCTGTACTTGTAGATGAAGGCTTCACCACACTTGAAGAAGTGGCATACGTGCCGGCAAGCGAACTTCTTGCGGTTGAAGGGTTAGATGAAGAAACCGTAGAAGAGTTGCGCAACAGAGCGCGCGCTTATCTTACTACTCGAGCGTTAGCAAACGAAGAATCGCTTGAAGGTGCAGAACCTACAGAAGCCTTATTAAATCTTGAAGGTATGAGTAAACACGTGGCGTATGTGTTGGCCAGCCGCGGTGTTACCGACCTTGAAGAATTAGCAGAACAAGGTACCGATGATATCAGTGATATCGATGAGCTGGACGAAGAAACTGCAGGTGCCCTTATTATGGCTGCCCGTAATATCGTTTGGTTCAGTGAAGAAGAGTAAGGTCAACAGGGGGAAAATTACGTAATGGCAGATGTATCTATTGAAAAGCTCGCCAGCGACATTGGTACGACCGTTGACCGATTGGTTGGCCAGTTTAAAGACGCGGGTATCACAAAGAGTGCCGGCGATCAGGTAAACGAAGACGAGAAACAAAAACTATTGGATCATTTAAGTAAGCAACACGGCAGTGCAGCCGAACCGACGCGTATGACACTTAAGCGAAAAACGACAAGCACACTAAGCGTGGGCAAGTCGAAAGAAGTTAAAGTAGAAGTACGTAAAAAACGCACTTACGTGAAGCGCAGCGATATTGAAGAACAGCAGCGTCAAGCGGAAGAAGAGGCGAAGCGTCTTGAAGAAGAAGCACGTCTTAAGCGCGAAGCAGAAGAAAAAGCGGCTGCAGAAGCGAAAAAGGCGGCCGAAGAAAAAGCGCGTAAAGCTGCGGAAGCGAAAAAAGCGGCTGACGAAGAGCGTGCCCGTCGCGCTGAGCAAGCAAAGAAAGAAGCTGAAGCACGCAAAGCAGACGAGCCTGAAATGACAGAAGCTGAAAAAGCGGAAGCAGAAGCGGCGCGTCAAGAAGAAGAGCGTCTTCGTAAAGCGCAAGAAGAAGAAGCGCAGAAAAAGCTTGAAGAAGAAGCGAAAAAAGCAGCTGATGAAGCGCGCAAACTAGCTGAAGAAAACGAGCGTCGCTGGAAAGAAGAAGAAGAGCGTCGTAAGAAAGCGGAAGCCGAAGAAGTTCACTTGCACTCAAACCGTTATGCTCAAGAAGCAGAAGACGAAGAAGATATGCAGGTTGAGCGTTCATCGCGTCGTCGTCGCAAGTCGAAGAAAAACGCAGGCGAGCACCTTAAGCAAGGCTTTAACAAGCCAGCTGCACCTGTAGAGCGTGTAGTTAAGCTTGGCGCAACCATCACCGTTGGCGAACTTGCAAGTAAGCTTGCAATTAAGTCTAACGAAGTTATCAAAACGATGATGAAGATGGGTGAAATGGCAACCATTAACCAAGTACTAGACCAAGATACTGCGGTACTAGTGATTGAAGAAATGGGCCATAAATACGAGCTTGTAAACGACAATGCACTTGAAGATGAGTTGTTGGCAGATGGTACTGGCGGTGAAAAAACCACGCGTGCACCTGTCGTAACCATTATGGGTCACGTTGACCACGGTAAAACGTCATTGCTTGACTACATTCGCCGTGCGAAAGTAGCTGACGGTGAAGCCGGTGGTATTACCCAGCACATTGGTGCTTACAAAGTTCAAACAGATAACGGTGAAATCACGTTCCTAGATACACCTGGACACGCCGCGTTTACTGCAATGCGTGCTCGTGGTGCTACTGCGACGGATATCGTTATTCTTGTAGTTGCTGCAGATGACGGCGTAATGCCTCAAACGAAAGAAGCGGTACAGCATGCTCGCGCTGCTGGCGTACCTCTTATCGTTGCAGTGAACAAAATGGATAAAGAAACTGCAGACCCAGACCGCGTTAAAACTGAGCTATCTCAATTAGAAGTTATCTCAGAAGAGTGGGGCGGTGAACATCAATTCTGTAACGTGTCTGCGAAAACAGGTATGGGTGTAGACGAACTACTTGAAGCTATCGTTCTTCAAGCTGAAGTTCTTGACCTTAAAGCCGTTGCTGAAGGCCCGGGTCGCGGTATCGTTATTGAATCTCGCCTTGATAAAGGCCGCGGTCCAGTTGCTTCTGTACTTGTACAGGAAGGTGAACTGCGCGCTGGCGATATTCTACTTTGTGGTGAAGAGTACGGCCGTGTTCGTGCTATGCGCGACGAAAACGGTAAAGAAATGAAGATTGCTGGTCCTTCGACGCCTGTTGAAGTACTTGGCCTGTCTGGTGTTCCTGTAGCAGGTGAAGATGCCGCTGTGGTTAAAGACGAGCGTAAAGCACGTGAAGTTGCTGCTAAGCGCCACCAGAAGAAACGTGAACTTAAACTTGCTCGTCAGCAAAAAGCGAAACTTGAAAACATGTTTGCTAACATGGAATCAGGCGACGTTAGCGAACTAAATATCGTACTTAAAGCTGACGTACAGGGCTCTGTAGAAGCGATTTCTGAGTCACTTGTTAAACTTTCAACGTCTGAAGTAAAAGTGAACATTGTAGGTAGTGGTGTAGGTGGTATCACTGAAACTGACGCAACCCTTGCGGCTGCATCAGGCGCTATCGTACTAGGCTTTAACGTTCGTGCCGATGCAACAGCGCGTCGTGTATTGGAAGCAGAAGAAATTGATCTGCGTTACTACAGCGTAATCTATAACCTCATTGATGAAGTGAAAGCGGCAATGAGTGGTATGCTTGCACCTGAATTTAAACAGGAAATTATCGGTCTTGCAGAAGTTCGTGACGTGTTTAAGTCACCGAAACTGGGTGCAATTGCAGGCTGTATGGTTACTGAAGGTGTTGTTAAGCGTAGTAATCCAATCCGTGTTCTACGTGATAACGTAGTAATTTACGAAGGTGAGCTAGAATCACTGCGTCGCTTTAAAGACGACGTACAAGAAGTACGTAACGGTATGGAATGTGGTATCGGCGTTAAGAACTACAACGATGTGAAAGTAGGCGACCAAATCGAGGTCTTCGAAATCGTTGAGGTTAAGCGCGAAATTTAATTGCCTTAGTTAATTCGGCATGTGAAAAACGGGGGCCGAGTGCTCCCGTTTTTGTCTGTATTTAGTCAATAAAATTAAAACATGCTCGACGTTTAAATAAGGAAAGGAGAGTACAATGGCCCGTGAATTTTCACGTACCGACAGAGTCGCTCAGCAAGTTCATAAAGAAGTGGCGAGCATTCTGCAAAACGAATACAAGCATCGCGTTGGCGATATGCCTTTGATCACAGTATCAGATGTAGATGTATCGCGAGATTTGGCGCATGCAAAAATCTTTGTGACCATATACAACAGCACCGAGGAAGAAGGCAAATTACAGATTAAACAACTTGTGGAATACAAGAAGTTTATTCGTAGTATATTGGCGAAGCGTCTTCGTATGCGTTCAGTACCAGACCTTCACTTCTTTGAAGATAAGTCGATTGTCGAAGGTATGCGTATCTCTAATCTTGTGTCACAGACTATCGCTAAAGATGAGTCAAAGCGTGATAAAGACGACCCACAAGAGCAGGAGTAGATGGCAAGACGTCGTAAAGGCCGTGATATAAACGGCATAGTGTTGCTTGATAAACCGCTAGGTGGTTCATCAAATCAGCTATTGCAAAAAGTGCGTTGGCTGTATAAAGCAGCCAAAGCAGGTCATACAGGTGCACTTGACCCACTTGCAAGTGGCATGCTTCCACTTTGTTTGGGTGAAGCAACTAAGTTTTCTCAGTTTCTTCTTGATGCGGAAAAAACCTATGAGGTTACTGCAAAACTTGGTATTCGAACCACAACTTCTGACGCAGATGGTGAAGTTGTTGAGGAAAAACCGGTAGTAGTTTCAATAGAACAAGTGCGCGAAGCCTGTCTTGCGTTTTTAGGGAAAAGTAAGCAAATTCCATCAATGTTTTCTGCTCTCAAACACCAAGGTAAACCGCTTTATCATTATGCCCGTCAAGGGATAGAGATTGAGCGAGAGCCCCGTGACATAGAAGTCTACGAGCTTGACGTGTTACGTATTGAACTTCCTTATGTCGATATGCGCATAAAGTGCAGTAAAGGAACTTATATTCGTTCTATTGTCGATGACTTAGGCCAGAATCTTGGGTGTGGTGCATATGTAACGCGCTTGCATCGCACTGAGGTCGCCGACTACCCTACTGATAAGATGGTGTCTCTAGAAAGGTTAATTGAACTTCAAGAGTCGTTAGAAGAGGGAGACTTTGATGCCCTTGATGCACTGCTGATCCCAATGGACACTGCTGTGAGTCGCTTACCGTTTGTTACTATCAACGATGAGGAGCGTAGTCGATTTGACAATGGCCAATCGGTGAAAGGAACCTGCAATGTCGTGTTAGAAACGGGTGTAGCGTATCGCGTTTATCATGGGACAGACACTTCTGGCCTATTTTTAGGCGTTGGGGAAGGCGTTCTTGATCCGAAAGATCAAGGTACACCTAAGAACGAAGTATTCTTGAACCCCAAAAGGCGAGTCGTTTACGCTTAACGCTTTACAAAGCTCGCTTGTACGTGTGAGCGAGCTTTTCATCTTTTACTATCTCTGATAATTTACACTTCATTAATGGCTAATTGAAAAAACGTGAGCCATTACGTGTACTGCTTAACTCATCACACTCACTAAATACTGTGTAAGCAAGGATGGTTACATGAAGAAACGTTATATCCCCCTCTGGTTAGCAAGTCTTTGCTTGGCATTTTTCCTCGGCATGTTGTTTAAAAACGACGGCACGGGTTTACATATTTATCCTAATAACACAGAAGTATCCCTTGAACAGCAGAAGCACGAACGTGCCATTTCGCAAGATGACATACGCGAAAAGAATGGCGGGGGCGATTCAACGCAACATGTTGAAATAGACAAAGAGTCTGTCCAAGACCCAAAACAATGGCAGAGGTTAAGTTCACAACAGTTACGAGGTACTGAACAGCTTAGTGAGATGATTGCACTTATCGTAGATGCAGACACTAGAACGTTAAAAAGCATAATCGATAATTGGAAAATGGAAGATAGCGACCTTATTGGGCAGATGATTGTTTTTGCTGCGGCAGTAAGGTTTTCAGAGATTGATCCTGAATCCGCCCTTGAATACTTAAATAGAGGACAAGAAGACGATGGATATAAGTATTTTCTTTCCGTTTCCGCACTCGAGAGCTGGGCTGCCCGAGAGCCCGATGCAGCTATTGATTGGTATTTGGCACAAACAGAAAACGAAGAGAGTGAAGTAAATAGCTCTCACTACGTAACCCGGATTTTCGCGAGCTTGTCTCAAATAGGGGTAGATAAGGCGCTTGATGCACTCGTGCGTATAACGTCAGAAGACGACAGAGCAAGTGCTATTTTTCAAATTACGCAATCGCTCAATTCACCAGACGATTTTGAGCAAATGTTGTATGTCATAAATTCACAGAACAACACTAGCGTTGACCACACTTTTTTTGCTCACTGGGCAAATAAGGATTTAACAGCGGCATTAGATTGGTATGCCCTTTCTGCCGAAGGCGAGCGTAAGCAAAATGCCCGTAGCGCTATTTTTAATACCTATATATACACTAACCCCGAACAAGCTGCCGTTTGGTATGTTGATGGCGCATCTGCCGAGAATTATGAGAGCGCTGTTAATGAAGTAGTTCAGCGCTGGGCAGGGCAAGATACCGAAGCAACTCTGCTATGGGTGAAAGAGCAAAGTGGTATCAATACCGATGAAGCGGTTTTTAGAACCTTAGAGCAAGGCGCTTTTCATTCGCCGGATTTTGTAGAACAACAATTGAGCACCATAGCCAACCAAGAAAAGAAAGAGAAGTTGGCACTTCACGTGTACAGAGGCTACCTCATGAGCACGGAAGGTGATATTAGCGCACAAAAATTTCTAGAGCGCCTACCTTACAGTGATGCGATAGAAAAACGGTTGGCAGAGGAAGAAAATTATATTGATGATTTTTGCTATTAAAATACTTTGCAGAGATCCTTGCTAAGTACGCAAACGTCATTATAATACGCGGCTCATTCCGCTTTGCTGAATTAGTGATCGGCGAAGCATTAATTAAGGAGAATGATATGTCACTAACTAAAGCAGAAACCGCACAAATCATTGCTGAGTATGGCGTTAAAGAAGGCGACACTGGTTCACCAGAAGTTCAAGTTGCTTTGCTAACTCACAACATCAACAAGCTTCAAGGTCACTTTGCTGATCACAAGAAAGATCACCACTCACGTCGTGGTCTTCTACGTATGGTTAGCCAACGTCGTAAGCTTCTAGACTACCTTAAAGGCAAGAACGCTCAGCGTTACCTTGACCTTATCAAGCGTCTAGGTCTACGTCGCTAAGACTAGGTTTCAAGAAAAGCGCCCAATGGGCGCTTTTTTTATGCACGAGATAGCGGTTAGCTTGGTTGCTATGTTATCTAACTTTTGCGCCTGACACGCCTTTATATTCAAACATTCTTTCGTCAGCTATACAAATGAGTTCATCTAAGTTTGACGCTTCATCTGGGTAGGACGCATAGCCTATACTTGTGCCAATATTTACGAAGCCGATACTGGTATAGATAGGTTGCTTTATGGTGTTTTGTGCTCTGTTCATGAGCTCAGAAAGCGAAAAATGCGCATCTACATCGGTCACGATAATAACAAATTCATCACCACCAACCCGTGCTGCTAGGTCAGATACTCTGCACAACTTCTTCAGTCGCCGTGCAACTTCAATTAATACTTCATCACCTACATTGTGACCATGCAAGTCGTTAATAGGTTTGAATTTATTCAAATCAAAGTATAGACAAACACACTTCATGAATGTGCGTTCTATACGCAGAAACTCTTGTCTTACGAAAGATGACAATGCATGTCTGTTTGCCAAGCCTGTAAGGGTATCGTGATTTGCCAGTTCGGTAATTCTTAACTCTGCTTCTACTTGCTCAGTAATGTCGACGTTAATGCCAAACATTTTATTGCCTTCTATGCGGCCATCAGCGCGAATATGCCTTACCACATCCGTGGTTAACCTGATCCTAAATTGGGCATGAAACTCAGTGTGATTTTTTATGGCATAGTCTATTTTTGCTCGAACAGCAGCAAAGTCATCTGGGTGCACAGTGTCAGCCCACACTGAGTAGTTATCCTCAAACTCATCTTTTGGGATACTGTATATCCTATGCATCCAGTCATCCCAAATTAGCTCATTAGTGTCTAAATTCCATTCCCACACACCAATGTGCGCGGCATCGGCAGCCATGGACATTCGCTTGTTTAGTGATTCTAGTTTATGTTGAGTTCGTCGTAGCTCCGTGACGTCTTCCGATAGTGATAATATATAGCGAGGTTCATCATTCGCATCGTTTATAACCACTTTCTTAGTTTGTAAATAACGCTCCTCACCATTGATCGTGAACTGATGCTCATCACAGCTTTCTTTCTTATCTTGGGTCAAAATGTTGAGATCAGAGGCGATAATTCTCTCTGCTGCATCGCGTTCAAAAATGTCAAAGTCGGTAAGTCCAACTAATTTTGATTTTGCAATTCCCAGTACTTTGCTACCCATGTCGTTCACGTGGGTAAATGAAAGATCTTTGGCATCTTTTACGAACAACATATCTGGCAATGTGTCGAAAACCGTTTGAGCAAACACTTCCTGATTGCGCACGTCAGAAAGGTCTTTTACAGTGCAGACGAACGCTTTGTGGTTACCAGGCAATTTGTTGACCAACAAAGATAGCGCAAATGTGGTCCCATCTTTCTTTAAGCCTTCTATGCGAATGGGAGAATTGCGTGGTTCACTCGAGTTTGTCGCTTTGATGACTTCATTGAGCAGAGTCGATAGACCATCTTTATTAGGGCTGACAAGTTCACTCGCGCGCTTGTCTTTTACTTCGGCTCTGCTATATCCAAACATTGCAAGTGCGGCTGGGTTAACAAATTCAAGTCGACCATCAGTATCAAAGGTAAATACGCCTTCTTGTACGGTGTTAAGTACCGCTGTAAAGCGGTCAGAAGACAGTGTTCTTTCTCGTAACTCAAAGAGTAAAATAAAAATGATAGAGAAAAACGCTACCATAAATACAACGAGGTAAGCGAGGTCTTCATGATGAGGGTTATCAGAGTACACCGTAGAGGAAATAGGAAAAACATGCATGGACACCATACCGGTATAATGCATTCCAGCAATGGCACAACCCATCGCGATGGCTGCAAGTAACTGTTTAGCAATACCGAGTTGCCTACGCATAACATTGTGATGTATATGTAGAGAAATACCAGATAAGACTACGGCCACAACGACAGATAGAAGAAAGAGCCAGCCGTTGTAAACCATAGCCGCTTCCATTTGCATAGCCATCATGCCTATATAGTGCATACTCCCTATAGCTAAGCCCATTAAAATACTATTTAACCAAAGCTTTTTTTGTTTTCTGGGGTGATAAGCAATTACCACCAGGCTACCCAGAATAGCGGGTACAATAGAGAGAATGGTAATCGTGGGATTGTAGGTTACTTCAATAGGCAGCCGGTAGGCGAGCATCCCTACAAAATGCATTGCCCAAATACCAAAACCGAGAAAGCAGGAAGAGGCGATAGACCAAAATACGCGCTCATTTTTAAAGTCTGCTTTTGCGGTACGCGCAGACAGTGAAAAGGAGACGAGCGAGGCGCCTACCGCAATCAAAATTGAGATGACGACAAAGGTTATCTCGTAAGAAGCCAGTACTTCTGTATTGGCATCGTAGTGCGATAGTGAAAATGAATGATAACTATGGTCCACAAGAAAAAGTGATAACGGTGGCTACATACTATAAATGTAGTCTATCGCTCCACTACCAACAAATAATCAGTGATTTTCAATGCACTCAAAGAGCAATGCGAGCCGCAATAAAGCTCACATTCTCTGATAATCTAAGCGGTTTTGCTGGAGTGCCGAACGGCATTGTGCAATGTGGTAAGTTCTTTTTCCGTTAGATTGCGCCATTGGCCAGGGCGCAATCCACTCAATTCTAAGTGCATTATGCGCGTGCGCTTTAGTTTTGTGACTTCGTAACCCAAGAATTCACACATTCTGCGTATTTGTCTATTGAGACCTTGAGTCAAAATAATAGTAAATTTGTTTTTCCCTGTAGGTTTGACCACACACGGTTTAGTTACTGTACCAAGAATGGGAACACCGCGTGACATGCGCTTAACAAACCTCTCACTAATCGGCTGATTGACTGTTACTTCGTATTCTTTGTCATGGGCATTTTCTGCACGAAGTATCTTGTTAACGATATCACCATCACTAGTGAGAATAATGAGTCCTTCAGATGGTTTATCGAGTCTACCTACTGGAAATATGCGGGATTTATGAGCGATGGCATCTATGATGTTGCCTTTTACATGACGCTCGGTAGTGCAAGTAATTCCTATGGGCTTGTTATAGACAATGTAAACGCGGTCCGATTTATCAGCGGCCACTGCACCTATGACTTTTCCGTCTACTTTTACTTTGTCATTGAGGCCTACTTTAGTGCCAAGCTCAGGGGCTTTGTCGTTGATGGTAACGCGGTTTTGCTCAATAAGTTTGTCAGCTTCTCGGCGAGAACAAAGGCCTGTGTCACTAATATATTTATTTAAACGCTTGAGCGTGTTTTCACTCATTGAGCAAAGTGTCCTTGGGAATTAAGAAAATTGTTGTGAGATGGTAACACGACAATAAGAAAGGGGCGATAAGCCCCTTTTTATTTAATTCGTTGTTTGTAGTTTCATATATAAACTACGGATTACTCACGGCTGAGGGCGATGAAGGCGTTGAGCCAGCGCCACTTGTACCTGAACTACGAGAGACGACCTTTGTTGCTATGTCGCGGATTTCATTTTCAAGGCTGGTAATTCTACCTGAAAGCGTTGTGTTGCGCTGTTCAAGAACCGACAATTTATCACTCAGGTTTCTTACGCTTTGCTGGGCATTCTGCTTGTCGTTAAGCGCTTGTTCAAGTTGAACGTTTACCGCAAGAAGTTCATCTGCAAGCGATGCTAACTGGTTTTTCAGCGAGCCAATCACAGCCGTTTGCGATTTCACATCATTGGCGACGGTATCAATATTCTTGTTGAGAGCCGTTTGGACATTACCTACGCGATCACCCAGGTCAGCAATTTCTTTTTGATTTCTGCGCCACGCTGAAGCCCATAGCTTATCCATTTGCTCCCACAACTCATTGGTTTTATTGCTAAGTTCAGTCACTTTGACTTGCAAGGCAACAGTAGATTCACCAATTTCCTCGCCGGTGGCAGACAGTTTGTTTTCGAGTTGCAATATACGCTTGTCTGCTTCTTGAGCGATAACTTTTTGTTGCTCCAATAAGGTATACAGATAGTAACAACCACCACACGCGGTCAGGGCGACAAGCGCAACCAACGTTACCCAAATACCATTACCACTACTGCTAGGGCTAGTGTTTGAGGTATGAGAAGTGTGTGAAGATGAAGAGGGAGGTGTGCTAGTTACAGACGCCTGCCTTTTTGTTTGATAGTCGCGACGGTCTTCTTCATCCAATCGAATGGTTGGGAACTCGTCGTTTTTTGAATTGTTTGCCATAGCTAATCGGTATTCTCGTTTGGTGGTTTTTCGCGTATTTCATGCACTTGTTTGCACGGTTCAATCAACGCTAGATGTCACTTACACCTGTGTCAGATAGTAAGACGTTGCGGTAAGAAAAACCTTTTTTATTTTCGCGCAACGCCATGTTATCGCTAATTGGTAGCAAATGCCAAATGTAATCTATTCGACTAACTATCTCCTAGCCATTCTACGCGATATAAGTCTCTTCTACGGTCGAGGTAATTTCTTACCGAACCTTCATTTTGCAATTTTGTGAGCTTGTCTAAGTCTAAATCGACAATGAGTGTCATTTCCGTATTTGGCGTGGTTTCAGACACGATGGCATCATGTGGAAACGCAAAATCACTTGGCGAGAAAACGGCTGTTTGGCCGTACTGAATATCGACATTGTCTACTTTGGGAAGGTTGCCGACACTTCCTGCAATGGCGACATAGCATTCGTTTTCAATGGCACGCGCTTGCGCGCAGCGTCGAACACGTAAGTAACCATTTTTGGTGTCAGTCCAAAACGGTACGAAAAGTATTTGCATCTCTTGGTCAGACAGCACGCGTGCAAGTTCAGGAAACTCAACATCGTAGCAAATTAGCACACCAATTTTTCCGAAGTCGGTATCAAAGACTTTTAAGCTGTTACCACCTTTCATGATCCAATCTTCTTTCTCGTGAGGGGTAGGGTGCAACTTATACTGGCTTTCAATGGTGCCATCTCTGTTGCATATATAACTGACGTTAAACAGTTCTTCCCCTTCAACGACAGGCATTGAACCTGCGATAATGGTGATATTGTATGACACGGCTAGGTGCGATATCGAAGTAAGAATTTCATCGGTATAAGTGGCCAGATGCCAAATTGCATCGATTGATGAGTCAGACGGGCTCAACCCCATCAAGGGAGCATTAAAAAACTCAGGAAAAAGTGCTACATCACACGAATAATCTGAAAGTGCATCTACAAAGTATTCGACCTGTTGAAGTAGCTCTTCTACGTTGTTGAAGTAACGCATTTGCCACTGAATACAGCCAATGCGAGCACTCGATTTGCGACTGGCAATAAGCGAAGGGGTACCGGGCTCATAATAGATATTGTGCCACTGAAGCAACGTTGCGTAGCCTTTTGATGCTTCATCTTCTGGTAAATAGGCCGACATGACCTGCTTAACCTCAAATCCATTAGAGAGTTGGAACGTTAAGATAGGGTCGTATATATCTTTAGATTTTACTTGCTCAATATACTCGTATGGCGATATTTCTTCGGCATAATTCTTGTAGTTGGGAATACGTCCGCCAGCCATAATTGATTTTAGGTTCAAATTACGACACAGTTCTTTGCGCGCTTCGTAAAGACGACGTCCTAGCCTAAGTCCACGATATTCTGGCGAGACAATAACTTCAACACCGTACAAAACATCGCCATTTGGATCGTGAGTCGTGAGATACGCATCACCTGTAATTTCATCGTAAGAATGTTTGTCACCAAATTGGTCGTAATCAACAATAACCGAAATAGCAAAGGCTACGACCTTGCCTTTATCTTCAATACATATCTGGCCATCGGGGAATGTAGTCACTTGCGCTTTGTAGTTGGTATATGGCCATGCGCCCCCTACATTCACGTAAACTTCGTCCATCAATGCTTTTACGTCGCTGTAATCGTCTAAGCGGAGGTTTCTCAAATCTAAATGGTGTTCGGTTTCTTCTATCTGTGTCTGATCTTGGCTCATGAATTACTCGCTACTTTATTTTTGTTTACGCTTGTTGCGGAACAAAGGTTACTTGTTTTTATAAAATTTACTGCTTATCACACACTTGCGCGTGCTTACGTTGTTCTTAGATAAGTATAGTTAAGCAATAAATATGCGACTTTTTCTGTGATGAATATTTTTTCTTATCTCGACAAAAAAATAGCGGTGATTGGAAAGCCTAAAGATATTGCGACTACATACTTCAAACGGTATAACCCTTTCAAATTTTGTTAAAACCCAATTTTATCTAGGCACCACTTAATACAATGAATCGAGACCTCTTAGCTTTACATCAACCGCTACATGTTTTTGACGAAGCATTATTTGAAAGTGTTGTGACTGATTTGGTAGAAAAAGGGTTTTCTATTCAAGAGAATGGCTTGCCTCAGTTCGTCGTCGACGCACTTATCACGTGCCAGAACACGTTGAATAGCCGTGAATATAAAACCGCAGGCATAGGAAGGGCTGACGATTTTCAACATGCTAAATCGGTTAGAGGAGATCAGATATGCTGGATTACTGGTTCATCTGAAGAAGGTGCATTATGGCTTTCTTGGTGTGAAGCTATGCAGCAGTACGTAAATCGCTCTCTTTTTATGGGGTTGTTTTCTTTTGAAAGTCACTTTGCATGTTACGCACCAGGTAAATTTTACAAACGCCATGTAGATGCGTTCAGAGGACAAAGTAATCGTGTTCTTTCCTTAGTTGCCTATTTAAATGACGAGTGGCAGCAATCTGAAGGGGGAGAACTCGTTTTATATCGTGATGAACTTGATAATGAGGGCATTTCAATACTGCCTAAAAAAGGGACGTTCGTAGTTTTTCTCAGTGAACAGTTTCCTCATGAAGTGCTTCCCGCAACGCGCGCTCGTCACTCAGTTGCAGGATGGTTTAGGGTCAACGGTAGTGTGAACGATCATATCGATCCTCCTAAGTAACCCTAGCGTTCTAAGGCGACTAAGTGCTACTATTTAAAAAGCAGGATTTAAAGTAATAATAAAAGTCGCCTGTATGCACGCTAGTATCAACTAACACCTTATCTGTAATGGTGTACTAGCCTTCCTTTAGCGTGCAGATAAGCTTATGGAATCTGAAATTTTCTGATTTCAGTAACAAGGGCTTCGGGAAGACGCATAAAGTGATTGGTAAATGTCTCAAAGAATACCTAGTCCCACTCCACGGGAAGACCTCCATGTATTGGTTATCGATAACCAAGGATTAGTGCATGAAGTGATAACATCAGCATTGCATCAAATAGGCATAAAGCACGTTCGCAGTGCATTTAATGCATTTCATGCAATACGAATGTGTGAAGAGCGTCAGTTTGACTTTGTGCTTCTAGCGTTCAACGTCAGCCATGACAAAGATGGTTTTCATTTGTTTGAAGAACTCAAGCATCTTAATCACATTAGTGATACCACAACGGTTATTTTTTTAAGCGCAGAAACCTCGCCAGAACTGGTTAATTGTATTGTCGAATTACAGCCCGACGACTTCTGGGTTAAGCCTTTACAGCGAAACAAAATAGAAACGCGCTTTGAACACTTGCTTCAAATTCGATACAAGCTGCATAAAATGCTGTATTGCATGCAAACGTCTGATTATTCAACCGCAATGTACTATGCAGAACGACAACTAAAAGATATGTCGTTGGTAGAATATCACCCTCGCATTAAGCGTCTTATTGGCGACTGTTTACTACAATTACGAGACTACGAAACGGCAGAAAACTATTTTCGCGAGTTGCAACAATGCATGGACCACGCGTGGGTTCACATAGGTTTGACTAAAGCGTTGCTAAGGCAAGACGAACTTGAGGAAGCTCAGCTACTCGTTGATGATTTGCTAAAGCGACATGATACACGTTTTCCTACTTACGATTTGCTTGCACAGTATTTTATTGAAAAAGAGCAATTCGACGTGGCCTATGAGCAAATGAAAGAAGCGAGTAGGTTAGCGCCGCGTAACATAGAGCGTAACAAGCGGTTATGGGATTTGGCGCGCCTGAATCACGACAAAACAGGGCAATTAGCCGCCGTTCAAAATATGGCAAAATACGCCAAAAATTCTATACATGATTCTCCCCAATTGGTGCTCAATGTTATTCG
Source organism: Alteromonas sp. McT4-15 (assembly GCF_020515205.1). Classification (NCBI taxonomy): domain Bacteria; kingdom Pseudomonadati; phylum Pseudomonadota; class Gammaproteobacteria; order Alteromonadales; family Alteromonadaceae; genus Alteromonas; species Alteromonas sp. McT4-15. Next base: position 35,226 of record NZ_JAJALG010000017.1, read on the forward strand.
TTCAACGATAGATCTGGCGACGAGTTTAGGTGGCGCCGAGGGCGAGAAGTTTATTAAACGCGCTGAATCGGAGCTTGAAGAGCTGCGTGTGCAGAAGGGTATTCAAGGCCAGTTAGATAGCCAAATAGATGTCATTAAAGCAAGAGTGCTTTGCTTAAAGGATGATAAACGGGCAGCAGAAACGCTAATGAAAGCGCAGACCGTGTCAACAGATGGTTTGTCGTTAGAAGACAGCTTGGACAAAATGAAAGCATTTCACGAGCTTGGCATGCGTGAGCACTGCGTTAAAATTCTTGATAAACTCAGGATGCAAATTGAAGGTGATACGTTCACTTCTCAGGTGGTGAATGAGTACCTGAATCAAGAGTCAATTGAGCGTAGTGAGATTCAATTTACAACAAAAGAACTGAAGTATATGGCAACGGTAAATTACAAAGAAAACCGCTTGTTGCCCGCTTTTAATAACCTGCGTCAAGCATTTACATTGTCTCCAAAAGATAAGCAAATAGCGCTTAGCCTATTGAAAGTCGTAGCCCAAATACATCTAGCTGATGATCTAACCGATGATCAAGTAGAGTGCGCTCAACGCGCTGCAAAGGTATTGATGCAAAGTACTTTATCACCTACTCAAGCGAGCAAGCGCGACCAGTATATTAAACGAATCGGCATTGAAGTAGATGATTCTGACGTGTCTGACTTAGTGGGTGTGGTCGCCGCAAAAGCGTAAGCAATTCTGTGACCTTGCTCTAAAGTACAAAGGCCCACTCAAGATAATGCGTGGGCCTTTTGCTTATACCTTTTTGTTATTAAGTCGCTAGGTACTGGAGAAGTGCTTTGTTACTTCGCCCTACCTGTTGTCTGTAGCAAGATATGATTAATTATTGTTACTACTTAAATGAAACGTGGCAATGAAGGGGTCATGATCTGAACTTCTATAGGGGCCAACCTCGGAAAAGGCGTACCCTTTTTCGTTACTAAAATAACGCAACGCTTGGTTGTATTGTAGCTGGTAAGCTTCAACCGAGTTAATGTTCCAATGTGTAGCATCTATAGCATGTTTTGCCATTGAGCTACTGACAAGAACGTGATCAAGGCTGCCTACTTGCTCTGAACCATAAAACCAATAGGAAAACCCATTTTTATCATACCTATCAGCGAGATTAATAAAGTGGTAAGCCTTGTTAATAGCGACTGCTTTACCTGAATTTAAGTGCGTATTTGTAGCGGTTTTTATTGGATACCCGCGAGTTTCGCTAGAATAGTCAGTGAGCACTGCAATTGGATCCTCAGCGCTATAAGCATTGAAATCGCCCATTATTATCTGCCGCAAGGGCAGTGTACTATGTCTCATTGCTTCGCCTAAAGTGACTGCGGCTGAATTGCGCAGTGCATTGCAGCTACCTTGAATAATATCTTGCTGAGAAACCTGCGAAGATAAATCTTCGGCGCACTTTGACCCTTTCGACTTAAAGTGATTTACTGCAACGACAAAATCAATGTTCGAATCAATGTGTGTAAAGCTTTGAAGGAGAGTGGGGCGCATGCGCGCGAACTTCGTAGCATTAATCTGCTGTTCTGGCATGGGTATCACTTGGGCCGTTCCCGAAGGCAGTACCACTGATTCTCTATAAAGTAGCCCCACGGTTATTGCGTCCGTACCAACTGGTGTTCCGTCAGTTGTACTAATAAATCGATAGTGTTTGTCGCCATCTAGTTGTGCGTTAATTTCATGGGTCAGAGAGGCAATAGCACTATCGGCTGCAAATCCATCATTTTCAACTTCCATCAACCCTATTACATCAGCGTCCAATGCAATGATGGCGTTTACGATTCGGGCTTGTTGTAATAGGAACGCGCTATAGTCTTTCGCACCACGATTGCCGTCATAATTGAAATTAACGTTGCCCTCTTGGTCTCGTTCACCGTTAAAATAATTCAGTACATTGAACGTTGCCACCGATAGGTTGCCCCGCTCAATAGTTGGCAGCGCTTCTCGTGTTGAGTTAATTTTAACTGGTTCAATCGGATTTATTCGAAAGCTTCCGTTAGCTTCGTTTACTGTCCCAACAACGCCGAGGGAGTCACCAATACGAATTGGATTATCATAACTAAACGTTGGATAGAAACTTAAAGAGCTAGGGTGCTTAGCATCGCTGTTGTCTTCAATGATAATTATATTGTCAGCGGACTGCTGTCTTGCTGCGAGATAAGCTTCACTGAGTGGAATGGCTGTATCAGAGGGCTGTCGTTTGAGTGTGTTACTCACAGCAAGCTCACCAAAGCGCCATAAGTTATTAGTGCTCACCACAGTCGCATTCTTAATTTTTACTTTCATGCCCTCGACCGTCTCCAAATCGAGGGTCAAAGGCATATCCAAAAAAATAGGTTTAATGGCAATACCAGCGCCGCAGTCTATAACATCATCTACACTCGACATAAGCGTAGTCATTGCGTTTACTTCATTTACCACTCCCTTAACCATGACACGATGACCAATGGAAACTTTAAGTGGGGCAATGACAAATAACCCTTCGGAGGTCGTTGCGTCATTATCACTGGCACTTTCTGTTTGTTGAATGAAAAAACCATTCTCACGTTGTGCAGTAACAGTTGCATCGACGATATGTTGATTGCCCACCTCAGGTGAGCGATTGCCGGTTCCCTGTATTTTGTTAATTGACGTTACGTAAGCTTGACTGTTATTGCACGCTAAGCCTGGTGGCAATTTCTTATCATCTTTGGCTGTGCTTGTGATATCTCTAGCATCGCTGGTGTTTATTAGAAGGCTAGCGACCAAAGTTGTCGTTAAAAGCGTAAAAATACCTTTCACGTTGTCATTCCTTTATCTCGTTTGTTCATATCGCTATCAAACGATGTGTTTCAGTGCAGATTATCGCGAGATAATAAATCGCTTTTTATCGGATAGACATGACTTAACGCTATTCAGTATGTTTTAGTAATTATTTTTATAAAACAATAGGATAGGTTTTACGGGTAATTTTATTCATAGGGTTAAGTCGCAAAAGATACATGCTTTATATATTTACTGATCACTACTTAGATTTAATTGTGTCGACAAACCAGTTGTAGTCCTCAATAACTTGGTTGGCATAGATGTTTGCGCTGCTTACCAAGCTGTTTTTGTTTCTATCTAGATAGTTAACGGATGCCGCTGCGAATCGCGTACTTCTTCTGTCGCCACGGCAATGAGCCAGTGCAAGTGTATAACCACAAAGTTCAGCGAAATAAACAAAGCCTCCAGCGACGGCTTTTTTTCCTGTCGCAATATCTTCTGGGTCAATACCCACTTTCGCATGATGGCGAGAACGAATAAGGTAGTGTGCATCCTCAAAGCGAGCTTCATCCAAGATAAGGTCAGGATTTCGCTGCATGCGTCGCTGACTGCGGGCGGTGAGGTGCGCTGCATTGAGTCTATTTACTGGGTTAAGCGATGGAAAATAGTGCAAGGGAGCCGCGTCACGTTGTTGTTTCACCTCAACAATATGGCAAGAAGCAAAGTGAGTTTCGTTGTGTGGCTTGGTTGGCCCAACTAGAAAGTAGTAACGCGCTAAATTAACCGAGCCAGTACCCGCATTGATGCGTTGAACGATGTCGACAACGTTGTCATCCATGTAGGGCGCAAACGCAGTATAGAGGTTTTTATAGTTATCAGGCGAGAGGGGCGTAAATTTGCTTCTATTTTCTCTAAACGCTAGCGTACCATCATTAAGCTGGACTGCTCTTGCCAGCGCACTCTTGGAAGTAAAAGCTGGACCGCTTGCACTGCGCGCAACGGCTTTGTCAAAAAGTTTAGCTAGTTTGCTTGGCGTTTTATCGGGACGGGTATCCTGCGCTTCTCTGATAACTGATGGTGCTAATAGTACTCGACGACAAGTGTCTACATATTGGTCTAAAAATGCAGACTGTGCTTGTAAAACATCAGCGGTGTTGATCACAGGCTTCAAACGCACGTCATCTTCAACGTGACAAATGCTCTCGCTTGGCGTTTTGCAATGCTCGTACACTAGATGTAGCGACGTCATAAAACGTAGGATGTCCCAGTAACTGCGTCCTACACAGGCATCGTCAAAATCGTTAGGAGCGAAAATTACCGTATCACCGTGAGAACCTTCTTCAGTGAGAAAGCCGAAGTTAGCAGCATGGCAATCGCCTACAACACTCGTTAACGGAATTTTATCTAGTTCACTAGGTCGCGTGATGACGCCGTTTCTTAAGTCGGCGTAAAATAATTGAGCAGTTCCGCGATAAAATACGAAAGGACTCATTGCCATTTTGGCGTGCTTACCTGTTGAGGAAAGCGGTGGTGTACCGTCAACTCTGGCTATTTCTGATGCTAAAATATGTTCACGCATAAGTACCTCGATGATAAAAATTAATCGTTCGATTCAATAACCTGATTAAGCGATTCATTTTTACCAATTAGTTTTTTCTACAAGCTCACGCTATTCTTAATTCCAGTTTCAAGAGACAACAATTTTGCACGTGGTGATATTCGTCACTTAAATGTAAAACCAAGTCTTGATAATGACCGTACAGTTTATATTCGTATGCATGCCGCTTGCGAATTTAATTTAAAAACCATAAATGGAGAATTAAACATGGCATTGATTAATACTGCTATCAAACCTTTTAAAGCAACTGCGTTTAAAGATGGTGAGTTTGTAGACGTAAGCAGCGAAGACATTAAAGGTAAATGGGCAGTTTTCGTATTCTATCCAGCTGATTTCACGTTTGTTTGCCCAACTGAGCTTGGCGATATCGCTGATAAGTACGAAGAACTTCAATCGCGCGGCGTAGAGGTATTTTCAGTATCTACAGACACGCACTTTACACATAAAGCATGGCACGATTCTTCAGACACAATCAACAAGATTAAGTTTGCAATGATCGGCGACCCAACAGGCGAAATTACACGCAACTTCGATTGCATGCGTGAGAACATGGGTCTTGCTGACCGTGCAACGTTTGTTGTTGACCCTGAAGGTATCATCCAAGCGATGGAAATTACCTCTGAAGGTATTGGTCGTGACGCAGATGACTTAGTGCGTAAAGTAAAAGCTGCACAATATGTCGCGAACAACCCAGGCGAAGTATGCCCAGCTAAATGGAAAGAAGGCGAAGCAACGCTAGCGCCTTCACTTGACCTTGTAGGTAAAATCTAAGCGATAGGCTCAGTACGCCTTACGCATGGTTTATCAATTGGGCGTGAGGCATATTCCATACTAGGAGCGGGGATCCGCTCCTTCATTAAATAATTCCAATTTCCGCTTTGTTGTTGACCTTCAATAGGTTGGCGGGGATCGGCGTGTCGAAAATAAGGCAGAACAACCGTGTTAACTAAAGAAATTTTACAGGCATTGAAAGGTTATACCGAAACAATGCAGAAAAACGTGACCTTTGTCGTACAGACCGGTGAACATAGCAAGCGTCCAGAGCTTGTACAGTTTCTGTCCGACATCGCAGGTGTAAGCGACAAACTCAACGTTGAAGAGCGTGAAACAAACGGCGAACTACGTAGTGCAATCAGCTTTTTACTCGAAGCTGACGGCGAAGACACGGGTATCCGTTTTTCAGGTATTCCTGGCGGTCACGAATTCAACTCACTCATTTTAGCAATGCTTCATAGTGCTGGTACCGAACTTAAACTTGATGACAGTGTAAAAGCCATGGTGAAAGCCGTTAATGAACCGCTGAATTTCGAAGTGTTTATTAGCTTGAGCTGCCATAACTGTCCTGAGGTTGTTCAGGCGTTGAACCAGTTTGCATTGCTTAATCCGAATATCAAAACGGAGATGATCGATGGCGGTCTGTATCAGAATTTGATTACAGAACGAGACATCCAAGGTGTACCAAGTGTATACCTTAACGGTGAACTGTTCGCTAACGGTAAAGTTGATGCTTCGGTGCTAATCAACAAACTACTAGAGCGTGACCCGACCCTTAAGTCTGCCAATAAAGGTGATGCTTTACCCCTACAAGATGTAACTGTCATCGGTGGTGGCCCAGCAGGTGTTGCGTCGGCTATTTACAGCGCGAGAAAGGGGTTGAAAGTCGCGATTGTAGCAGAGACATTTGGTGGTCAGGTGAAAGATACTATGGGTATTGAAAACCTAATTTCTGTGCCGAAAACCACTGGTCCAGAACTTGTTGGCAATCTGATGGAGCACGTTCGCGATTACGATATTACATTAAAAGAGCACGTACGTGTCGATAGCATCGAAAAAGGTATTGTTAAGACTATTACGCTGTCATCCGGTGAACAAATTAAGACCCGTTCTATTATTGTGGCCACTGGTGCACGTTGGAGAGAACTTGGTGTTCCTGGTGAACGTGAGAACATCGGTAACGGTGTAGCGTACTGCCCACACTGTGATGGTCCTTTCTTTAAAGGAAAAGATGTTGCGGTTATCGGTGGTGGTAACTCAGGTATCGAAGCCGCGCTTGATTTGGCGGGGATCGTTAAGTCAGTTACAGTATTCGAGTTTATGCCTGAGCTCAAGGCTGACCAAGTGCTGATTGACCAAGCTGAAAAGCGCGACAACATCACCATTATCAAAAATGCGGCAACCCGTCAGATAACGGCTGAGAATGGCAAAGTAAATGCGATTGAATATCAAGACCGCGCTACTAACGAGATTCACACTCGCGAGTTGGCAGGGGTGTTTGTTCAAATCGGTTTAGTACCTAATAGCCAATTTATGAAAGATACTGTAGAAATGACACCTTATGGCGAAATTGTCATCGACAGCAAGTGTCATACATCAGAACCAGGCATCTTCGCCGCGGGAGACGTAACCACAGTGCCATACAAGCAGATTGTGATTTCAATGGGCGAGGGGGCTAAGGCATCACTGGCAGCTTTCGAATATCTGCTAAGTCACGATGTTGACGAAACTGAGAGTGAATCAGAAGCTGCGTAATAACAGCGGTATCAAGAAAAAAAGAAAAGCCGAGTGTTTAACCGCACTCGGTTTTTTTATGTTTCTTTATTGCTAATCTTTAATTTTAGTGTCAGTAAAATTTACACACTGTTGAGAGTTTTATAAAAACTATAATTAAATCAATTTGTTAATTTTTGGCTAGATTTGTGCTTACGAATCACTCGAGAAATGAAAGGACTTAAGTCTCCGCTTAATTCATAAAGGGATATATAAATGAAACTAGCAAAGTTATTCATCACAGCATTCGCGTTGATAGCATCGGCTACAGCAAACGCGTCCATCATTACATTTCAAGGTTCAAGCGTTCAAAACAACGGCGTCACTATGACGTTGGCAGAAGCTCGCGCAGCATGGGAAGCAGCCTTGTATTCTTTCACGGTAGACACTATTGACGGCGCCACAGGCACGGGCGCTACCGGAATTACCACTGCTGCGGGAAATACTTACTCAAATGTAGGTAATGGTAGTTCAATTAGTATAAGTTCTAACTCTGTTCTCGGTAGTGCTCCAGCAATTGGTGGTGACAGAAACTCTGCGTCACTAATTAGCTTCGACGTTGATTTTGCATCACCTGTAAATGCGGTTGGTTTTGATGTTTACGATAATGATGGTGGCGGTATGCAGCTAATATTGACCAATGCGGATACTGGCGTTGAAACAACGTTTGATTTCAATTCATCATCTGGTACGGGCCATTCAGAGTTTTTTGGTATCGTTTTTGACCCAACCGTGTTCGTTTCATCGTTGCGCGTTGGTGGCACTGATCCAGGTGGCATCACTACATGGGATAACTTTTCTTTTGGTATAGGTCAGCAAGCGGTTGATATATGCGTACAAGACCCTTCTCTTCCTCAGTGTAGTGCGATTCAAGCATCAGAACCGGCGTCACTTGGCGTGCTGAGTCTGCTTTTCGCTGGCTTGATTGCGGGTCGTAGAGTAAAAAAGTAAACCAACACAATCACTACACTGATAAATGAAAAAAAGTGGCAACTAGCCTTTCAGCTCTCAAACAAAACCCACTCCTTGTAGTGGGTTTTTATTTGCTAGCTCTAGTTTGTAAAATACAAATGATAAGGGTTATCATTTTTATTGTGTTTTGTTAGGATACTGGTCTATTGATCAATGACAGACCATTAATTAGCCTTTATGAACACACAAGCATTAACGTTGAGTGCACTAACAATCGCCATCTCCGCTATTTCATCTGTTAAGGTGAACGCACAAGAAGGTACAATCGAAGTAGAAGAAACTCCTATCGAAAAAGTAGACATTGCCGGAAGACACTCGCCTTTTGATGTTAGGCGAACAGTCAATGCATCTTTGACTTTCTCTTTTTAGGAGCCCTCATGCTTATTGTTTTAGCTAGTGTTCTTATTTTATTAGCCATTGCTTTGCTCTATAAAAGCTGGCGTGCTCAATCGACTACTCATTTTGTAGTAGCACTACTTATATGGATTGCGTCAAGCGTAATGTGGTCTTATGCGCTAGGGTGGGAGTTTGGTGTATTTTACACCTTATGTTTACCTGGCATATTGGTATGGCCTTTCATTGCCAGAAATCAGGTTATATTGCCGGCACCGAGAAATATTCCTCTACCTAGGCCGATTAATTTAAACCTTCGAAGTACCGCAACTCATATTGGCCACACAGTAGTGGTACTTGTTTTGTTGATGCTTGCGAGTGTCCTTGTAACCCTTGCCTTGTGTGCCATTTTTCCGTTTTCTATTGCAGGAAAGTTAGGCCTAGGTGTTGTTCTTCTTCCCTTGTTATGGGGAGCGGCAATTTATCATTATCTGGCTACAGCGAATAAAGGCGTAGCGTTAGGCATTTATGCTCTCGCATCATGCCTTAGTGTGCCTGTTCTTTTTCTTTTACCCATGTAGGGCAAGGTGTAATAAAAATAATGGATAAGATGACTAAGCAAAGCGCACTTCAAGCACACAGCTGGGCAGGCATATTTTTAAGTGTTCTACTATTTCTCGTGTGTTTATCAGGCACCATTGCGGTATTTCACTTGGAATTCGAACGATGGGAGCAACCCCATATTCAAGAGATGGAAAATGTAACTCCAAGCGCCATAGAAAAAGCGATGGACAGTTTCTTGGAAAACAATACGCAAGAGACTCATCACTTGTATGTCGTTTTTCCTACGTCGGATATTCCTCGATTAGTGGTTGAAAACGATCATGTAGCGTTTTTTGCAGATACAGACGGAAACTTACTTGAGAAAGAAGATGTGGGATTTACCCAAATGTTGGTCGACCTTCACCTGTATCTTAATTTGCCGCATAGCTGGGGAATGATACTGGTGAGTGCGCTCGGCGCGGTGATTTGTGCGTTGATATTCTCAGGTATTGTGGCACACAAGCGGATAACGAAAGACGCCTTTAAATTGCGCCGCAAAGGTAACGGGCAACAGGCACAAATCGATTTACACAACCGCTTTGGGTTGTGGGCGGCACCCTTTCATTTGCTGATTGGCGTAACAGGTGCGTACTTTGGTATGGCAGGACTCATTCTTGTCACAGTCGCGACTATTAGTTATGAAGGAGACCGCGAAGCAGTTATCGATCAGATATTTACGCCTGATCCAGTGTTATCACCTCAAGAAGGGAAGCCAGCCATTGGCAAAGCGTTTGCGCAAATGACGACGTTAGCACCTGAAAAGTCTCCTATATTTCTTACTGTGCACGAAGTCGGAGAGCCTGAACAGTTTATTGAAATATATGCAAAAGCGCCAAATAGAATGATTTATGCCGAAGGCTACCGGTTTGATACCGCAGGAAATTATATTGGCGTTGCGGGTTACGAGCATGGAGAGTGGGGTAAGCAACTAGCTTGGTCTATGTATCGACTTCATTTCGGTGACTTTGCAGGTCTTATCAGCAAATGGCTGTACTTTGTGCTTGGTGTAATGCTCACTATGCTTTGTGTCTCGGGAGTGGAAATATGGCTAGCTAAAAAAGCACATCCACTTTTAGCGTCGCGTTTGTGGTATGCCACCGTATGGGGAAGTGTGAGTGCATTGGCCTTTACTGCCATAGCCGATATGCTGTCTGCATCGTCTTTAATTGGCATATTCTGGGGGATAATGGTACTTAATGTTGTTCTGACAATCCTAATCAAAGGCTTATCGAAAGCCATATGGCTGCTATTGTCAGGCATTAGCGTTTTACTTTTGCTCATTACTTACGCCGTAGTGCATGCAGAAGCATTCTTCACCGTATCTTCGCTCCAGCTAAATGGTCCCATGGCCGTATTTGTATTGTGGAGTTTTTGGCGAGTCAATCGCTTGTTTAAAAATGAAGACACGGTGCGGCAACACAGCGACGCTATGCAGCGTAGCGCGTCTCAACCAGTGACACAGGCTTAGTTACGCTTCTTTTGCTTCCAAGTACCACCATAAACATAGTTTCGGTGGTGCTTGGCATTGGATTGGCAAGACTTACACACAATGAGCCAGCCATCTCCTACATTTATTCGATATTGAACGGATGCCAACACGCCACAACTGTCACATGCTCTTGCTTCTTTAAGCCTTTCTTTCTTTCCCATACGCCTCGTTTGTATTTCTATCCAACGCCAAAACCTTATTACTGTTATACGGTAAAAAGACTAAGCACCGCCACACGGCAAACAGAAGCTAAACAAAACGTAATGCAACGAAATCGATATATGACAGGTCATAGTTAAGATTTCAACCAGCAGTAAAGCGTTACGCTTTGCTCTAGCATAAACACATTTAGAAACATTTTAGCTAAAAGCTAAGTAGAAGCGTCAAATTCCCTGTGGCACTATCTGGCAAGATTTATGGTATTGACGAGTGTGTGTGTCATTCAGTAACAAAACATTAAGGACGTTTTCAAATGATAAAAGTGTGCAAGCTTTCTTCAGTCGCACTGGCGGTAACGGTTTCTCTTCTCGCGGGATGCGGAGGAGGCGGTGGCAGTAGTTCTACAACGCCTACCACTCCGACAACGCCAACCACTCCTACAACGCCAACCACACCCGAAACCGGTGAGTGGGAAGCAGGTGTTTACGAAAGCCAGTCAAACTTCATTGCAAAATGCGCGTCACCAAGAACTGGCATCGACCCGTTTACTGGCGAACCATATCCTGATACTCAAGGCACAGCCATGGATGAAAAACTTTGGCTACGCTCGTGGACCAATGACACATATCTTTGGTATGACGAAGTTCCAGACAACAACCCTGAAAACTTCTCTGTACTTGGCTATTTTGACCAGTTAAAAACCACTGAGTTAACGCCAAGCAATACGCCAAAAGACAATTTCCATTTTTCTCAGGCTACTGACGAATATAATCAGCTGTCACAATCGGGCGTTTCTTCAGGTTATGGTTTTGACTGGGAATTTGTAAACAATACGCCACCGCGTGAGCTTGTAGTGAGATATACCGAAGATAATTCACCAGCAGCACAAGCTGGTGTGCCCCGCGGTGCCAAGTTAACGCGTGTTAATGGCGTTGATTTTGTGAACGATAATACCCAGTCTGGCGTGAACCTTATAAATGCTGGGTTGTTTCCTGAAAATGCTGGCACAACCGTAAGTTTCGAGTTTGAATTGCAAGACGGTTCGACCTTGTCTACTGAGATTACATCAGGTGATATAGTGGTTTCTCCAGTACAAAACGTAAAAGTGCTGGATACCGCTTCAGGCAAAATGGGCTATTTTCAATTCAATACCTTTATTCGGACTGCACAAGAAGGGTTGATAGGGGCTTTCAATCAATTTGTTGATGAGAACGTAACAGAACTTGTCATTGACTTACGTTATAACGGTGGTGGTTTATTGGCTTTGGCATCTCAGATGTCGTATATGGTTGCAGGCCCTAGTCAAACCAATAACGCCACGTTTGAAACTTTAAGATTTAATGATAAGAATCCGACAAGAAATCCTGTGACGGGAAGCATTATTAGACCCACGCCTTTTTACTCAAACGAAATAGATTACGTGGAAGGTGTGTTAACTGATGCCGTACTACCTAGTTTATCGTTAACTCGTGTTTATGTTATTACCACTGGCGCCACATGCTCTGCCAGTGAGGCGGTTATGAATGCGCTAAGTGGAATAGATGTTGAAGTGGTTCAAATTGGTTCAACGACATGTGGTAAGCCCTACGGTTTCTATCCAACTGATAACTGTGGTGAAACCTACTTTACCATTCAGTTTCAGGGCGTGAATAATAAGGGCTTTGGCGACTATGCCGACGGCTTTATGCCCACAACTACGCCTAACTTTGGTTTTGAACTACCTGGATGTGAAGTGCAAGACGACTTCACTAAAGGTTTAGGCGATCCTGAAGAAGGGATGTTATCTGCGGCGTTACAATACTCAGAAACAGGTACATGTCCAGTAGTGGCAACGTCGGTCCAGCCAATTGAAGAGCGTGCTTCAAGTCATGCTCAGGCAGAAAGTTTATTGTCAATTCAAACGCCGGATGAAAGAAAAGAAGCCTTGTTTTTACACAATAAAATTAACGAGCCAATTATTTCGGAGCCCAAGTAATGAGATACGCAGCATACGTTGGAGCATCGCTACTTACGTTATCGTTAATGGGAGGATGTATGCTGACGCAATCTGATGAGGCAACTCCTGCAACGCTTACCTCGGTTTCGCTATCGCAAAAGGTAAGTATCGCAGAGGCTATTAGCGCTTGGTATGGCGGTATTGATATCACGCTTGCTGATAATGTCTTCACAGATTCCTCTGAACTTTCTATCGAACGAAAAGTGCATAAAGATGATAGGGGACTGCCAATAGAAGGGCGTCACGATAATCCAGTGTTTACTTTTAGTTTGCTAAAACAGGGTGAAAAATGTGTTTTGCGCAATAACCAAACGGGTGAAACGCAAGTTATAGAAGGGCTTTCTTGTAAAAACAGTGATGTTTGAGAGCGCCTTTTGATAAGCTGATAACAACACCAAGCCCCATAAAAAAGCGCCTTAACGGCGCTTTTTTATCAAACGTTGGCCTAGCCAAAGTAACATAGAGGCTTTTCTAATGTTTGTTACTCGGCTGTTTTGATCTTGAAGTGTTGCTTCTAGATGCAGAAGTCCCTGACCGGCCATTCTTATTGGCTTGCCCCGCACTATTGCGATTTTGTTTTGACCCGTTCTTGCCTTTATTCGTATTTTTGCGTTGAAACGACGGCGGAAGGCCAGTGTGTTTAGTTAGCGCACGTTCACCACGTCGACCTCGAGATGCTTTTTGGCGCTTCTCATCGGCTGTCTCTGGTGGCACAAGGTGTTGCGGGCCGCGGCCAATTAAGTCTTCACGTCCCATTTTTATCAAAGCCTCACGTATTTGTGCGAAGTTCTTCGGGTCGTGATAACGCAGCATCGCCTTGTGTAGTCTTCGGTGAATTTCCCCTTTAGCAGAGGGCACTTCTTCGCTGTCTTTGGTGACCTTACGCAACGAATTCACTTCGGTATGGTACATAGTGGTCGCTGTAGCCATAGGTGACGGATAGAAGTTCTGTACCTGATCTAGCTTGAATTTATTTTCTTTTAGCCAAATGGCCAGACTCAGCATATCTTCATCGGTTGTTCCCGGATGAGAAGCAATGAAGTAAGGAATAAGATACTGCTTTTTACCTGCTTCTTGTGAGTATTTATCAAACAACTCTTTAAAGCGATAGTAGCTGCCCATTCCTGGCTTCATCATCTTAGAAAGCGGCCCTTCTTCGGTATGTTCTGGTGCAATCTTCAAATAGCCGCCTACGTGATGAAGCGCAAGCTCTTTCACATATTCAGGGTCTTCCACGGCAAGGTCATAGCGTACACCCGATGCAATAAGTATTTTTTTAATACCTGGCAGGTTACGCGCTCGGCGATACAAGTCGATGGTAGGCTTGTGATCAGTATCCATATGCGCACAGATACTGGGGTAAACACAAGACGGGCGCCTGCAGGTTGCTTCGGCCTTCGGGCTCTTACAGCGCAATCGATACATGTTTGCCGTTGGGCCACCTAAATCAGAGATAACACCAGTAAAACCAGGCACAGTGTCGCGAATTTGCTCAATCTCTCGAATAATAGAATCTTCAGAGCGGCTTTGAATAATACGACCTTCGTGCTCGGTAATAGAGCAGAATGTGCACCCGCCATAACAGCCACGCATAATATTGATACTAAAACGTATCATATCGTACGCAGGAATTTTTGCATCGCCATAAACAGGGTGAGGTACGCGTTGATACGGTAAGTCAAACACCGCGTCCATTTCATCTGTTTCTAGTGGCATGGCCGGCGGGTTGATCCAAATATGTCTATCGCCGTGGCGCTGCATCAGGGCTCTTGCACAGCCAGGGTTGGTTTCTTGGTGTAAGATACGCGACGTATGGGCGTAAAGTACTTTGTTATCTTTTACTGTCTCAAAGGCTGGTAGTTTTACGTAGACGTTTTCCCACGGCTTGCGTTTTTCTTTTTCCTTTTGAGCAGGTTGAATGACAATAGGCGTGGCTTCTGGCGCTTCACTGCTTTTAGCGTCTTTGTCTTGAGAGTCGCATTCAGGTTCCATTTGATACGGACTAGGGATCGGATCTATTTTTCCGGGCCTATCTAATGATGTCGAATCAACCCCTTGCCACTCTGGCAGTGCTTCTTTAACGATAATGGCCGTTCCGCGAATGTCTCGTAAATCGGCAATATTCTCGCCTGCTGCTAATCGGTGTGTAACTTCAACAAGCGGGCGTTCGGCATTACCGAAAAATAGCATATCGGCCTTTGAATCAAATAACACTGAGCGGCGTACTTTCTCGCTCCAATAGTCATAGTGAGCAATACGTCTTAGGCTTGCTTCGATACCGCCAACGATCACAGGTACGCCCTTAAATGCTTCCCGACAGCGTTGTGAGTAAACAGTTACCGCGCGGTCTGGTCGTTTACCGCCAACATTCCCCGGAGTGTAGGCGTCATCATGGCGCAACTTTTTATCTGATGTATAGCGGTTGATCATTGAGTCCATATTGCCCGCAGTGACACCGAAATACAGGTTGGGTTTACCCAACTTCATAAAGTCATCTTTACTGGTCCAGTCGGGCTGAGAGATGATGCCTACGCGAAAACCATGTGCCTCAAGTACCCGACCAATAACAGCCATTCCAAAGCTTGGATGGTCAACATACGCATCGCCGGTAACCAAAATTACGTCACAACTGTCCCAACCTAGAGCGTCCATCTCTTCCTTCGACATTGGTAAGAAAGGCGCTGTCCCGAGGCAGTGCGGCCAATATTTTGGGTAAGAAAACAGACCGCGGTCGGCTTTTATGGTGGCTTGCATAGTATTCACATCTAGATAAAACAGAAAATGGCTGAAATGCGCGTGAGCAGAATTCAGATTTGAGGGGTAATTATAACAGTCTTATTGGATAGACGGTATAGCACTGTCATTAAATTACAGCGCTTTGTTTGGCAGAATGCTTTCACATTTACGCTAGATTTTGTTTACCATAAACTCGTTTAGGAAGTGAATGAGGCGTGTGACTTGGTTATTCCAAATAAACACCGAGTAAAGTAGCATGTATCGTGTAGACCTACCATGTTGTTGAAACGTATCACAAAAGGTCGACACGCAAGAAAAATTATAATGTCTTGAATGCATTCTAAGACTGACAGAACGATTTTCGCTTAACACACTTTTTATCACTGGGGCTATTATGGCTTATTGGTTATTCAAAACAGAACCTGACGCGTTTTCCATTGACGATTTGGCCAATAGAGAAAACCAGACCGAACCTTGGGACGGTGTGCGAAACTATCAAGCCAGAAACTTTTTACGCGATGATGTGGCGCTTGGTGATCGAGTGTTTATTTACCACTCTAGCTGTAAACACGTTGGTATTGCGGGTGTCGCTGAAGTTGTTAAAGCAGGTTATCCAGACGCCACGCAATTTGACCCTGAGTCTAATTATTACGATCCCAAATCACCGCCAGAATCACCGCGCTGGTTTCGCGTAGATGTGAAATTTGTCGAAAAATTTCACAAGGTATTGCCTTTGGCAGAAATAAAGGCGATGCCCGCTATTGTTGAATTGCCGTTAGTTAAAAAAGGTGGCCGTTTAAGTGTCATGCCAGTGAGCGAGAGCGAATGGCAGCAGCTCTATGCCGCTGCCAAATAGCGTAATCGCATTATTTTATTTTGAAAGTGTAAAGCGGGTATCAGCATCGCGAAGTAGATAAAGGGCAAAGCACGCACCCCACATCGGCCATGCAGCGAAAAATAACAAGTTATTGAATGCATCAATGTATTGTGGGAATGACGATAACGTTGACCCACCGTGAAGCAGAAATATAAGGCCGTAAGTGTAACGTTTAGCAACGCCTGCTAAAAATGCCAATACAAGGGCTAGCTGAAGTGCCCCCATAATGTAAACGGCCGTTTCAGCTAAACCGCCAATGCCGTAAAAGTGTTCAAAAATTTTCATGCTATGAGCAGGGTTAACGAACTTGTCGAGTGTCCAGACAAACATGACAATGAAAATGGTGATGCGCAGTGACAGTAGCGCCCAGCCTAAACGATTAGAAATATCTGATTGAGTGTTTTGCACAATAGCTCCGAGTTTTAATTATGTGACACAATAGAACGAGTGTTCAAAAAAATAATTTCAAAAAGTTTTTGTTATTGAAAATAAATATGTGCTGAAATTTTTCAGAGTACGTATCGGTCTTGTCGAACAAGAAATAAAAAATTGGATTGGTAAATGAGAAAAGTAATTGGCGTAGCCGCTAGTGCATTAGCGCTTGCCGTAAGTCAGGGGATTGCGGCGCAACAAGTATCAGATATTGAAGTGGTTGAAGTAAAAGGTGATAAGCAATCACTTGATACACTCTACCCAGGCGACAATACCTTAAACGGGCTATTTGGCGATGGTTTAACCGCAGCAGAAACACCGCGTTCAGTGACTTCATTATCAGCAGAGGCTATAGAAGCGCTCAACATCAATGACTTGCACGATATTGTGAAAGCTGCGCCAAATGCCTATGCCTCTAGCGGTTTTGGTACGCCGAGCTTGCCTAGTATCCGCGGACAGTTAGGAGAGCTATTTCAAGACGGAGTGCGTCGACAAGCGGGTAATAATGGTTTTGGTTTACCACTATCGTTTAATAGTGTTGAACAAATTGACGTTGTAAAAGGTCCTTCACCGGTGTTGTTTGGTAGCACGCAGCGCAACGGCGGCTTTGTTAATTTACAGACCAAGGTAGCGCCCACTGCAGAAAGTCAGGGCAAAGTAACGCTGCGCGCTGGACGTTGGGACCAATACTCTGCACAGGTTGACTATGGCACTGCCATAGAGGAAGGTAAAAGTGGGGTTCGCGTAAGTGCTGAGTACCTAGACCATGGTAGTTTCTATGACTTTGCAAATCGAGAAAGTACCAATTTATTTGTAGCCTATCGCTATACGCCAAGTGACGTGCTGACGTGGGACGTTAGCGCAGAATATTATGACACTGATTACCCAGACAATGCTGGTATTAACCGTCCTACACAAGATTTAATCGATAACGGTATTTATATTACTGGGCAGGGCGTACAAGCCAACGGTAGCACTGTCCCTGGTGCTGGCGCTATTATTTCACCTACCGGCGAAGTGGTTATCCGTAGAAATCGCGTATTTACTAATCCAAACGATATCAATGGTGCTGAAACGACCATTTTGCGCAGTAACGTTGAGTATCAATATTCTGAGCAAATGGCAGTGCGCAATGTGTCATATTATCAGTATCTAGAGCGCGAAGAAATTGCACAAAATAGCTTTGTAGAGATTATTGATGGTGCTGACACTTTTGAAAACCGTACTGAAGTGGATGTTAAGTGGGATAATTCGCAACTCACTACATTTGGTTTGGCTATTCGCTACAACGATGTGCTTGGCTACAGTCAATTTACAACTGAAGCTGACAACCCGATTGATTTAACAGGGCCGCTTTCTAATCGTGTTATTGAGCTCACCGATACGCAAAAAGCGCGTTTAGTAGAATTGCGTCCGGGCGTGTTTGTATCACCTGGTGCGCAATACGACCTTGATGGGGATGGGGCTGGCGATTTTAATCTTTCAGATACAACCGATTCCACAGCATGGCAAACAGGTTTAGCGTTGCAGCAACGCTCAACGTGGACCGACAGGTTCTCGACCATTGCTGGTGTTCGCATGGATTACTACGATGTTGAAGCACGTGATCCTCTAGCGCCAGAAGGGGTAGAGGCGGCGTCAGACAGCTATAGTGATACCCTCACTAGTTACCAAATAAGCGCATTATATAAGCTCAACAATGCTGTAAATGTTTATGCTGCTTTCTCAGAGAATGACGCTACGTCTAATAGTATGGCGGGCGGAACTGTGCTTGGCGGCAACAACGAAATAAATCCGTTAAACTTTGCTACTGAAAATACCCTGTACGAGGTTGGCATTAAATACGCCCCGAGTAACACTTGGTATGCCGAGGCGTCTGTTTTTGACCAAACACGTAGCTTGCGAAATCGTGACGGCAGTAATAGCGGCGTTAAAACCCAAGGGGTAGAACTACAACTGTTCTATCAAGCAGATGATTATTGGGTTAATGCTGCATATAGCTATCTTGATGCACGTTTTGATGATTCAGCGGCATTTCAAGGTACGTCACAAGTTGCCGATGCATTTGACAACAGTCGCCCTGATATAATTGAAGGCAATGCTGTCGGATCGCCGTCATTTACGGCATTCGCACCTTCTAATTCACGTGTACAGGGAATTCCTCCGCAAATTATTTCTATCAATGCTGGGTGGCAGGTAAGTGATGACGTGCGTGTAGGAGCAAGTGCTTTGTATACCAAGTCATTCCCGCTTGATTTCTTACAAACTGTTAAAATACGCGACCAATATACAATAGACTTAAATGCAGACTATTTTGTGAACGACGATTTGCGCCTGCGTTTAGACATTATTAATGTCACTGACGAAGAGAACTGGCAACCATTGTTCGAAGGCGGCTATTTTGGCGCAACCTTGGTAATGCCGAATGTGCCAAGACATGCACAAGTTACCATGCAGTATGCGTTTTAAGGGGTAAGAATCACAATGTTTAAAAAAATAGCGCTTTTGGCAGTGATTGCTGCTGCTATCACAGGCTTCTTCTATTTCGACTTAAATAGTTATTTAACCTTGGAAGGTATGAAGGGATCGCTGACTACTTTTCAGCGTGAAATAGAAGCGAACCCTGTAGTCAGCATTGGCGTATTTTTCGCAGTTTACGTGGCTGTGACGGCGCTGTCTTTACCAGGAGCTGCTATTTTGACTCTTGCGGCTGGCGCACTGTTTGGCCTAGCGCAAGGGCTTGTCATTGTCTCATTTGCCTCAAGCATTGGTGCTACGCTTGCTTTTCTTGTGTCGCGTTTCATATTGCGAGATACGGTGCGCAATAAGTTTAAGGATAAACTTAACAAGATTGATGAAGGCGTTGAAAAGCAGGGCGCTTTTTACTTATTTACGCTGCGCTTAGTGCCAGTATTCCCTTTCTTTCTTATCAACTTATTAATGGGTCTTACCTCACTTAAGACATGGACATTCTATTGGGTTAGCCAAGTGGGTATGCTTGCTGGGACCGTAGTGTATGTGAATGCCGGAACGCAGTTGGCGCAAATTGATAGCTTAGCCGGCATTGTATCTCCGGGTCTTATCTTTTCTTTCGTGTTGCTCGGTATTTTTCCCTGGATTGCGAAAGCTATTGTTGCGGTTGTAAATCGTCGTCGCGTTTATAAAGGCTACACGAAACCAAAGAGCTTCGATCGCAACTTGGTTGTAATTGGTGCAGGCGCGGGTGGCTTGGTAACAAGTTATATTGCAGCGGCAGTAAAAGCAAAAGTAACCCTTGTTGAAGCAGGCGAAATGGGCGGCGATTGCCTTAATTATGGCTGTGTGCCAAGTAAAGCTATTATTAAATCTGCAAAAGTTGCTACTCAAATGCGAAATGCAGACAGCTATGGTTTAGATGCGGTCACACCCACAATGTCTTTTAAAAATGTTATGTCTAGGGTCCACGACGTTATTGCGGCTATTGCGCCAAATGACAGTGTTGAGCGTTACACTAATCTGGGCGTCGATGTAGTCAAAGGCTACGCCAAAATTATCGACCCTTGGACGGTAGAAATTAAGAAAAATGATGGTGGTATTCAAACCCTAAGAACAAAGAATATTGTTGTAGCTACGGGGGCCGCGCCTTTTGTTCCTGATTTGCCGGGGATTAAAGACAGTGGGTATGTAACTTCTGACACTCTTTGGACAAAATTTGCTGACAAAGAAGATGCGCCCAAAAAGCTTATTGTGCTTGGCGGTGGGCCGATCGGTTGTGAATTAGCACAAGCATTTTCTCGTTTAGGAAGTGACGTTACACAAGTTGAGCTGGCGCCACGGTTGATGGGGCGAGAAGATGCTGACGTTGCCGAATATGCAGAGTCAGTGCTGCGAGAGAGCGGTGTAAATGTGCTTACATCACACAAAGCACTTCGATTTGAACACAAGGACGGTGTGAAGGTACTTATCGCTGAAAAAGAAGGGCACGAACTGGCTATCGAATATGATGAAGTCATTGTGGCAGTTGGTCGCAAAGCAAGGCTCACGGGCTTTGGTCTTGAAGATTTAGGTATTCAGTTTGACCGTACCATCGAAACTGACGAGTACTTACAAACATTAATGCCAAACATTTTTGCAGCTGGTGACGTGGTAGGCCCTTATCAATTCACTCATGTTGCAGCGCACCAAGCATGGTATGCGGCGGTAAATGCTCTGTTTGGCACCTTTAAGAAGTTTAAAGTCGATTACCGCGTAATTCCATGGACAACATTTATTGACCCTGAGGTGGCGCGCGTGGGTCTTAATGAACGTGAGGCTAAAGAACAAGGTATAGAGGTTGAAGTAACGCGCTATGAGTTTGCCGAATTAGATAGAGCGGTTGCCGAGAGCGCGCGCAAGGGCTTCATTAAAGTGCTCACGCCACCAGGTAAAGATAAAATTCTAGGTGTAACGATTGTCTCTGAACACGCTGGGGATTTACTTGCTGAGTTTGTCATTGCTATGAAATACGATCTGGGTCTTAATAAAATTCTTGGTACCATTCACGCGTATCCTACATGGGCTGAGGGCGCGAAATATGCAGCTGGCAATTGGAAGCGCGCTAATGCGCCGGAAAAGCTACTAAATTACGTAGAAAAGTATCACACGTGGCGTCGCAGATAAGTTCTATGGTTCATGCCGCGGTTGGTTTGAGTTAATGGAAGTTCTCGTTAAAACTTGGCTAACTGCGGTTGCTGTGTGTTTTTTATATACGTGTAGCCCAAGTGTGGCGGCACAAGACACTAATCTTGTAACTCACTCATTACCGCGAAAAGGTAACAACGAAAAACAAGATACCGAAACCGTGCACTTTTATGCATGGGGCGGTAGTGCTCAGGTAAATAGCTATTTGCAGTGGGTAAGCGAGCAAGTTTCGCAACATTACAACATTCGCTTTCAGCATGTGAAACTTGCTGATACAAGTGATGCAGTATCACGCGTATTGGCAGAAAAGGCCGCGGGAAATCATACAAACGGCAGTGTAGACCTTATTTGGATCAACGGTGAAAACTTTGCTGCTATGAAAGAGCATGGGTTATTAACCAAAAACTGGGTATCATCACTTAAATATTTCCCCTTGACCAACCCACACGCAAATACAGCGATGGTGACGGATTTCGGGGAATCAACACTCGGAATGGAAGCGCCTTGGGGTAAAGCATCATTAGTTTTTTATTATCGCCAGCAACACTTACAACACTTAGCAATTCCACCGCCACAAACTATTCATGAGTTGCTAGAATTTGCGCAACAGTCCCCCGGACGATTTACTTATCCTGTACCCAGTGACTACCTTGGAATTACTTTTCTTAAATATGCCATCATTGCCCTAAACGAAGATAGACAAAATGTGTTCTATCAACCCGTTAGTGAAAGTGCGCTTAATAGCGTACTTCCCGCACTTTGGCAGTATTTAGACGCGTTGCACCCTGTCATGTGGCGACGTGGTGAAACCATGCTAAGGCAAGCATCGCAGTTACAACGGTTAATGGGCACAGGCGAGTTGTCGATAGCATTTTCATTCACAGCGGCAGAGATCCCAAGTGCAGTAGAACGCTTTGATCTTCCTAAAGACATACGCACCTATGTTATGCATGACGGCAGTCTTGCCAACGTACATTTTGTAGGGTTGACTTACAACTCTTCAGTAAAAACCGCGGCGAAGACCGTAGTAGATTTTTTATTATCACCCAAGGCACAAGCGCAAAAACAAAAACTAAAGGTATGGGGAGATGAGTCTGTACTTGATTTATCGCTACTTAGCCCAAGCGATAGGGCTTTGTTTGACCAAGAGGGGGGGCACCCTTCAGCACTGGATAAATCACAGACGGTTAAGCTGATAGCAGAGCCTCATTCAAGTTGGGCTGACGCTATTCGTAATGCTTGGTATGAGCGCTACGGAGTGCGCTACTGATGTTTACCTCTTTCACCGTTACCGCTAGGTGGCTTTTGTTATGCATTTTGTGTGTGCCGGTTGTGGGTGGCTTTGTGGGCGTTGTATTTCCAGCTTTAGGCTATTTCCCTGCAATAGGTGCAACGCAATTCAGCGCTCAACCGTTTGCAACCTTGTTCGCAACAAACGGTATTGCCAAAATGATGTTGCTATCGCTATTCACCGGCCTTGGCTCTACATCGTTAGCCTTTATTGGCGCGTGTTGTCTTCTCGCGTGGTGCTATCAAACTCGCTTTGTCGAAAAATTGCAGGCATTGCTAAGTCCATTTTTAGTCTTTCCTCATGCAGCTGCGGCCATTGCATTGCTTTTCGTGTTGAGTCCATCGGGCTTTTTCGCCCGTTTATTCACTACCGACACCGATATTTTGGTGACAACGTCAGCACATAGCTTTCCCCACGATCCTTATGGTTTAAGCGTGTTGTTTGCGCTTGCACTTAAAGAATTACCGTTTATTTTGCTGATGGCGCTTGGGGTGATGTCTCAGCCGATTGTGGCCAAAAAAATATCTGGATACAGCAACGTAGGCGCATCGTTAGGCTACTCCAGCGTAGCGCGATTCTTTTTGTTGGTCCTGCCAACCATTTTTCCTCAAATTCGATTACCGTTGCTTGCGGTATTAGTATTTGCAACTTCAAACGTAGAAATTCCATTGATTTTGGGGCCGAATAATCCCAGTACGCTTGCCGTAGCCGTTCTACATTGGTTCAATCATATTGATTTGTCGATGCGATTGTTAGGCTCTGCTGGTGCTCTTCTGCAGGTCGGTATATCAAGCGCAGCACTGGGGCTATTTATTGTTGGTGAGCGTATTGTTGTGGTACTAGGGCGAGCGCTTTTAGTAAATGGTAATCGCCGCTTTTTTGATAATGCCGTAGTGGTAACTGGCGCGTCTATATTCGCTGTTTATATGGTGCTAATAGGCACCATCATGTATAGCACTTTTGCGTATTCAGTGGCGTCCTACTGGGTATTTCCGAATTTACTCCCTGAAGATACGACATGGTTGCATTGGCAAACAGTAGCTAACGCTATTGAAAAGCCATTAAGCAACACACTCATCCTTGGAGGGCTAGTAAGTACTTCGTCTGTGTTATTAGTGTTGTTTGCACTGGAAAGCCAGGTACTAAAACCGACAAAGCGTGTAATGTCATTCGTCTTTTCCGTTTCAGTGTTTTTACCGCTGCTTGTTCCAGGCGTTGCGTTTTTGTACGGGTTAGTTTGGTTGCAGCAGTTAGTGCTTCAATCTGCCACATGGTTTCATACATATATAGCTCATATGGTTTACGTTGTGCCGTACGTCTATTTGTCGCTTGCTATAGCGTATCGTAAATTTGACGCTCGCTATATTGTGGTAGCACAAAGCCTTGGTAAGTCACCGTGGCAAGTGTTTGTGTATATTAAATTGCCGTTGATGCTAGGGGCTATCCTTATTGCGTGGGCTTTAGGCCTTGCTATCAGTTTCAGCCAATACTTACCAACATTATTGGCATCGGGGGGCGTTATTCCTACAGTAACTACTGAAGCAGTAGCATCAGCATCAGGCAGCAGTACACGTCTTAGCGCTGTTTACGTCATCATTCAAGCCACATTACCACTAATAGGGTTTGTACTAGCGTGGACCTTGCCTCGTTTCATGTTCAATCCTAAACAAGGTGTTTCATGAGTATCAACAATGATAGTCGCATAAAAAGGGTGAGCGATGTCAAAGGATAAAAACGTGCTTGACCTTCAACAATTAGCTATCTCAAATGGTGACGCAGAATTAGTAAAGTTAAGTGCGCGCGTGAATGCAGGTGAAGTGTTGACAGTAATGGGGCCAAGTGGCTCTGGGAAATCAACGCTATTACAAGCCATAGCGGGGCAACTGTCTGCGCCGTTTGATTTTACTGGGCGTATCTTGCTTAGCGGCGAGGACATTACACACAAACCTGCGCATGGTCGTCATATCGGGGTGATGTTTCAGGATGCATTGTTATTTGAGCATATGACCGTTGAAGAGAATATTGCCTTTGCCATGCCAAAAGGTAGGTTTGCCAATAAACAAGCACGAATAAATGCTATTGAAGTTATGCTTGAAACGGTCGAGCTTAACGGCATGCAAAAAAGATCGGTGAGCGCTCTGTCGGGTGGTCAGCAGGCGAGGGTTTCGTTGCTGCGCACCCTAAGTTCACAACCCAAGGCAGTGTTGCTCGATGAGCCTTTTAGTAAATTAGATGCTAGCTTGCGAGAGCACATTCGCACATGGACGTTTGAGCAGTTAAACATTCATAATATACCTGCGGTTTTGGTCACACATGACAAAGAAGATGCCATTGCTGCAGGTGGCGAAATAATAGAGTTATCAAAATGCTAGACGCCAAAATTACCCCTTTTATTAAACCTGTACTAAGGCCTTTAATTGTAGGCCTAGATAAAATTGCGATAACGCCGAATCAAATAACTGTCGCGGGCTTCCTGATAGGCTTATGCGCTGTTCCCTTTATTATTCTTAACTGGTGGGGGGCGGCACTGGTTTGCATTATAGGAAATAGGATTTTTGACGGTATTGATGGTGAACTTGCTCGTTATCAAAAAAGCAGTAGTAGCGCGGGTGGTTTCCTTGATATCTGCCTAGACTTTTTATTTTATGCCGCTATCCCTCTGGCATTTGGAATAGCAAACCCTGCATTGTGGGGTGTACCTGCAATGGTATTGCTGGCTACCTTTATAGGGACAGGTAGTAGCTTCTTGGCGTTTGCCATCGCAGCTGAGAAGTTTCAAATAGACCGCCCTCAGTTTCAAAATAAAAGTTTTTACTATATGCAGGGGCTAACTGAGGGAAGCGAGACCATAGTTGTCTTCTTAGCATTTTGCATATGGCCAAGCCACTTTCCAGTGTTGGCTTATTTGTTCGCAGCAGCGTGTTTAATTACGTTAGTTACTCGTATTGTTGGGGGCTTTTTCACACTTAAGCGGGTAGAGTCAGAAAACGGTAGTAGGTAACGTTTATCATGGATAATACGTCAATTATTAGACTAGGTGTGTTTTTAGGGGTTTTCACTGTTATGGCAGTGCTCGAAGCCTACAAACCTGCGCGACAGGCCGTGTTAAATAGAAAGTCCCGCTGGGTAGGTAACCTTGCTATGGTGGTATTCGGTGCCCTCGTTGCAAGAGTGCTTTTACCTACTACATTAATAGGCGTGTCAGCGTGGGCTCAAACCAATGAAATTGGCCTATTTAACGTTGTTAATACACTTCCTGCTACATTGGTAGTAGTGCTTTGCGTGGTTGTGCAAGATGTGATTATTTATTGGCAGCATCGACTGTTTCATACCATACCCTTGTTGTGGCGAGTACATAAAATGCATCATGCCGATAGCCATGTTGATACTACAACGGGTCTTCGCTTTCATCCTATCGAAATTGCAATTAGTTTGGGGGTAAAAGCCTCTGCGGTAGTGGCATTTGGCATACCTGCAATGGCGATTGTTATATTTGAGGTAGCGCTCAACGGCTTCGCGCTTTTTAATCACGCTAATATTCGTTTGCCACAAAAGTGGGATGACAGATTAGGGCTAATTCTTATCACACAGCGATTGCATCGAATTCATCATAGTCAGGCCAAGTCTGAGTCGAATTCTAATTTTGGCTTTAGTGTGAGTTGGTGGGACAGACTGTTTAACAGCTTCAAGCCGCGCGCCGCGCACAGCGATGAAACCTTACCTATTGGGCAGCAAGATGTGCCTGCGCTAAAAGAAAATGCAAGTGTTATAGCATTATTGCGGCAACCTTTTAGACGTGGTGGGTAAGGCTACGCCACGGGTCATGGGCCTGGCAACGTGTTATATCTTGTTGGCGATAAGGTGACTAATGTTACTGTTATTAATCACATTTATAAATGTGATTATTTTTGGTGTTATTTAGACTTGTGTGTATATTATGTAACTTATGCGGGTGATTGTAGGCAAGCGAATGCATTGAGTCATTTAGCATTGCATAGGCTCAATATTGTGTGCGAGGAAGCAATTCATATGAGTAGACAAAGGGGAAACGTTGAAGAGCGCAATGCTGCTGTCATAACCGGTGACATTGTCAAATCACAGTCGTTATCGGACGAAGATTTTAGTCGCATTATCCAAGCGTTAAAGGCCCAGTTGACGACTTATGCACGTTTATACGACGGGCATTTCGACGTTTTTCGCGGTGATGCGTTTCAGTTTGTCACATCGCATTCGCAGAGCGTAATGCGCATAGCACTGGGCATTCGCTTGGCTTTAAAAGCGATGACCCCTAGTAGTGATATCAGAGTGAGCTGCGCAGTCGGTGAGGTAACCTTTAGACCGTCTGAGGTAAAAACCGGTACGGGGCAGGCATTCGTATTGTCAGGAAGAGGGCTTGATGAATTGAAAGGGCAATATGTGTCGTTTCAATGTGAATATGGGTCATTGGCACGACATACTTCGTTACTTACTCGATTTGCCGATTCACATCTAGCAGGGTTAACTCAGACACAATCTGAAACCGTACTAGCCTACCTAGTTTCAGAAGACAAGAACCATGACGCTGTCGCGACATCTTTGGGCAAAACAAGAAGTAACGTGACACGTATTTTGAACGCAAGCAATTACAGGCTGATAGCTGAGTACTTAGCGTTTATGGAGCAAGAAATAAGTACAGTACTAAGTGGAACTACTATTTAAGGAAAAACATGCAAGAACTTGTGTTTAAGGAAACCTTACTACTTGTCGCATTGTTGCTAGCGCATTTACTCGCAGATTTCTATTTTCAACCTTATTCGTGGGTGGAAAGTCGCAACAAACGGCACGTTCTAGCACCACATTTGTACCTACATGCGCTGCTGCACGGCTTACTTGCAGGCATTGCCATACTTGTTTTCGCTAGTGATCTTCAGGGCATGACGGTACTTTGTGGTAGCGCAATTATCGCCGTAACTCATTTTAAAATTGACGTTATTAAGTCTTTTTGCCCGCAAACCACCACTTCTTTTATCGTTGATCAGTTGGCACATGTGCTGGTGATTATTGCTGTATTTCTTTTTATGACCAGCCAGTTCAATACATTTTTAACTGTCTTAACGGCAATTAATGCACAACACCTTGCTATTGTCTTAGCGTATTTAGCTGTTCTGAAGCCAAGTTCAATCATAATTAAGCAGCTACTTTCTCCGTGGAGTGCAGAAGTAACTACTGAGCGCCCTAAACATTCCCATGCAAACGACGCGTTAACTCTTAGCCTAGAAGCCCAACAAACACTGGCGTTGGCGGGGCAGCGTATAGGCTACCTTGAGCGGACACTCATGCTCACTTTTGTATTGCTTAACCAATTCGCTGCTATTGGCTTTTTGATTGCCGCGAAGTCTATTTTTAGATTTGGTGATTTGACGAAACATCAAGACAGAAAGCTAACTGAGTACGTCCTGTTAGGCACATTCTCAAGCGTCGTTATTACACTTATCATCGGATTAGCTTGCGCCTATCTATTAGGAGAGTTTCCTATTAAGCGTTAGTAAACTGGTAGAAATTAAACAGTAAAAAAAGCTCGCGCATAGAAAATGCGCGAGCTTTGACCAAATATCCGTTCAAACAGTTGAATATCTATTCGTCAGAATCTGTCATTGAAATACTTTTAAATTTCGAGTATTCAACGCGAGAGATAAGCTCATCATCGTTCATATCAATTTTGTCGAAGTCTTCAGTAACGCCGCTTCGAGATGCTTCTGCCTTGGTTAACGTACCGTCATTGTTCATATCCATTAGATCGAACTTACTCTTTGCGATAACCGTTTTTTCGGTTTTTACTTTCACTTCCTTCTCAACCACTTCTTCGCTCGTTTGGGCCTTCGCCTTGGCATGGAGCTCGTGCGTTAGCTTTTTGTCTTTTACTGGCACTGCTGTAGTGTCTTGAGGCTCATTCATGCTGTGCTGAACTGACTTAACTGAAGCAACCACATCTCCATCAAAATGCTGCGGGTACTTAGTTACATGATCATTGAACTCTTTGATTGACAGACGCATATCTGAATTCACGTCAATTTTAGAGAAATGCGCAAATACCTCATCATCGTCAGCTTCTTCACGTGAAATATAACCATTGTCATCGTTATCTAAATCGGCGAATGTGGTATCAATTTTCTCTAAACCTTCGCTTGCAAATACACTTGCTGATAGAGCTGTACCAATTAACGATGCTAAAAATAACTTTTTCATATCAAACTCCTTGATGTGTATACCTCCGTACAACCTTTAACAGAGGTGTGGATTCACAATTACCATTACATTTCACATGCCATTGTTTTAAAGTTTATGATTTACAATCATTTAAGTGTTTTTTGTGAATGGGAACAAGAAGAAAGATGTGAGTTATCTATAGGAAAATATGCAAATGTTACGCAATGTTTTAAGTAATGCTCAGGTAAAAGATAATTAGTTGAACCTGTTTATTCCGTTTATGAAATTCAAAGCCATCGATATCATCTATTGGCAAATTTGGCAGAACAGATGTGCACTTATTGTTTTCTAAATTCTCTAGTGCTTACGTTGCGCTTTATACAATGTCGAGCGTTATAAAAAACTAAACATAAATGCTCAAATCTATACGCAACCACTACGTATAGGTAATGGTTATGTGCGAGAATAATACTTTTACCGTTGTGACGGATCACCCGTGATTTCTTTAATGATGTTTTTAGTGTTTGCGTCTTTGACGGTAAACATTGCAGTAGGTTGTTATTTTTTTGCACTTGCCAAGAATCAAATTGAAACCCGTGTATTTTCGCTTTGGGCGGCATCTTGCTTCATATACAGCTTGGGAATGGCCTTTAATGTAACAGGTCTATTATCTGGTATAGCGAGCCTGTTTTATTTCGTTGCCAGCTTTCTACTGCTAGACGGTTTTCTTTTACTTAATGATAGTGCTATTGCAGCGCGATTGAAGGTAATGAGTCGTTATGCACTGGGTGTAGGCACAGTCGCAATTCTGCTGGCGATACTTTTTTCTCGACACCATCAGGCGGTAGCGTCTTTCGCTATTTCTACAATGTTTCTATTGTCGTCAGTTAGCTTTAGCGTGCAGCAAGGACAGACATTACACGCGGTTCGCAGGTTTTTTAAAGCGCTACTGATGGTTCACGCCATCGTTATGGTATGTCAATCTGGAGTACTTGCCTTTGGTGAAAGGGTCGTTATAGAAAGTGCGCTTTATGAAATTACCGGGGTTGGTATTGCAGCGCATATCGCGCTTTGCATTATAACGTCAGTGCTTCTGCCGTTTATTGTTGTGTTACAACAAAAAGAAAAGTGGAAGAATTTAGCCAACTACGACGGTTTGACAGGTCTATATGGTAGACGAGCATTCATTAGGCAAGCACTTGAACAACTAGCACACCGAGATGAAAGCCCCTGTACGCTTATGGTCATTGATGTTGACCACTTTAAAACAATTAATGACAAATACGGTCATCCTACAGGTGATAGGGTGCTGAAGGTTATTGCTAATGAATTAAGAAATGAAGTGGAAGACACACATATTGTTGGTCGGCTAGGGGGGGAGGAGTTCGCCATATTGGTTTCAAATATATCGAAACTCGAAACATTTAAGCTGGCCGATGTATTACGGAGAAAGGTTGAAGCGCTAGAAATAGCAGCAGATAACGAAATTATAACGGTAACTATCAGTATAGGTATGACGTTCTCAAGTAATGTAGAGGAAACATGGCATACCTTATTTAACCGCGCAGACACTGAATTGTACAACGCTAAGGCCCGCGGGAGAAACCAGATATCCCCTAGGCTTCAAGTGGTGGCATAAAGAAAAACCCCATACCTTGCGGTACGGGGTTCTTGAGGAATTGGTGGAGCTGGCGGGATTTGAACCCGCGTCCAGAAAATGTCTACCTTTGGTACTACATGCTTAGTTTGTCATTTATTTAACTGCTTGGAACTCCGACAAACAGGATTTCCTTGCAGCTGGCCTGATACTGTTTCGCGGTTCACCCTCAGACAAGGTTCCCTCGCTATCCTACTTGGATGACCTTCCGAATCCCCGCTAGCAGGAGAAGACTAGGGTGGAAGGGCCTATGCCGGTTATTAAGCGGCTAGTGCGTAAGTTTCGTCGTTTGCGACTATTTAAATGCGGCTTTTTAAAGAGGCAAACCGCACCTCTGCATGCACCTCCGGCTTCCTAGATCCTGTCGAATCCTAATCAGCCCCGAGCGTGAGAGCGGATTATACCACAACTCTTTATTTGTTAAACGTTTCTTTTATATTTTGCTTTCAAAAGATGCATTTATGCGCAATAACGATTAAAGTACACGCCATCATGAATAGGCTTGTTGTGTAAATGTCTTCAGATTCTATTTTGTATTCTCCTTATACCTTGCCGTGTGGCGTAACTGTGCGTAATCGCTTAGTAAAAGCTGCTATGGAAGAAAATATGTCTAGTCTTGGGAATGTACCCGGCGAGTCACTGTATTCTCTATACCGGTATTGGGCACATGGTAATTTGGGCATGATCATTACAGGTAACGTAATGGTTGATAAAGGCGCCATGACAGGGCCCGGTGGCGTGGCGCTTGAAAAAGGCACAGACTTAGCACCATTCAAAAAGTGGGCGAAAATCATCAAATCAAATGGTGCGCTTGGAATTTTGCAAATAAACCACCCAGGACGGCAGGTTTTTAAGGCCATGAAGGGCAAAGCGATTGCTCCTTCAGCAGTGCCTTTAGATATGGGTAAGCACTCAAAGCTGTTTGCTCAACCAAAAGAAATGACGTGTCAGGACATTCACGATGTATGCAAGCGCTTTGTAGAAACCGCCAAGCAAGCTGAGTTGGCGGGGTTTGATGGCGTGGAAATTCATGCAGCTCACGGTTATTTGCTTACTCAGTTTCTTTCGCCGCTAACTAATCAACGTCAAGACGAGTGGGGCGGCTCTATAATCAACCGAGCACGTTTGTTAATCAATATCGTCAGCCAAATTCGAGCAGTCTGTGCCAAAGACTTTATTGTTATGGTGAAGCTAAACTCAGCAGACTTTCAAAAGAATGGTTTTTCATTTGATGATGCGTGTGAAGTGGTCAATCGACTGGAAGCTCTGGGTGTGGATGTGGTTGAATTGTCAGGTGGTAGTTATGAAGCGCCCGCTATGCAAGGGCAAACACGTGATAACACTACGCTTGCGCGCGAGGCTTATTTTCTTGAGTTTGCTAATGTACTTGAAAGTAAAACCGACATTCCACTGATGACAACCGGTGGCATAAAGCGTGCAGAAGTGGCAGAACGGGTTATTGAACAAGGCTGCGTTCTAGTTGGGCTTGCTAGTGCACTGGCGGTTACTCCAGATCTCGCGAAAAAATGGCAACAAGAATGGACTTACTCCGGTATTATCCCGCATTGTACTTGGAAAGATAAATCGTTGGCGAGTCTGGCCAATATGGCAATGGTTAGAAGGCAACTACGCCGATTGGGCAATAATTTAACGACGCTGCGTAATCCGTCGCCATTGTGGAGTCTACTTTTAGATATGATGCACCGCAATAAAATGACAAAGCGGGATGTGGGTTAAAAACACAGCGCTACACGCTGTGTTTCATCATTCTTTCTTTCTGGCGCTGCCAATCTTTGTCTTTCAAGGTATCACGCTTATCGTGGGCGTGTTTACCCTTAGCTAGGTGAATTTCAAGTTTCACCCAGCATTTTTTCCAATACATCGACGTAGCCACAATAGAGTAGCCTTGACGGTCTCTTGCACCCATTAGCCTGTCTATTTCGCGTTTGTTCAGCAACAACTTACGCGCACGTTCAGGCGCAGCAATAACATGTGTAGATGCTTGATTCAGCGGGCTTATGCGACAACCTACCAGATACGCTTCGGCATTTTGAATAATAATGTACGCATCAGTAATGTTTACTTTACCAGCGCGAATACTTTTAATTTCCCACCCCTGAAGCTCAAGGCCTGCTTCGAACTTGTCTTCTAAGAAATAGTCGTGACGCGCTTTTTTGTTTTGCGCGATATTTCCCGAGGTGTTTTTGTTTGCTTTATTCTTTTTCATACTCGCTATTATACTGATAGTGTAGAGAAATGTCTTTATGCGCATCGCACAATTTCGCACTTCGTCGGTGCTTTTTGGTAATAGCACTAATATGTGGCCGAATTAGCAAAAAGCGAATAGAAGCGAGCTAAATTTTCTGTGTTACAATGCGCGGTAAGAGTAATTGTTATAGTGGAATAAATGCCAAGTATTCATCGAAGTGCGCTGGTTGCTCACAGTGCAGAAGCCATGTTTAACTTAGTCAACGATGTTGCATCTTATCCAGAGTTTTTACCTGGCTGTACCGACAGTAAAATTCTAGATTCTTCAGCGCAAAGCATGAAAGCGTCATTGCTGGTAGCGAAAGCGGGTATCAAGCAATGGTTCACAACGCACAATGCACTGATACCCGGTCAGCGTATTGATATGCAATTAGTCGATGGCCCATTTCGTTCTTTAACTGGCGGGTGGACGTTTTCGGCGTTGTCTGAAGATGCGTGTAAGATTGAGCTTAATTTAGAATTTGAGTTTACTAACAAGCTAGCCGAAATGGCATTTGGGAAAGTATTCAATAGTTTGGCAAGCAGCATGGTAGCAGCGTTTACAGAGCGAGCTAGGAGTGTATACGCATGAGTGAAAAACTCATTAATATTGAAGTTGCCTATGCACTACCTACCAAGCAAACCATCGTTGATATTGCGATAAAAGAAGGGACGACGGTTGAAGATGCAATTAAGGCATCTAATATTTTAGAGCAATTTCCCGACATAGATTTGAGTTCAACCAAAGTGGGTATATGGAGTCGTGTGGTTAAATTGCGCGATACACTTATTGATGGGGATCGTATAGAAATTTATCGTCCACTTATTGCCGATCCGAAAGAAATCAGAAAACGTCGTGCGGAAAAAGCCAAAGAAGAGGGGCGGGCCGATAAAATAACGGGTGGTAAGCCAAATCCGTTGAAAGCGAAAGAGTGACTACAAAAGCGTATTTAGAAAATAGCAACTCGCATTAACAATAAAAAAACGGCCAGTGAAACGGCCGTTTTTTTATTTAAAGGTTTGTACAGGCTGTCAACACAACCCAAAACGCCTTTATATGTTTTTGTCAGAGATACTACCTAACTCTAAAAAGGGTGAAGCGTCGATATCTTCAGCATCCATCATACTAGCAATACGTTGTACTGTGGCAACCATTTGGCTTTGTTCCCATTCCTTTAGTTGAGAAAAGCGCTCAACAAAGTGCTCTTGTAAAGGTCTAGGAGCATCAACCACCGCTTCTTTGCCGCGCTCTGTAAGAAATACACCTACCTTACGTTTGTCTTGAGTACTTCGAATTCGCGTCGCTAGGTCGCGAGATTCAAGACGATCAAGAATATTGGTGACGGTAGCGGGGCTCAAATTAATGTTCTCTGCGATTTCTCGCACCATTATGCCAGGGCGCTCTTCAATGTTTTGCATAACCAACAACTGCGGGCCCGTGAGGCCCACATGTTTGCTAAGTTGCTTGCTGCGCAGGTCTACGGCGCGAATAACGCGTCGCAATGCCACTAATAGTTCTTCTTCTTTTCGCATTCTTATTCCAACAAACGCGTAACGCGTACGCTATTTAAGCAAATGAATAAAATGTTGGTGTTTGTGATAGTGATCTATCACGTCATTAATCACCGAAATTTTAGACCAGCCCATAATATCATAGTTTTGACCACCCTCACTGAGGTGTACTTCGGCGCGATAGTACGTGGCCTTTTCATTTTCGTCCAGTGCTTGTGTTTCACTTGGGCCAAATTCTGGTTGTTCCGTTGGCATCGGGTACACTGCATATACAAAATCAGGATCGTTCCCCATGCCCACAGTAAGTATTAATGCTTCATTTTCTTCATTAATGTCAACATCAAACTGCTGCGCTTTGAATTCTTCACCCACTTCGGCTACTGCAGCTTTTACCACTTTGCCAATGTAACGCTTAACGGCGTTTTCATCGGGGAAGGTAACTATGTTCTCAAGGCGTTCTTTCCAATTTTTGTCTGAGTCGTTGTGCTGAGGCGTGCCAGCGAGTACTTGAAGGCTCTCGCGTTTGTAAGCTTCTACACGTAATGCCTTTAGCAGGCCCGATATTGCAATAAGTAAGACGATTGCAAAAGGCAGTGCAGCAGCAATTGTCATGGTTTGAAGTGCGCCAAGCCCCCCTGCATAAAGCAGAACTGAACTTACAACGCCAACGCCTACTGCCCAGTATACCCGTTGCCAAAGCGGAGTATCATTATTACCGTGTGAACACAACATATCCACCACCATGGCGCCTGAATCGCAAGATGTCACGAAAAATACAACAACCATCAGCACTGCAATAAAACTCAGCACTGAAGAAAAGGGAAACTGCTCTAAGAAAACAAATAACGCTACTGAGGTGTCTTCATTCACCATATTGGCAAGTACATCTTTTCCTTGCACTAATACTTGATCAATCGCACCGTTTCCAAATACCGTCATCCAGAAAAGTGTAAATGCTGAAGGAATAAGTAATACACCTAGTACGAATTCACGAATTGTACGTCCATATGATATACGAGCGATGAAAAGGCCGACAAAAGGTGCCCACGCTAGCCACCATCCCCAGTAAAAAATTGTCCACCCACCAATCCAGTCGGTTTTTTCATAGGCAAAAAGGTTAAACGTGTTGCGCACTAAATCAGACAAATAAGCGCCTGTATTTTGCATAAACGCTTGAAGCAAGAAAACGGTAGGGCCAAGTACTAGCACAATAAGTAGTAATAGTACTGCCAGTATCATATTGGTTTCAGATAAACGTCGAATGCCTTTTTCTAGTCCAGTAGTGACTGATATCACGGCAAGACCTACCACACCAGCCATAATGGCAATTTGTACACCAGTGTTTGACGGTAGACCGAATAAGTAATTAAAACCAGCGTTTACCTGCGAGGCACCAAATCCCAAAGAGGTAGAAACGCCGAAAACGGTAGACGTTACCGCGAAAATATCGACTACGTGTCCAGGCCACCCATAAATCTTGTCACCGATAAGAGGGTATAGAGCTGAGCGCAAGGTTAACGGGAGATTTTGTCTGTAAGCAAAGTAGCCAAGAATGAGTGCCACTACTGCGTAAATTGCCCAAGCGTGAACGCCCCAGTGGAAAAACGTGGTTTTCATTGCTTCGCGAACCGCGTCAATGCTTTCAGCCTGTGCAGTGGGCGGTGCTAAAAAGTGCATCAGTGGTTCAGCAACACCAAAAAACATAAGTCCAATGCCCATACCTGCCGCAAATAGCATGCTCAGCCACGTACCAAAGGTAAATTCAGGCGATGCATGGTCCGGCCCGAGCTTTATCTCGCCATAGCGAGACATTCCTAGAAACACCACAAAGACAACAATAACGGCTACAGTAAACACGTAGAACCAACTGCCGTTGGTTACGATTGCGCTTTGGAGCTTCTGAAAAATAGCATCAGCGGTTTCGGGAACACCGGCCGCGAAAATAAGTAAGCACAAGATTAAAGCTGATGATGTGTAAAACACCGGTTTATTCAAAGGTGACGAATTTTGACTTTCACTCACGCAGTTGACTTCCTTTCACTAGATTGAACAGGTTTTGATACGTAGAAATATACCTTATGGAGCATTTTTTATAAACATCAGCTGAAATAATTAGAAATGTTTGTGGTTGTTGTTGGTTTGTGGTGGTTTATATATTTTAAAAGTCTCAATTGTGTTGATTCTATTGGTATTGTCAGTTTGTTCTAATTCTTTTGTTTAATAGTTAATCGTTAGAGTAGAAATTATTTATTCATGGTGTATCGTTATATATGATCCTTTTGATATGTATTTTGAGTAAATACTGTCCAAAGAATAAAAAACCAAATAAAGGAAACACACAAAATGCGAAAAACTCAGCTTAGCTGTGCGATTGTCGCTGCATTGGCGTCTTCTTCTTTGATCGCGCAGGAAAACGATACTCCCGCGAAATTTGAAAATATCGAAGTTACTGCCACCAAACGTGCTGAATCAATTCAAGATGTACCTGTTGCCGTAACGGCGCTAAATGGTAAAGCACTTGAAAACCTTGGTATTGATAACTTTCAAGACTATGTAGAATTCCTTCCAAATGTAGTATTCCAAGGTACTGGTCCCGGCCAAAACGAAATTTATATTCGCGGTGCTGCGACAACGCAATCGAACATCATGCTTTCGTCAGTTCAAGCACTGCAGCCATCTGTTGCCTTTTATTTAGATGAGATGCCAGTATCTATGGCTGGGCGTAACTTAGATGTATACGCCACAGACGTTCAACGCGTAGAAGTACTACCTGGACCACAAGGTACATTGTTTGGGGCAAGTTCTCAGGCGGGTACCATTCGTTTAATTACGAATAAACCAGAGCACCTAAGCTTTGCTGCTGGCTTCGATACCAATATTGGCTTCACTAAAGATGGTGAGATGAGTAATGCGGTAGAAGCCTATTTTAATATGCCGCTTTCAGACAGCCTTGCAGTGCGCGTTGCCGCTTACAATGATAAGCAAGGCGGCTGGATAGACAACGTCATGAATGTACCTGGCGAAGGTGGCTATATCGGTAGTGCGGTTGTTATTGATAGGATATCAGGAGGCCCACTTTCCGATCCTGTCGCGATGGATGCAAATCGCATCACAAACCCGAATATTTCTTCTAATACAGAAGCGGCGGTGGTTTCACCTCAAAATGATGCATTGGTTGAAGAAGATTTTAACGATGCTACATACACGGGGGCCCGTTTTGGCTTGTCTTATTTGATTAATGACGATTGGGAATTACTTGTACAGCATACTCAGCAAACACTCGACACAGAAGGTGTTTTTGCTTACGACCCTACCTTAGACGGCGAAAGTTCAGCACTTCGTTTTCAACAAGAAGAAAACAAAGACGAATTCGGTCTGACAACGTGGACTATTGAAGGACGCCTTGAAAAGCTCGATGTTGTTTACACGGGAGGGTACCTAGACCGCGAGATTGATACGCTGGCCGATTATACCGGGTATACGAATGGTGGCTTGTTTTCAGCGTATTACGTGTGTAACCACTACGACACACCAGATAATGCAGCCGATGAACGCTGCTTAGATCCTACTAAATATTACAAAGAAGATACCTCAACCACCCGTAATACTCACGAGATACGATTCAACACGACCATGGATACACCGTGGCGAGTTACTGCAGGGTTGTTCTACGACGAGCAAGAGGTGTCTACAGTAGGTCAGTTCAAGATCGCTAACACCGAGATGACTACGTTTGGGTTTGATAATCTTCAGCGTACGCTTGTGGGTAACGAAGGTATAAACAGTGACGGTGGGCCATTCCCATCAGAAGTAAGTTTTATTAACGATATTACCCACACCATCGAACAGATTGCAGTATTCGGGCAATTCGAATACGACATTACCGACACGCTAACAGCTAGCATTGGTGCTCGTTGGTATGAAATTGACGATATTTACGTTGGTTCTACATCGACGGTAGATGTTACAAGGCGTATTCGCGCATTCGGTACGCAGGACCCTGACGAACTCGCGGCTGTAGGTCTAGACCCCGATGCGGTTGCAGCCGCCATTCAAAGCGGCCAGCTTGAAGTTGATTTGTTAGACGACAATGGCGTGTTAACCGTAGACGATACCATTTTCAAATTCTCAATTGATTGGAAAGTTACCGACGATGTATTGCTGTTTGCGAATTATTCCGAGGGTTTCCGTCCGCCAGTGACTAACCGTGTAGGCGGTGGCTTGGCTACTAACCAATCAGGAAAATTTGAAAACTTCCGTATTCCAGTGTACTCAACAACAGATACGTTGGATAACTACGAGTTCGGCTTGAAGGGTGATTTCTTTGATGGTCAGGTGCGCGTTAATGCAACCGCCTATTATTCTGAAATAGAAGAGTTACAAACATCGCGATTTGACCCAACGAATATCTCATTCTTGGTGTTCACAGATAACGTGGGTGACGCAGAAATAAAAGGTGTTGATGCAGACCTAACATGGCTCGCAACTGACGATCTTGTCATTAACGCTGCCTTTAGTGTTTTAGATACTGAACTAACGCGAATTAATTCAGAACTAGAAGGTATTGCAGCAGGCGTCGGCTCAGAGCTTCCTTATTCTGCTAAGTTTTCAGGTAACGTTAACGCACGTTATTTCTTTGAGCTTGAAGGTGATAAGCGCGGTTATGTGAACGGCTCAGTCAGTTACACAGGTGACCGATTTGCAGGCATGATAATGGATGCCTACGTGATGGAAGATGCCACACAGCTTATTTACGGTACGGGCTCAGGTTTGAAAATTGAGCAAGAGGCCGCCGTGTATGATGGCGTGACATATACCGATTCGAATGGTGATACATTCCGTGGTGGTCGTTACGTTCAAGAGTCTTACGTATTGGCTAATTTAGCGGTAGGTGTGACTAACGATGTGTGGAAAGCTGAGCTGTATATTGATAACGTATTTGATGAGCGCGCAACACTTAACATTGATACACAGCAGTTTACGCCTAAAGTTGTGACAAACAGGCCGCGTACAATCGGCTTCCGTTTCTCATACGACTATTATTAACACTAGACGGCTTCCCGGTTTTTCGGAGCCTATTGTTTAGTTAAGAAAAACGGCGAACTCGCAGAGTTTGCCGTTTTTTATGCCTTATGTAGTAACAAGTAATTAATAGATGAATTCACAAGTACAACAGCAGCTTCAAAATGCAAAACAGTTGCTGATGCAATCTCAGCATCAAGCAGCTATTAGCCAATGTAACCAGATAATCAACGCACTTAATGAGCAGCAGGTGAATTCAGAAATAGGGCGGGAGGCACAGTATTTAAAAGCGGTTGCCTATCGACTTAAAGGTGATTCTGTTCAAGCGATTGGCGTGCTTAATGCTTTGCTTAGCCAGTTCCCAGATTATGCCCGTGGGTATCAGGAGTTAGGTTATTGCTACGCTGATACCGATAAACAAAAATCTGCGCACAATTTTTATCAGGCTACACGTTTCAATCCAGCGTTGTTGAGCGCTTGGCAACAGTTAGAACGCGTGTACAAACAAGATGACCAACATCAAGCACTTGCACTTTGTCAGCAGCAATTAACCTTTTTACGCTCATTACCGAAGCCCATATTAGGTGCAACAGATTTAATGCATGAGGGCCATTTGCACAAAGCTGAGCAAATCTGTCGGCAGTTTCTTGCTAACAACAAACATCATCCGGAAGGAATGATGCTGTTGGCTGAAATTGGCGTTCAACTTAAAGTTTATAGCGACGCGGAATTTCTATTAGAAAGTTGCGTTGCACTCTATCCAGATAACGATCGCGCCGCTGCTTCCTTTCAAAGCTTATTGGCCAAATTAGGCAAATTTCCTCGGGCTGTTGAGGTAGCAAAGCAAAGGCTTAGTCATAACCCTGACAATTTTACTGTGAGGGTAGGGTTAGCACATGCATTAGTAGGCGTTGGTGATTTGGATGATGCTATTCGCATTTACAAAGATTTGCTGGAAGAAAATGAAGATAGGCCCGCCATTTGGGTTGCCTTAGGGCATGCATTGAAAGCCAAGGGGGATACTAATGATGCTGTTTCGGCATACAAAAGAGCGACGTATTTCTCGCCAGATTTTGGTGATGCTTATTGGAGTTTAGCTAATACAAAAACTCATCGATTCGAAGATAGCATGCTCACTACCATGCAGAAGTATGCGGACTTAAGCACAACAAAATTAGAAGACATAATTCACCTTTGTTTTGCATTAGGAAAAGGCTTTGAAGATAAGGGTGAAGCAGATACAGCGTTTAAGTATTATCAAAAAGGCAACAAATTAAAAAAACAAACCCTAAAATTTGATATCGCGCGCACTGAAACCGCATTAAAGGCACAACAAACCGCTTTTACACAGTCTAGCTTCGACAGAGCGAAAGGGTGCCAAGCACCAGATCCTATTTTTATCGTCGGTTTACCTCGTGCGGGTTCTACGCTACTTGAGCAAATACTGGCATCACATTCACAAGTAGATGGCACGATGGAGCTACACGATATTTTGGGGATAGCGTCGTCATTAAGTCATGCTAAAACGGCTTATCCATTTAACGTGGACAAATTGGACGACAGTGCATTACTCGCACTCGGTGAGCAATACTTATCGCAAA
The DNA here is from genome assembly GCF_020515205.1 of Alteromonas sp. McT4-15. NCBI lineage: Bacteria > Pseudomonadati > Pseudomonadota > Gammaproteobacteria > Alteromonadales > Alteromonadaceae > Alteromonas > Alteromonas sp. McT4-15. Next base: position 75,957 of record NZ_JAJALG010000017.1, read on the forward strand.
CTGCGGCCTACCGCCAAGGTGCGCCGTATTTTATCGATAAAATGCCAAATAATTTTATTCACATCGGATTAATTAAAAAGATATTACCCAACGCAAAGATTATAGATGCACGTCGAGCACCGCTGGATTGTTGCTTCAGCGGCTACAAGCAATTATTTGGTGAAGGGCAAGAGTTCAGTTACGGTCTAGCTGATATAGGTCGCTACTATAATGCCTATGTTGAATTAATGTCGCATTGGCACAGTGTGTTGCCAGGTGAAATTCTCACTGTGCAGCATGAAGATGTATTAGACGACTTGGAAAGACAAGTCAGGCGAATACTTGCTTATTGCGGACTTCCCTTTGAAGCGCAGTGTCTCAATTTTCATCAAACAAAGCGCGTAATAAAAACGCCTAGCTCTGAACAAGTAAGGCAACCTATTTACAAAACGGGTATGGCCCAATGGAAACCGTTTGAAGCGCACTTAGATGAGCTTAAAGCGATAGTTGCTCAGTATCGGTAAAATCTGTTGTCATGTTGCTAATTTAACTATTCGGCTAATAGCGACTTACGCTAGCAATAGGGTATACTCCACCGCAAACCGTCATTATTGCTTAAAATTACAAAAAAGATGCAATACGCTTTGCTTAAAATGCCGTGGATTTGGCTTTTTCTTACACTGTTATCAGTACGTGCTTATAGCACTGACTTTGATACATTGTGCAACCAAAATCCCACCTCTTGCCTCACGCTACTAGATGAAGAGCAAAGTCAGCTTGCTGTTGGTTCTGATGCGTGGTGGCAGTTAGAAACGGTTCGACTTACTTGGCTTTTCGAATTTCATCGCGTCGATGATTTATATGCTGCACTTCGTCCTTGGGTTAACAATCCAACGGTGCCTTCGGCGCACCAGCCGTTTATTGCCATGCTTCATGGAAAGTGGCTGATTATCAAAGGACGTACCGAAGAAGCAAAGACGGCATTTAACCTTGCCTTTGAAGGGTATCTCGCTGCCTATTCAAAGTCGCCAACGAAATACACGGCGCTAAAGGTATTAAACCTTTTAGTTGCGCTTAATCAGCTTGAACCTGCCGAAGACTTCGTCGAACAATTGGTAGAGCAGGATTACGATGACCCTGCGTTCTACCGAGAGGTGTACGCAGAATTAGGTCATATAGCGCATAGAACTGATGACCATATTAAGCATGTAGAATATCGGTTGGCCTCGCTCAATTGGGCAAAGCAAGTTGATGATGAACAGCAAATTGGTGTGGCGCTGAATAATTACGGTGTTGCGTTACGTAACAGTGGGGATTACGAAAAGGCACGTGAAGCCTTTCTTAACGGATTAGAACGCGCTGAAATTGCATCTGATACTGTGAGAATTCATCTACTTCATTTGCGACTGGCCGAGGTAGCCTTCAAAGAAGGTGATTTAGAGCAAACCTTTAGCTGGTTGAACAAAACCGATATTAATCACCTTCCCGCTGCCGAGTTTAAGCGTTTGCGGTCGCTCACTGATAGTGTCAGACAAGCGAAACAAAACGCAGGAACAAGTAAATAGCGCGTTAAATACATTGCTGTTCTGGTTGCCAGTTTCTGAAACCAAAACAGCAAAGCGTTACATAACTAGTATTTACGACGTTTCAAACCGGTTTCAGCTAAGATCTTCGCTGATATTTCTTCAATTGAATATTTTGTGCTGTTTAAAAAAGGAATTTTTTCTTTTCGATAAAGATTTTCTACTTCTCTTAGTTCCATTCTACATTGAGGTAAAGACGCATATTTACTATTAGCACGACGTTCAGAGCGAATCTGGTGTAACCGGTCTGCGGCGATGGTTAAGCCAAATAATTTGTTTTTGTAACGTCGAAGTGCTGGGGGAAGTTTTAGCATGTCACCCATATCTTCTTCAGTAAATGGGTAATTGGCTGCTTTTATACCGTATTGAAGAGCAAGATAAAGACTGGTTGGTGTTTTACCTGAACGCGACACACCCGTAAGAATGATATCGGCTTCATCATAGTCTTTTAAATTTGATCCGTCGTCATTGGCAAGTGCATAGTTCACCGCTTCGATACGAATATCATAAGTGGTTTCATGGATACTATGTGTGCGATGCTTTTCTGGTTTAGACGGTACGCCCAATACTTTTTCAAGAGGTGCCACGAATTGGTCGAGAAAATTGTAATTAATGCCGACCGATTTAGAGATAATTTTGCGAATATCTACATTCACAATTGTATAAAAAACGAGCGGTCTCTCTCCTGTGTCTTGAAAACTTTCAGAAATTTGCTCTAGAACTCGGTGTGCTTGTTCCTCAGTTTCAACAAACGGAATTGTGTTGTGATTGAAAGAAACGGGGAACAAGGAAAGCAGGGCGTGGCCAAACACCTCTGCAGTGATGGCTGTACCATCTGAAATATAAAAAGCTGTACGCACAACATATCCTTAACATTGTTGTAATTTTATTACAAAAGTAATAAAGAGTTTACTTTCTGAATTTCCCCATTCTAAGATGATTTCGTCGAAAAGCTATACGGTTCTTGTGATTGGCAGTAATTAGCTATACTTAGCTGTCAAACGTAATGGACAACAATGAAAGTGGTAACGTCCACAAATCGACATAAATTTGATGTGTTTCAGGTAATAAATAGCACAAACCTGAAACGTACCTCATACCCTACACATAAAAAAAGCTGGAGGCTTGGGCTGTGCAAGAATACGTACTTTGGTATCAAGAACTGGGCATGCATGATGTGGGTCGCGTAGGCGGCAAAAATGCATCATTAGGCGAGATGATTTCAAACCTGGCTAACGCCGGTGTGCAGGTGCCAGGTGGTTTTGCTACCACCGCCGAAGCATTTAACGAATTTTTAGAGCAAAGTGGGCTAGAAGCTAAAATACATGACGTATTAGATTCTTTGGACGTTGATGATGTAAATGCACTTGCCGAAGCGGGCAAGGATATTCGTCAATGGATCATCGATACGCCTTTTCAACCGCAACTGGAAGACGCTATCAAAGAGGCGTTTGTTACCCTGCAGGGTGATGCAGGTGAAGAAGCGTCATTTGCAGTACGTTCATCGGCAACAGCAGAAGACATGCCGGATGCTTCGTTTGCAGGTCAACAAGAAACATTTCTTAACGTTAAAGGCTACGATGCAGTACTGATAGCCATTAAACACGTATTCGCTTCGCTATTTAACGACCGCGCCATTTCATATCGTGTACACCAAGGTTATGACCACAAAGGCGTAGCCTTGTCTGCAGGTATTCAGCGCATGGTGCGCAGTGACATCGCGTCGTCAGGCGTTATGTTCACCATCGACACCGAGTCGGGTTTTGAAGACGTTGTGTTTATTACCAGCTCGTACGGTTTGGGCGAAATGGTTGTGCAAGGGGCAGTAAACCCTGATGAATTCTATGTACACAAGCCAACGCTTGACAAGGGCCTACCGGCTATCGTGCGCCGCAACTTAGGCAGTAAGCTAACTAAGATGGTGTACTCAGACGATGAGTCACATGGCAAGCAAGTGTCAATTGTGGATATTGATGTGGCTGACAGCAAAACTTTCTCGTTAACTGACGAGGAAGTAATGGAGTTGGCAAAACAAGCGCAAATTATCGAAAAACACTACAAACGTCCGATGGACATTGAGTGGGCGAAAGATGGCGCTGACGGTAAACTTTATATCGTGCAAGCACGTCCAGAAACCGTTCGTAGCCGTGAAGACTCTCAAAGCATCGAGCGTTTCCAATTGAAAGGGCAGAGCAACATTGTGTGTGAAGGTCGCGCAATTGGTCACAAGATTGGTGCTGGAGTTGCGAAGGTACTTGGTTCAATTGAAGAAATGGACAAGATCCAAGCAGGGGATGTACTGGTAACAGACATGACAGACCCTGATTGGGAGCCAATCATGAAAAAGGCATCTGCGATTGTAACTAATCGTGGCGGTCGTACTTGTCATGCGGCGATTATTGCTCGTGAATTGGGTATTCCTGCAGTGGTTGGCTGTGGTAATGCAACAGACAGCATTGCGACTGGCGACAAGATTACCGTATCTTGTGCCGAAGGTGACACAGGCTATATTTACGGTGACGAGCTTGAATTTGACGTAGTGACGTCGCGTATTGATTCTATGCCTGATCTTCCACTAAAAGTAATGATGAACGTGGGTAATCCAGATCGCGCTTTCGACTTTGCTCGACTGCCTAATGCTGGTGTGGGTCTTGCTCGTCTTGAGTTTATCATCAACCGTATGATTGGTGTTCACCCTAAAGCGCTGCTTAACTTTGATAGTCAGCCTGAAGAGTTGAAAGAAGAAATCAGCGATATGATCGCTGGTTACGAGTCGCCAACAGAGTTCTATATTGAAAAATTAGTCGAAGGCATTTCAACAATTGGGTCTGCTTTCTCTCCAGAGAAAGTAATTGTTCGTATGTCTGACTTTAAATCTAACGAGTACTTCAACCTCGTTGGTGGCTATCAATATGAACCTGATGAAGAAAACCCAATGTTGGGTTTCCGTGGCGCTAGCCGTTACATTTCTGAAGATTTCCGCGACTGTTTTGCTCTTGAATGCGAAGCCATTAAACGTGTTCGAAACAAAATGGGCTTAACCAATGTTGAAATCATGATCCCATTTGTACGTACCCTTGAAGAAGGCCGTAAAGTCATTGAGTTGCTAGAAGAGCAGGGCCTTAAGAAAGGTGAAAATGGTCTACGTATCATTATGATGTGTGAACTACCGTCTAATGCATTGCTTGCCGATCAGTTTCTCGACATTTTCGATGGCTTCTCAATTGGTTCGAACGACCTTACGCAGCTTACTCTAGGTCTTGATCGTGACAGTGGCCTAATTGCGCACTTGTTTGACGAGCGCGATGAAGCAGTAAAAGCGCTGTTGTCGATGGCTATTCAAGCCGCTAAGAAGCGAGGGAAATACGTTGGAATATGCGGACAAGGCCCGTCTGATCACGAAGACTTTGCTGCGTGGTTAGTTGCTGAAGGTATAGATTCAGTGTCGCTTAACCCTGACACGGTGGTCGAAACCTGGCTATACCTAGCTGAGAAACACGGCTAACTGATAGTTTGTTTTTCACTTAATTGGTAAAAAGAGACCTAAAAGGTCTCTTTTTTTGTTTATAACAGTTATGTGATTAAACCGTAAAAAAGTAACTCTGTGTATTGTCTACAATATTTGCCAAATACATAGCGATTATTGAGCGTATGAAATGACTTTGTGTAATTAAAAGTGTAATATTACAGGGTAGGTTACAAAATAATTTCATTACTCACGACTAGCATGGTTAAATTATTATGGCACATAACGATAATACTGTTTCGGTAAATACTAGCGAAGAAAATTCACTTCAGCAGCGCTCTGTGGCAGAGCAGTTGGCGGATGCGCAAAAAGAGATACTTGATCTTAAAATGAAGTTGATGTGGATGGAACGCAATTACGAATAGTAAAAAAGAATGCGCGACGCTTTTTGATAATTGTAATATTGACGGTTTGAAATTGTAATATTACAAAATTGCTTTCAGTTGGTTGTGCTAGTTTAAAGATTAGAAAGGGAGGCCTTTAAGCTAATGCCGATCAGTTAAGAATTTAATGATCGGTTGACCGATCTTTTCAAGGCTTCAAAATCCGGTATCAGGTAACTGATATCGGATTTTTTTATGGA
>NZ_JAJALG010000018.1:0-79022 GCF_020515205.1 Alteromonas sp. McT4-15
CGAGAGGATAGGTTATATCCACGATGTGTTAAACCCAAACCAAGTAAGTACCCCGCCAAAAAGAAAAATGCCAGTCAGCTTAACTGACTGGCATTAGGCCTAAGCCTCGTTTTTCAATGTAATCAGAATAGGTGCTTATTGCACTTCTTCTTGCTCGTCGAACGCGCCAGCGAACAGTGGGCTACTTAGGTAACGCTCTGTACCACTTGCTAGAAGTACTACAACAACCTTATCTTTGTTTTCTGGTCGCTCAGCAAAACGCTTAGCGGCAACTACCGCTGCACCAGATGAAATACCCGCAAGAATACCTTCGTCGGTCATTAGCTTGCGCGCCATGTCCATACATTCTTCGTTGGTAACTTGCTCAACTTCGTCGATTAAATCTAGGTCTAGGTTGCCAGGAATAAAGCCTGCACCAATACCTTGAATTTTGTGCGGGCCAGGAGTTAGTTCTTCACCCGCAAGCGCCTGCGTAATAACTGGTGAGTCAGTAGGCTCAACCGCAACAGAAGTAATTGCCTTACCTTTGGTGTTTTTAAGGTAACGGCTAACACCAGTAATTGTGCCGCCTGTACCTACACCTGCTACAAACGCGTCTACTTTACCATCTGTGTCTTCCCAAATTTCTGGGCCAGTGGTTTTTTCGTGAATAGCTGGGTTTGCCGGGTTATCAAACTGCTGCAGCAGCACGTATTTGTCTGGGTCAGAGTTCACAATTTCTTGTGCTGCCGCTACTGCACCTTTCATACCTTTTGGTGCTTCAGTAAGTACTAGGTTTGCACCTAGCGCTTTAAGTAGTTTACGGCGCTCAAGGCTCATGCTGCTAGGCATGGTAAGCGTTAGCTTGTATCCACGCGATGCAGCAACAAACGCAAGAGCAATACCTGTGTTACCACTGGTAGGCTCTACAATTTCTTTACCTTCAGTAAGGACACCGCGCTTTTCCGCGTCCCAAATCATGTTGGCACCAATACGGCACTTAACGCTGAAGCTTGGGTTGCGCGATTCAATTTTCGCGTACACATTACCTGATGTAACGCGATTAAGTTTAACGAGTGGCGTACGGCCAATCGATAGGGAATTATCTTCAAATACGTTCATTTTCAATCCTTACCTCGTTCCTTAATTTCTAGGAAACCCCGTTCTGTCGTGATCTGTACGACCTTTTTAATAGTTAATAATTCATAGCGTGAATTAGGGGATTTCGTCATACCCCTATATCATTGGCCCCAAACGCAAAAATGCAAAGTGTTTTTTAGCTATATGTTATTGTTAAAATACATGAAGACGAAGAATTATACGGAGTACAACATCCATGGCTTTTAGTGGCACGTCTAATTACATCGCAACCAAAGACTTACAATTAGCGGTTAATGCCGCCATTACGCTAGAGCGCCCGCTGTTAATTAAGGGCGAGCCAGGCACAGGTAAAACCATGTTGGCCGAGGAACTGGCTGAAAGTTTAGGCACCGAGCTTATTCAATGGCACATTAAGTCAACCACCAAAGCGCAGCAGGGTTTGTACGAATATGACGCCGTATCGCGTTTGCGCGACTCGCAGCTTGGTGATGATCGTGTGCACGACATTGGCAACTACATTGTTAAAGGTAAACTTTGGGAGGCGTTTAGTGCAGAAAAGCGCCCGGTACTATTGATAGATGAAATAGACAAAGCTGATATCGAGTTTCCAAACGATTTGTTACTAGAGCTCGATAAAATGGAGTTCTTTGTGTATGAAACACAAGAGCGCGTTGTGGCAAAGCAGCGTCCTATTGTTATTATTACGTCGAACAATGAAAAAGAACTGCCTGATGCATTTTTGCGCCGCTGTTTCTTCCATTATATTCAGTTCCCGAACCCTGACGAAATGCAGGAAATTGTGAATGTGCATTTCCCTGATTTAAAGAAAAAGCTGCTTGATGAAGCGTTAAAAGCGTTTTTTGAAATTCGTGACGTACCTGGACTTAAGAAAAAGCCATCTACCTCTGAGCTTATCGACTGGCTGAAGCTGTTAGTTGCAGAAGATATTCCACCTGAAGCGCTACATTCGAAAGACGGTAAAGCAGCTATTCCGCCGCTTTACGGTGCACTGCTGAAAAACGAACAAGACATTCACTTGTTTGAAAAACTGGTCTTTATGGCGCGCCGCTAATGCTTATTCAGTTCTTTTTCACGCTACGAAAGTATCAGGTTAAAACCACGCTTCGCGAGTTACTTGATTTACTCAGAGCTCTGGAAAAGCATGTGGTGTACGCCGATATTGAGTCGTTCTATAGCCTAGCGCGTACCATTATGGTGAAAGACGAAACCCAGTACGATAAGTTCGATAGGGCGTTCGCTGAGTACTTTGAAGGGGTAGAGTCGGTTGATTTGTTTGGTAAAGACATTCCAGAAGAATGGCTTCGCAAAGAAATAGAGAAAAATCTAAGCCCCGAAGAGCGCGAGGCGCTTCGTAAAGCTGGCGGCCTTGAAGAGTTAATGGAAACCTTGAAAAAACGCTTGGAAGAACAGGAAAAGCGTCATCAAGGTGGAAATAAATGGGTTGGTACGGGCGGTACATCGCCGTTTGGCGCCTATGGTGATAACCCAGAAGGCGTGCGTATTGGCCAAAAAGGCAATAGAAAGTTCTCTGCGGTTAAGGTGTGGGATAAGCGCGAGTTTAAAAACTTAAGTTCTGACGTTGAGCTGGGTACGCGTAACATTAAAATAGCTCTGCGCAAGCTTAGAAAGTTTGCGCGCACTGGTGCCAGCGAGCAGCTTGATGTGCCAACCACCATTGGTGAAACAGCGAAAAAGGGCGGTTTGCTAGATATTCATATGGCGCCAGAACGCCATAACGCGGTAAAGGTGTTGATGTTTTTTGATGTGGGCGGCTCTATGGACCCTCACGTAAAAAGCACCCAAGAATTGTTTTCTGCCGTACAGTCAGAGTTTAAATACTTAGAGTATTTTTATTTTCACAACTGTGTGTATGAAGAGGTATGGAAAGACAACCTGCGCCGCAACAAAGAGCGCATTCCTATTTGGGATATCATTCATCGCTACGGTAAAGACTACAAAGTGATTTTTGTTGGCGATGCCACCATGGGGCCGTATGAAATTACCTACCCAGGCGGCAGTGTAGAGCACTGGAATGAAGAGCCGGGCAGCGTTTGGCTGCAACGTTTGCTTAATCACTTCAATAACGCGGTATGGCTAAACCCGCAGGCTGAAAACTATTGGCCGTATTATTCGTCTATTAAGATCATTCGTGAAATCATGGAAGACAGAATGTACGGTTTAACCTTAGAAGGGTTAACCGACGCTATTAAAGGGTTAAGTCGCAGCCGATGAGCTATCGATTAGGCTGTATTTTACTGGCAGGCGGGCAAAGTGCCCGCTTTGGCGGTAACAAGCTAGTGTCGGTTCACCCAGTGTCTAACAAACCGTTAGTGGCGCATAGTGCCCAGCAGCTAGTTGAACTGCCCAGTGTGACAAATTCCCACGCCACCCTCGCAACACACACAGACGCGATCCATTACTTACCTCAATCTGTCGTAGTCACGGGCAAATGGGATCTTAGCGTGCGTGAAGCATTAGCGCATGTACCCGTTAGCCTTGTCACCAATAGCCTATGGCAAGAGGGCATAGCGTCAAGTATTCGCGAGGGCGTTAAACACCTTTTAGGCAACGCATCACCAAGACTTGAAGCTGGCAAGGTAAATCCCAGCCATATACTCATTACCCTTGCAGACTTACCTCGTTTGACGGCACACGATTTAGCCAATTTGGTCGCGGCTTCTTGTGCTAATCCAACGCATCTTGTGTGTAGTGAATGGTGTGATGATGGGAGTGGCAATAGCGCTTTTAAGGCAAAGCCAGAGACGAAGACAAAGCTTACGGTTCCTGCCATATTCCCTGCGACAGCATTTAAAGCATTATTGGCCTTAACGGGCGATGTAGGTGCAAAGCCTGTTATCAAAGACTATGAAAAAGAAGGGAAGGTTACTGCGGTGTCTATACCTAATGCGCAATTTGATATAGACACCCCTCAAGACTGGACGCCGCTGGCAGATTAATCTGCGTGTAGCGACGCTTCTAGGTTATTTTAGCGCTGTGCACACGCGTTGTGGCAATACCGATACTAAGCGCGCAACGTCGCACCGGGGCGCTGAATATAAAGCAAACGTGCGCCCAACATCACAGCCGCTGCACTTAGCCCTACGATAAACCCAATCCAGAAGCCGGCTGCTGCCATGGGCTCAGCAGTCACCCAGTTGGTTCTGCCTAAGATCACGCCCGTGGGTAAGCCAATTAACCAGTACGATACAAACGTAATGATAAACATTGCTGTGGTGTCTTTATAACCACGAAGCGCATTGGCTGAAATAACCTGCACAGCGTCAGACAGCTGAAACAGTGCTGCGTAAATCAGGAGCGCATTAGCTAGGGTATATACGGCTTCATCACTGGTATAAAGGCCAATAATAAAGCCCTTTGCTAATAAGGTGAACGTAGCGGTGCACGCTGCAGTGCAAAAGCCAATTAAAATAGCCGTACGTGCTGCTATTTTGGCTTGTCGCCCGTTATTTTGACCTATGCGATAACCAATACGAATTGCTGCTGCCATACCAATGCTCATTGGGAACATAAACATTAACGCCGAGAAGTTAAGTGCTACCTGGTGCGCGGCTACTGTATTAGCGCCAAATGGGGCCAGCAGCAGTGCCACTAATGAAAATAGCGTTACTTCAAACAAAATGGTCATGGCAATGGGTAAGCCCATTTTAAACGTACGGTTTATGGTAGTGAAATTAGGTTTATATACCTTGCCAAATAGGTTGTACTTTTTAAGAGCAGGGGCAAAACGCACGTACACAAATGTTGCAATAAGCATGGTGTAAATAACGATGGCGGTGGCCACTCCACAACCTGCGCCACCCATTGCGGGTATTGGCCCTGCACCGTAAATAAACATGTAGTTGCCTACAACGTTAGCCAGCAAACCAATAACAGTAATAGTCATGGTGGGTTTAGTTTTACCCAAACCTTCACAATAGTTACGTAGCCACTGGTATAGCGCAAAGCCAGGCATGGCCAGAAGCACATAGATAACGTAGTCTACAGTAATGGTATAAAGCTCTGGTGCCATGGGAAATAGCGCTACTACGCTTTTGGTAAACGGTAATAAAGCGGTAACCACTACACCCACAAAAAATACTAAGTAGCCAGCCTGCTGCGACGCATCGGCAATACCTTCTATGTTCTTGTTACCTTGCAAGCGCGAGATAATGGGCGGTAAAGCCAGCGCTATACCTTGAATAAAGCACAATAGCGGTACTGTAATGCTAAAACCAAGGGCAACGGCAGCCATGTCGGTTGCGCTGTAACGCCCCGCCATAATGGTATCGCTTACGCCCATAAGCATTTGTGTAATTTGCGCAACCAATAATGGCCATGCCAGTTTTAATATATCTCTACCTTCCAGTAGGAAGCGTTTCTTGTTCACGAGTGTGTAGTCTCAAATAGTCGCCGTGTGCACACAATGTACTGCAGCACGCTTTTAAGTTTGTATGCCGCCGCGAGCGTTGAAACGCAGCCGCTGCAGCTAATTCGTTGTTTATAGGTGAAAGGGCATCACCGGTACGCTGTCGCCTTTGTTCAGAGTGGCAATATCTTCGTGGATCACCATTAAACAATTGGCCGAGGTAATTGACGTCATTACACCAGAGCTCTGCGATTTAAACGGTGTCACTTCCCATTCGCCTTTTGTGTTTTTCACCATGGTTGCGCGTTGAAAATCTCGTCGACCAGCGCGGCGTTTTACCTCTCGGGTAATGCTAGCGTTGATGTAAAGCGGTTCGTAGTTGCCGTTTTGCCCCTGAAGCTTTTTAATTACGGGCACTACTAGCAGCTTTGCCGTAACAAATGACGACACAGGGTTACCAGGTAAACCGCAAAATAGCGTGTTGCCAATCTTCCCAAGGGCAAATGGCTTACCGGGTTTAACCGCTATTTTCCAAAAATCAATGTTGCCTAGTTCGCTTATAATGTCTTTTACATAGTCAGCATCGCCAACCGATACGCCGCCACTACTTACCATTACATCTACTTTGGTGCTAGCTTCTGTGAAAAGCGCGCGTAGTGAGGCTTCGTCATCTTCAACAATACCAAAATCGATAATATCCACGTTTTCGTTTCGCAAAATACTGCTTACGCCCACGCGGTTCGACTCGTAAATTTGTGTGCTGGCGCGCTCGCTGCCAGGGTGTGCCAATTCAGACCCTGTAGCAACAACACCAACGCGAAGTTTACGATACACGGTAACGTCGCTTTTGCCTTGCGAAGACAATAACATAAGGTGCTCTGCGCACAGCTGCGTGCCTTGTTTTACTAGCACATCGCCAACGGCAATATCATTGGCTTTTTTACGAATATTCTCACCAGAGGAGGGCACTTTCGCAATGCAAACTTTGTCTTTGCCACCGTCGGTGTTTTCAATCATTACCACGGCGTCGGCCTGTGGTGGCAAAGGAGCGCCAGTCATTATTTTAAACGCATAGCCCGCTTGTAGTGGGGTGCTTGCCTCCATGCCCGCAGTAATCACACCTTGCACGTTAAGAGGCATTTCGCCGTCAAGCAATGCGGTATTAACGGCGTATCCGTCCATAGCGGAATTGTCCCAAGGCGGTACGTCTACAGTGGCCACAACATCATCGGCCAGTATGCGGTTGGTGGCATCAAAAATACTCACTTGTTCAGTCTCGCTAATAGGCGCAGCGGCATCGAGTGCTTTAGACAACGCTTCTTCTAACGAAAGCCATTTAGATGACATACCAACCACCTTATAAACTGTTGTTCTGTATATTAATGAACAGCGGATGTTACAGAAAAACCAACGTTATACCAAAGATTAATGTTGGTTTTAACCGGGGTTTTGTGAAACCGCGTGAAAGGATGGAAAGTTGATTACCCGTTTTGACAGTCACTTTGTGCTGTTGGAAGGGGCATCACGGCTATTTTAGTCTTTTATAACGTCAACAACTGGGTAAAACAATCAAACACCCAGTCGGGTTCATGAATGGCAATATCTTCGCCGTAGTTGTAACCATAGGTTAACCCTACACATCTCATATTAGCGGCCTTGGCGGCCTGTATATCGTTTTTTGAATCGCCCACCATAATGCACGCTTCAGTATTCACGTTAAGGGTATCGCTAACGTATAACAAGGGCAGGGGAGATGGCTTTTTCTCATGTAAAGCGTCGCCGCCAACCGTAACCGAAAACATGTCATTTAATGAATATGCGTTAAGAATTGGTGGAATAAACTCCTCGGGTTTATTCGTTACCAGCGCAAGGTTGTACTGCTTGCGCTTAAGCGTTGCTAGTGTGTCGAATACCCCTTTGTACAAATTGGAGTACTGGCATACCAATGCGCGGTAATGCACTAAAAACTTATCAAGCGCCGCGTCTACTAGTGCATTACTTTGGCCGTGGGAAATGCTCGTACTTCCACTTAAACCCCGCTCAACCAGCATTCGCGCACCATTACCAACCCAATGTCTTATTGTGGTTTCAGGGTACGTCGGTAAGCCCATGTCATGAAGCGTAGCGTTTAGTGCGTGAGCGAGGTCGGGTACCGAGTCTACTAAAGTACCGTCAAGGTCAAAGATAAATGTGGAAATATTGTGCATTACTGCCCTGTGCGTTGATGGAACTTCGAAAAGTACTATACCGCAGCTTCCCTTCCGCGGTCAGTGTTTGGTTATGCGTAGGCTTTTCGTTTACTAGCGCAAGTACTACTTACGTACTATTTACTCAAAGTCTTGGTTACTTATCCAAAGCGTTTGGTAAGGCTTCATTTGCAAACTGCCACTTGCTAACGCAATTTCATCTCGAGAGATAAGATCAATCCAGTTATCGGTGCCAATTAAGTTAATATCTGACAACAATACGGTTTGGTCTTCATCGCTAATGTTACTTATGCAGAACACGCTTTGTTTTCTGTCTAGGCTTTGTCGCCAGTAACCAAATAGCTGTGTGCCTAACTGCAACGTAAACTGTGTAGCGTTAGGGTGAAACGCCGGTTGTGCTTTTCTAATGCGAATAAGCTGCGACAAACGGGTTAATACTTTGTGATGCTGCGAGAACGGCGAATCAAGTAGTGCTTCTAGTTCTTTTAAGTCCCAGCGACGTCGGTTTATAGAACGATTTTGCCCCGTATTAGCAACTTTCTCATAGTCGTTTGAAGTACCCAACAAACTGTGAATGTAAAGCCCTGGGATCCCTTCCATACCCAGCATGATGGCATGAGCACAAATAAAGCGGTCTACTTGATGTTTATCTGGGCCCTTGGTGGTGCCTTGAAGTGCATCGAACAAGGTAATGTTTATTTCATAAGGCTTTTGCTGACCGTGATCAGACGCACGCCATGAAATTTTACCCCCAAAGTGCTGCATGGTATGCACCAACTCAGATATTTCTTCTTCACTTAGCAAACCCTCAGCAGGTCTAAGCCCAATACCATCATGCGAAGCAATAAAGTTGAAATACGCAGTACCATTTTGTGCAGGAGGCATGCTCATCATCCAGCTTTTCAAATACGTGCAGTCACCTGTTACCAAGGTATTTACCAATAGTGGCGGTAATGAAAAATTATAAATGGCGTGCGCTTCATTGGCGTTACCAAAATAGGTTAGGTTCTCGCGGTTGGGAATATTGGTTTCAGTAATAATAATGATTGAAGGGTCGACATGTTCAATCAAAGTGCGCAGTAAGCGAATAACTTCGTGCGTTTGCGGCAAGTTAATGCAATTCGTGCCCACAATTTTCCATAAAAAGGCGACGGCATCCAGTCGAAACAACTTTGAGCCTTTGTCTATGTATAGACGAATGATATCAACAAAAGCCAGTAGAACCTTGGGGTTTCTAAAGTCAAAATCTACCTGGTCGTGACTAAACGTACACCAAACGTACTTAGTTCCATTAGCCGTTTCGGTTTCACGCAATAATGGCGATACCCGTGGTCGGGTTACCATCGACAAATCATCAGTCGGATCCGCCGTAAAAAAGTAGTCAGAACCCGGCCCTTCACCTTTAATAAAATTATCAAACCACACGCTTCTTGCTGAACAGTGATTTATCACAAGGTCAGCCATTAGCCCGTAGTCTTTGGCAATATCTTCAACGTCGTCCCACGAACCAAGCGCTTCATTAACTGTCGAGTAATCTATAACCGAAAAGCCATCGTCAGAGCTATACGGAAAGAACGGCAGTATATGCACGTTATTTATCGTATTCTTGCAGTAGCGATGTAGAAAGCGGTTAAGCGTCACAAGCGGGCGCTCGTCATCATCTATCACGCTGTCACCATAGGTGATCATCACGATGTCTTCCTCATCCCAATAATTGTGATGAGATTGAGGCGAGGCAATATCGGCATCTGACTTGATGCCGATAGTATTCATTAAATTGGTCGCTAATGTCTCGTACGAGACATCAAGCGCAACATCGGCATAAATACTTTCAAGATGGTGTTTTACTTTGTCATGGAGAAGGTCCCATGCCATATTACTTACTCCATAAATTCTGCAGTATCAGCTTCAACCGCCTCTAAAAGACGCTCTAAAATATCGGGTACAGCACTGGTTACGCGGTTCCAGCTTGGTATAAACGGTGTTTCCATGGGGTTTTCTAAAAAGTTTTGACCCGCTTTCATAATGTTGCTGGCAAACATTTCTACCGCTTTTTCTTCGCTGTGAATGTCAAGGCTAAGCCCGTTCATGACGGCGTCGTTGTGATAGGTTTCAATAAAGTCTAGCGCAATGCGGAAATAGGTTGCTTTAATCGAGCGAAACATTTCATTACTGAAAGTATAGCCTTGTGTAGCCAACTTTCTGAAAATGGCTTTGGTAATGTCGATAGACATTTTCGATAAGCCGCCTTGGTCGTTGTTAAGCGATAAATCTTGATGCTTGTGGTCGTAAATGTCACAAATATCTGCCTGACACAGTCTGTTGTGAGAATAGTTGCGGTGCATTTCAGACAGTACGCCAATTTCCAAACCCCAGTCGCTTGGAATGCGAATATCATTAAGCACGTCGCGTCTAAACGAGAATTCTCCCGCTAGTGGATAGCGAAAGCTGTCCATAAACTCAAGGTACTCGTTGTCGCCCATTATGCGTTTAAGTGCACGTAGTAGAGGCGTTACTAATAAACGAGAAACACGGCCGTTAATTTTGCCATTAGCGACACGCGCGTAATAGCCTTTACAGAATTCATAGTTAAACTGCGGGTTGGCCACTGGGTAGATGAGGCGGGCAAGTAAATCTTTCTCGTAAGTCACGATATCACAGTCATGCAGTGCAACCGATTCTGCACGATTCGACGCCAGTACATAGCCCATGCAGTACCATACGTTACGCCCTTTACCCAACTCTTTAGGCGCTAGACCTTGTGCTTGAAGTTCTTCGTCAAGTGCTTTAAGCCTAGGGCCATCGTTCCATAATATGCGGTGGTGCTGTGGTAGTTTTCCAAAGAATTTAAGCGCGTGTTTGTATTGTTCTTGATTGGCTCTATCTAAACCAATAACAATTTCAGACAAGTATGGCACTTCGGTGAGTTCATTAACGATATGCGGAAGCGCTTCGCCTTCGAGTTCTGAAAATAATGAGGGCAAAATCAGCGCCATAGGGCGTTTTTGCGAGAATTGAAGAAGCTCTGCTTCGAGTTCTTCGGTAGGACGTCGAGCCAAATTATGTAACGTTGTCACCACACCATTTTGATAAAAATCAGCCATGTGTCCTCCTGATCAAAGGGATAAAAATTGAGTAAGCATTTCGTTCCAGCCTTCAGGGCCAGTTAGGGTGCTGGTATATACCTCTTCTTTTTGTACTTCGGGTGGAGGATTTACCGGTGATAATATTCTTATAGGGGTATGCGCTGCCTCTAACATCGCCACGTCGTTCTTACCGTCACCAAGGGCTACTGTGTTCACTTTGGTCACGTGCTGTTTTTGGTATTCACTGGCAAGCCACTTAAGCGCTTGACCTTTGTCACAGTTGCCTGAGACGTGAATGAATCGGCCACCTTCTAGTGGGAAGGCGCCTCTGTCTTTAACCGCTTTTAAAAAGCGCTGCTTTTCATCATCGCTTCCTAGCCACAAAATGGGTTCACCAAATTGCCGTTTAGCTGCAAGCGACGCGGAGTGTTCGTCAAGGTCAGTACATTCTTGAATTTCATCTAGCGACATTTTTGAAAATTGTTTGTACTTACCATCAAAGTCGCTGCCCATTTTCTCAAGCAACTTAATCCAGTAATTCTTATTAGAGATAAAGGCTTTACACCAATAGCCATCTACCCACACGGTGCCACTAGGCTTTTGCTTAAAAAAGCCATGAGGAATAAAAATCGCAGCACCATTTTCGATAATAAAGGGGCCATCCAATCCTATCCGCTCTCGCAATGGCTCCAATTCAGCAAAGGTTTTGCTGGTAGTGGGTATTACGGGAATGTCTTTTTGTTTTAATGCCGCTAAAGCCGGTTTCGCCGCCTCAAAAGAGTAGGTATGGTGGTCTAACAGCGTGCCGTCCATATCGGTGAAAACAAGCGTTTTCGTCATTGTTTTACATCCTGTTCTGTTATCGTTCTTGTTGAATCTAATATAAAAACCGTATCGCATCTGTCGGGCAAGCAATCAAGTGCGTGCTCTGTAATGCGTTGATAGTGTTGCACAAAGTTTGCCACTTCTTCGTCACTCATAATACCAGCGCCTTCGCCTTGTACAGAAGCGGCTAGTTTGTGTTCTTGCTCTAAACGCCATTGGTAAACACAATCAAACGAGGGCGCTTTCAGCATTACGCTATAGTTGATCTTGTTAAACAGCGCTTGGTATTCACCTGCTAATTCAGTATTGACAAAAGATCGCCAAATACCAAGTGGATCGTCTACTTCTTCAAGATGATTAATCGGGCGCTTAACATCATCAGCAGATTGTGCAGGTACACCAACACACCAGCCTTCAAGAATAACGAAGTCCGGTGATTCGCTTACCACAGGCCACTGCGCTTTGGGCTGCGGATTGTCAGTTGCTTTATTAAACCGGGGGAGGGCAGTGGGCTGACCACTCTCGAGTTGTCGAAGTGTAGTGAGCGCCAAAGTTGTGTCGTGTGTGCCAGGTACTCCGCGAGTCTTCAGCAATGGATGTACCTTTATAGCCAGCGCGTTACGCTGTGATTGGTCAAGATAGAAGTCATCGATAGACAAAGACACAACGCGTTTGCCATGTACTGACGTTAAAAAGGCTTCAATAAAGCTGGTTAATGTGGATTTTCCAGAGCCTTGGCATCCATTGATGCCCACAACGAAAGGTTTTGATGCACCTTCTTGGTGCTTGAGTAGCCGTTCACATAATGGAGTGAACCATTTTTGTGCAATCTCTGCATAGCTACTTGGCAATTGATGTGTTGCTAGAAAGCCATGTATGTCCATGTTGTCACCCTAATCAATGCAGATTACTTACACTTTAGCAGATTAGGGTTACAACATTTATGCCAACACAGAGTAGTTGGCTCAGGAAAGGTAATTACTTCTTGTTGGCTACAATAACGGCTCGTTGTGGTGCAGGGTAGCCTTCAATGGTGCGGGTAATATCTTCCGGATCGAGAAAATCTTTCAAAGATTGCGTGTCCATCCAAGGCGTTGAGCGTTGCTCGTCTAATGTCGTGTGATTCACATCTACCACGCGAATATTTTCAAAGCCTAGGCGTGATAGCCAAACGGAAAGTGCCGCAGTGCTAGGTAAAAACCAGACATTACGCATTTGAGCGTAACGCTCGCCCGCCATCAGTACGGTATTTTCATCGCCGTCCACCACTAGCGTTTCAAGCACCAACTCGCCGCCTTTGCGAAGTTGGTCTTTAAGCTGTGTTAAAAACGCCATAGGGTCTTTTCTGTGATACAGCACGCCCATAGAGAATACGGTATCGAAAGCCTTCAGCGGCTGCATGTCTTCAATGCCCATAGGAAGAAAATGGATATTGTTTGTGGCAACATTTTCGTTTTGTATGAAATGCTTTATGGCGTGAAACTGAATGAAGAATAGCTGCGTTGGGTCGACGCCAATAACGCGAGAGGCACCTTCGCCCAGCATGCGCCACATGTGATATCCACTTCCGCAGCCCACGTCTAATACGTGACGGTTTTCTAGTGGCGCTATGTGAGGTACAACACGGTCCCACTTCCAGTCCGAGCGCCATTCTGTGTCAATGTGAATACCGTGCACATGATATGGACCTTTTCTCCACGGCATAAATTGTTTTAATAAGCCTTCAATTTGTTTTTGCGTATAGGTATCAACGTCTTTTTCGCTTCCTACAGTCACAGTATTTTTCAAATCGATGGTGCTGCAGGCGGGATTGGGCAATTTATTGAGTAACCTACACCACTTATCAAATTCACCGTGTTTGCCATTGCGCTGCCATTCGTCCATTAATGCAGGGAGTGTTTGTAGCCAGTGGGAAAGTGGGCTATCTAATAACGATTTGTAGCAGTCGTTAAACCAAATGTTTTCTAGTTTACTCATGTTGTTCCTAGTATGTCGGCTTAAGCTTTAACCGCAATTAAAGACGTGAAGTTGTAGCATTTGTACCACATTACCACATCGCTGAAGCCTGCATTTTTTAAGCGAGTTTCATGTTCTTCGAATGTGTCGGTTAGCATCACTTTTTCCAACGCCGCACGTTTTTGACTCACTTCTAACTCGCTATAACCGTTGTCGCGCTTGAACTGGTGATGCAAGTCGATAAGCAGCTCGTTTCCTCTTAGGGTAGGGTGTCGAATTTTCTCTGATAGCACTAAAATACCACCAGGGTTCAACCCCTCATATATCTTAGATAATAGCGCTGCGCGATCGGCAGGAGGTATAAACTGTAGTGTGAAATTCATCACCACCATTGATGCATTTGTAATCTCGACCTCTTGGGCATATGCTTGCTCAATGGTTATAGGGTTAGTCAGTGTAAATGCTTGCACAACACGTTTACAACGCTCAACCATTGCTGTACTACTATCGACGCCTATGATGTTAAATGTTTTGTCTTGTGTTGCTCTTGCTATAGACAAACTCGCAGCCCCTAAAGAGCACCCTAAGTCGTATACATTAGAATTATCGCTTACCGCGCTTTTGGCCAGTTCACCGATAGTGTGAATAATCGTTTCATATCCCGGTACAGAACGTTGGATCATATCGGGAAACACATCTACCACAGACTCGTCAAATTTAAAGTCGGCTACTTTACTGAGCGGGTTTGCATAAATGTTGTCGTGCTTCTTCACAATAGGCCTTCATTTCGTGATTTTGGGCGCAATTTTAACGTTTGAATTGAAAATGCCAATCTAAAACACCAATTTTCTTGAAATTTAGTCTATTTTTAAGGTTTAGGGCTTTTCGTTACTAAACGAAAGTATTAATCTATCAACAAATACAATAAGGAAGCAGTAACGCTAATGACGAGAATTCTAGTAGCAGACGATCACCCATTGTTTCGCGAAGCTTTAAGCGGCGCGTTAGAACCCTACTTTGAAAATTCGCAAATTATCGAGGCAGGAAGTCTTGAATCAGCACTTGAAAAATTAAATGAATTCGATGGCGTCGAACTGGTTCTTCTTGATTTAAATATGCCTGGTGGAGAGTACTTTAACGGCCTAATTACACTTCGAGAGCAATACCCTGATATTCCCGTTGGCGTAATTTCAGGTAGTGATAGCGTTGAAGTTGTTGCTCAGGTCATGAGTCTTGGTGCACAGGGTTTCATACCTAAAGTATCTGCAACGCGCGAAATAGCGCAAGCTATTGTCGATATGATAGCAGGTAAAAAATGGCTCCCAGAGGGAATGGAAGAAGAACTCGATAAAGTTGATGACGAACTAAAGGTCCTACTTCAGCGATTCCGCGAACTAACCCCTAAGCAAATTCAAGTATTGTCGTATTTACGTGCAGGTCTGATGAATAAGCAAATTGCACATGAAATGAATGTTACCGAAGCAACTATTAAGGCACATATAAGCGCCATACTGCGTAAACTAGAAATCAATACCCGAACTCAGGCAGTTCTATTAATGGATAAACTTCAGCTTAGCTAGTACTTCTAAACTGTTAAAAAAAACCGGAGGTCTACTCCGGTTTTTTTTATGTCAGATTAGCCGACTTAACAAATAAGAAAGGCCGCATTAAGCGGCCTTTTTAGTTAGAAACGTGTAATGGTCAACGCGCTTACGCTGCCTTGCCACCACGTTTTTTAGTCGATGCACTAGACGAGTTTATCTTTGCTACCAATTCTTCGTGGTCGAAATCGTCAACGTTGATGGTACGTAAACGACCTGCTTCAGTTTTACGCAGCAGATTCGCTTCGTCTTCGTTGATAACGCCTTCTGCAAGCGCTTCATCAGCAAGCTTTTCAAGTTGCGTGAATGGCAACTTAGCTTTCTTATGCTTACAAATACGCTCGAAAATGGGCTCGCTCGCCAAAACGTCATCAAGCGTCTGCTCAAGGTCACCCATTAAGCTGCCTTCTTCACGAGTTAAGTACTGACCATAGCCTAAACGGCTACGTGCAGAGCAAGGCGTTTGTAGCATTTGCGCAATGGCGTGCTCTGTTTTATCAGATGGCTTGCCAACACGACGGCCAAATGGAATAACCATAGCGCGCATAACGACTGCAATGGCTTTATTCGGGAAGTTCGCCAAGAAGTCATCAATAGCAGTTTCTATATCGTGAAGGGTAGTTTGCATTGCCCAGTGAAGAAGCGGTAAGTCTTCTTTAAGGCGACCTTCTTCGTCAAAACGCTTAAGTGTAGTACTTCCTAAGTAAAGGCCACTTAGAATATCGCCTAAACGCGCAGATAAGCGTTCACGGCGTTTTAAATCACCGCCAAGTACACCCATTGATACGTCAGTAAGCAATGCTAAGTTTGCACTATAACCCTGTAGAAGCTTGTAGTAGCGAGCTGTTTCATCAGTAAACGGTGCACTGCTAAACGCGCCGTTAGTTAACGAGAACCAGATGCTGCGTACAGTGTTCGCTACGGCAAAACCAATATGACCAAATACCGCTTTATCAAAGGCTTTTAGCGCTTCTTTTCTGTCTTCAATTGAAGCTGCTTCGATTTCCTTTAGAACAAACGGGTGACAGCGCATTGCGCCTTGACCAAAGATCATCATGTTTCGCGTAAGGATATTTGCACCTTCAACGGTAATAGAAACAGGCACACCTTGATAACCACGACCAAGGTAGTTATTTGGCCCAAGCATTACGCCTTTACCACCGTGAACATCCATTGCATCGTTGATAACTTGACGCATTTTTTCAGTTAGGTGGTATTTACAGATTGCCGAAATTACCGAAGGTTTTTCGCCAAGGTCAACACCAACGGTTGAAAAGCGCGTCACACCATCCATCAAGTAAGCGTTACCGCCGATGCGAGCCAGCATTTCTTCAACCCCTTCCATATGACCTACAGGCATACGGAATTGACGACGAATACGAGCATACGCACCAGTTGCAAGTGATACCGACTTAGCGCCACCTGCTGCTGATGAAGGAAGGGTTATACAACGACCCACTGACAAACACTCTACAAGCATACGCCAGCCGCGACCCGCCATTTTCGGACCACCGATGATATAGTCGATAGGCACAAAGATATCTTCACCCTTAATCGGACCGTTTTGGAATGGCGTATTAAGTGGGAAGTGACGGCGGCCAATTTCCAAACCTTTGGTGTCACGCGGAATAAGGGCGCACGTAATACCTGGCTCTTTATTGTCGCTAAGAAGACCGTCTGGATCTTGAAGCTTAAATGCGAGTCCAATAACCGTCGCAACTGGCGCAAGAGTGATGTAGCGCTTGTTGAACGTAAGGCGCATACCCAATACTTCTTCACCGTTGAATTCGCCTTTGCAAACCACACCCACGTCAGGGATCGCTCCTGCATCTGAACCTGCTTCAGGGCCGGTAAGCGCGAAACAAGGAATTTCTTCGCCAGCCGCGAGGCGCGGTAAATAGTGGTCTTGTTGCTCTTTGGTACCGTAGTGCTGAAGTAGTTCACCTGGGCCTAATGAGTTAGGAACACCAACAGTGCTCGATAATACAGCGCTGACACCGGCCAATTTTTGTAGTACACGAGATTGCGCATAGGCAGAAAACTCTAAACCACCGTATTGCTTCTTAATGATCATAGCGAAGAACTTATGATCTTTTAGATACTGCCAAATCTCAGGAGGTAGATCGGCATCTTTGTGATTGATTTGCCACTCGTCTACCATAGAGCATACCGTGTCACACGGACCGTCTAGAAACGCTTGTTCTTCAGCAGTCAAACGCCCTTTAGGGATGCGGTGTAGCTTATCCCAGTCTGGCTTACCGCTGAAAATATCACCGTCCCACCATACAGTACCAGCATCAATAGCTTCTTGTTCTGTGCTCGACATTTCAGGCATAACTTTGCGATAGAACGCAAGTAGTTTAGTTGAAATGTATTGCTGTCTGATGTTCGATAGCGTGAAAGGAAGTGTTAATGCCAGGTATACCACCCAGCCTAAAAGGCCGATATCGCCAAAGAGGGTGCCTAAAATCATGACACCTGCGCCCATGGCAACTGCCGTTACCAAGCTGGTGCGTTTATAGCTAGCAACCGCTAGTGTCAAAACCACCAGTAAAAACCATATAAAATCTGCCATACTTCACTCCTGAAAGGCGTTGAACATTATACAGGTCGCTGCTCAATTGGGGTGAGCACTTCACAATGCACCAGTGCAAATTGAGGTCAGACCAGCATGCTGTAAACCTATTATTTAATAGGGCAAAGATCAAGATTTTTACATGAATATTGTATTAATAACTGCTTAAATAATAGGGTGCACCTATTAGTATAGCTGTTGCTTATAGATCGCTATTCAACATGCAGATAAATAGCGGTATTTGAAAGGAATTTAATATTTGTGGATGGCAACATTAATGCACAACATAAACGCACTATTGTTATGCTTAAAACAAACTGCCGAGTTTAACAAGATGTTAAACTCGGCAGAGTCAATACGATACCAAAAGTGACTACAGCTCAGTGAATGACTTAAGCTTTATGTCACCTTGTTCATCGCCTTCTTTAAACTGTTGTAAACGCACAAGTGCATAGTTTAAAGAAGGAGCAAACCATGCAAACGTCTCACGTTTTTTTGAGTCTCGAATAAGCTTCACCTTCACTGCCTCAATCTTGCCATAGGGCAGGGACAGTGTTTCATTATCTACAACTTCAACGCCGTAATGACGCAACTCACCGCGGTAGTTTACGAAGTCATAAGAGAGTGAAGTTTTTCCTTCTGCCAGCTGCTTAGCAAGGTCTAGACGGTATATTTGATTATCAAACTCACCGTTCCAATCAAAAGTATTGCCATTTTCGACATTAATTTTACCGTTACCCTGATGACTAAACGTGACTTTTAATGCTTTATCTGGCCCAGTACCAGAACGATCGTAAAAGTACTGTGATGGCACAACAGTGTTATCATTTACAGTAAAAATCGAGTGTTCACTGCGTTTATCAGACAGGAAAAACTTAGATACCTTTGACGTATATAGCAGCGAATACTGATTGTTACCTAATTTAGATAACTCTATGCTGGCTTCGCCAACATCATCGTCCCATTTATACGCGGTATACGTTGCCTTGTAGGGCGTAAGCGACAGAGTGTCGCTTTGGGAATCTTGTGCCATTGCTGACAAAGACAGTGTCAGCAATGTGCAACTTACAAGCCCTTTACTCGCTCGCATAACCAGATTCTGGAAGTTCTTGATCATCTAAAACAGCCTTATTGTTTCGCATCTTAAGTCGACCCGCGCTGTACCAAGATAGCACAAGTGGATAAATGCGGCGCTCCTGCTCTTGAACACGCTCGGCTAAATCGCTTGCCGTATCATCTTCAAACACCGGTACTCGGCTTTGAATAATGACAGGGCCACCATCTAACTCGGGTGTTACAAAATGAACGCTAACACCGTGTTCAGTGTCTGAGTTATCAATAGCGCGCTGATGCGTATTCAACCCTTTGTACTTTGGCAACAAAGATGGATGAATGTTCACTAATTTTCCAGAAAAATAGTTTACAAACTCAGGTGTTAAAATACGCATGAAGCCTGCAAGCACAACACAATCGGCACCAAATGCGTCGATTTGTGCTTTCAAGGCGTTATCGTAATCGATGCGGTCTTCATATTGCGTATGATCAATACATACTGCTTCAATGCCCGCTTCTTTTGCACGCTCTAAACCGTAGGCATTTGGACGATTACTGATCACACCACTAATTTGTGCATTCAAACGGTGTGCTTTTATTTCATCAATAATGGCTTGTAAATTACTGCCGTTACCCGAAATTAGTACACATAACTTAGTCACAGCTTCACTCACGCGTTGATCTCTACTTGCTCTTCGCCGTCTTTGGCTTCAATGTCACCAATTACCCACGCGTTTTCGCCGTGCTGTTTAAGTATAGACAACGCGTTGTCTACATCTGCTTCGTCAACAACAATAACAAGGCCAACACCACAGTTAAAAGTACGGTACATTTCGTGGCGCGTTACGTTACCGTTCTCTTGCAACCAAGAGAAAATAGCTGGCCATTCCCATGTAGATTCGTCAATAACGACTTTGGCATCTTCAGGTAGTACGCGAGGGATATTTTCCCAGAAACCACCGCCAGTGATGTGAGAGATTGCGCTAACTTCTACTTCTTCTAATAGTGCTAACACCGACTTGACGTAAATACGCGTTGGTTCAAGCAACTGGTCAATAATTGGTTTGTCATTAAGGTTATCATTAACGTTAGCACCGCTTACCTCAATGATTTTACGAACCAATGAATAGCCATTTGAATGCGGACCAGATGAACCTAATGCAATGAGCTTTTGGCCAGGCTTAACATTTGTGCCATCGATAACCTTGTCAGCTTCAACAACACCCACACAGAAGCCGGCTATGTCATAGTCGCCGTCATGGTACATTCCAGGCATTTCAGCTGTTTCACCACCAATCAATGCACAGCCTGCTTGTTCACAACCAGCACCAATACCAGTTACCACTGATGCTGCAACATCAACGTCAAGCTTGCCCGTGGCGTAATAATCAAGGAAGAACAAAGGTTCGGCGCCTTGAACAATCAGGTCGTTTACGCACATTGCAACAAGGTCGATTCCCACACCATCATGACGGTTGGCGTCCATTGCAACTCTTAGTTTTGTACCAACACCATCGGTGCCAGATACAAGAAGCGGCTTTTTATATTTAGTAGGGAGCTCGCATAACGCACCAAAGCCTCCTAAATTACCTTTCACCTCGGGGCGGTGTGTTTTTTTGGTAACAGATTTAATACGTTCAACAAGTTGATTTCCTGCGTCGATATCTACGCCTGCATCTTTGTAACTTAAAGAGGTTTTATTTTCGCTCACGTTTGGGCCCTGGAACTAAGAGGTAGAAAAACGCGGATTCTACCAGTAAGTAGACACAAGTCCAATTTGTCACAGGGTTTTTATGGTCTTTTTTTTGCAGAAGTTTTTCTAGGTTTTGCCTATTTAAAACAGATGTTGACCAAAAGGTTAGTGCTAAATTGCTGGTATCGAAAAACAATGTGTCACAATCTTTTTCATTTTAAGGATGAAATTAGCCCCAATATAAAAGAGAATAGAAATTTGAAGCGTATTAGCCTTGTGTAACGTAATGATGAAGTTAAATTCATAAGGTGTTAAAGGTAACGGTTTGGTTTTAAAAACGAATGGAGATTGGATGTTAACAATGGTTAAGCGCAACGCTAGTCATTATGTTAGTCGCGTATTTAGGGGCGCAAGGATCGCAGGTGTGTGTGCATTGTTGACGTTAAACGCTGTGCCCAGTGTTTTCGCTGCACAACGTGTCATTGTCAATGAAGCGCACATTGAAGTAAGCGACCAAAGCCAACGCACACAACAAGCCGCATTAAAGGAAGCGCTTAAACAGGTGTTCGTAAAAATGTCTGGAAGCACAGTGGTTCTCGACAATGCAGGCGTAAAAGCGGCACTGCGTACACCCCAAGCGATGTTACGTTCTTATCGTTTCGACTTTGACGGCAATCGCACATATTACGTTGCCGAATTTGATAACACTAAGCTAACAGAGCTGCTTCAGCGTGAAATGTTACCGCTGTGGGGAGACCGTCGCCCAGAAACTATTGTCTGGATAGCGCAGGATGTATCTGATGAAGATAAACGCATTATTCTTGAAGAATCTTCACAATCAGAACTTACTCTCACGTTAAAGCAGACAGCAAAAGAACGCGGCATTCCACTTAGCTTGCCGTTAATGGATCTCACCGACAATGTGAATATCACTACATATGACGTGTGGGGGCGATTTGTTGAACCTTTGCAAACGGCCTCAGTGCGTTATGGCATTGATAACATCATTGGTGCACGGGTGTATAAGAACGATCCTACTGTAATACCCGAGTTACCAGAAACCGTTGTTGCTTCTGGTACGGTCGACTCGTTAGAGGACGTGCTCGACAGTGAACCTGCGCGTATGTCTGATAACAATGTTGAACGTGATACGCCAGAGGGTGTTACCAACAGCAATAGCGATATCAGTGCCGACAGCGACGTAATAAGTGCCGACAGCGATGTTATTAGCGCCGACAGCGACGTCATGAAGGAAACTGAAGTAGGCGACAATGCAGCGTTGGGTATGGCTGAGACGAATGCTAATACACAAACTCAACCGCTGGCCCCATTTACAATGGATGAATTTACTCACTATGCGAAACGTGCAGACGAGGGTGATTTTGCATTGGATTGGGTGTTTATAGGTGGCGGCAAAGTGAGTTATGGCAGTATCTATGGCGACACACCTGAATTACTTGCCAGTGAACTTGTCGATGCGTATTCAAATTATCTATCCTCTTTGTATGCCGTTGTGGGTATAGATGCCTCTAAGCGCGAAGTGCTAACCGTGTCTATCGCAAATGTAGGAACCATTGGCAGTTATGCGAGTGTTAAAGCCTATCTAAACAGTTTGAGTGTTATCGAAAGCGCGACATTAATTGAGCAATCAGGCACGGTAGCGACTTTTGCGCTCACATTAGTAGGTACGGTTGACGACCTATTAAATAGTGTTCGACTTGAGACGAAATTGCGGCCAGTCACTGATGCACATGGCGAATCAGTGGAAGGGCACAGCTTTTACTGGAGTAATTAGAAAAGCATGCAATTACCTTTGCCAGTGACACTGCCCATCGACGAAAACTTTGATAGTTTCGTCAATGTAGGCAATGAAGAAGTGGTGGCGCTACTTGAGAACATCGTTATAGCGCTCCCTGACTGGCGTCATGCACAAGGGCTAGGGCATTTGTCCACACTCAAACTTCCCCTAGTTACTTTGCTCGGTGCGTCGGCTATCGGTAAAAGTCATTTGTTGTTTGCTACGTGCCATCAACTCGCTGAAAAATCAGTTAATCACTTGTATCTTAACATGAATGATTTTCAGGCTTGGTCTTACGATATTTTCGAAGGGCTCGAGAATTTATCAGTACTTGCCCTTGATAATGTCCATGCCATTGCGGGTGATGAAAGATGGGAAGAAGCACTCTTTGACCTGTTAAATCGCGTGAGTGAAACACAGCATACGCTGGTAATATGTACCAGTCATTTAGGACCATCAAACCCTGCATTTACACTGCCAGATCTGCGTTCTAGGCTAGCGTGGGGTGTTATTTACCACGTTAATCAACTTGATGATGCAGGGCGTGAAGAAGCCGTGCGACTAAGAGCGGCCGAAAGAGGGCTTAAACTGTCAAATCAAGCGCTACAATTTTTGCTGAATCACAGTGAGCGCGACTTAAAGAGCCTAATGGCCTTATTGGCAAGATTAGATACACGCTCGTTGCAAGAACAAAAACGTTTGTCAGTGGCAATGGTTAAACGTGAACTAGGCCTTATTTAACCCTTTATTAGAAGTGCTTACTGATATTTGCCGTTATCAATGCGTCTTATCATTTCTAATTCATCACTTACCGTAAGTGTGTTCGCTCTGTCTTGTTGATTGTGAGATGCGTTACTCTCAACAACATCAGACTTGTTATTTGATGACACACCAAACGACACGGTCTCACGCCATGATCTATCAGTTGGAAGCATAATAGGAGAGGGTAGGCTCGCTTGAATGTCAGGTACATTGAGATTGGGCAGTATGCGGCTCACTGCGTAGTCTACTCTCGGTTTTACGTTTTCGTCACTTACCCGGTTACGCTGACCCCATGTAATGGTAAAGCTACCATCATCAATACGCTCTTGAGCAAATAATCCAAGGTCGGCGCTGACACCCAACCGATACAACATCATGAACCGCTCAAAGAGGGTGGCGATGTCTTCGCGCTCAGTATAGTAAGAATAAAACGATACTGCGCCGTCAGTTTCGAACCAATTGGCTATCTGTAAAGCGGTGTAATTACGCTGCGCTGCTGTGGCT
The DNA here is from genome assembly GCF_020515205.1 of Alteromonas sp. McT4-15. Taxonomy (NCBI): domain Bacteria; kingdom Pseudomonadati; phylum Pseudomonadota; class Gammaproteobacteria; order Alteromonadales; family Alteromonadaceae; genus Alteromonas; species Alteromonas sp. McT4-15. The sequence goes on from NZ_JAJALG010000018.1 coordinate 23,528, forward strand.
GTTTGGCCTCCATAGCGAACTTGGGCAACAGCATGTAGTTGCGATGAGGTGAGTGGCAACGCATTAGATAGCGATGTAGAAATCGGTGCGGCATCATTGTAAGCGGAAAGTGGGCTCTCGCTAGGGGCTAGGTTGTCCCATTCTGTGTAATCAAAGAAGTCATTGGCGTGACCAAGTTCGTGATATAACAGCCACGTCAGTGCCGCTTCAACTTCACTATTACTTCGAGAGAGTCTATCAGCAGCGTTAAAACTTGTTAAAATGGGAAAGTAATACTCTCCCTCTTTTGTATAACGCCAACTACTCGTAAAATCTAAGTCGCTACCAAATCCGCTGCGATAATCTGGGCGTGTATTGATGGTGTCGCGTTCTTGCGGTGTGCGCCAAAAGTTGTTTGCGTCTAAATAAATTGCCCCAGTAGCAACCCAATAGTAAGAAGGTCTAATATCGTAAGATATAACTACTGCCGTTGTTGCTCTAAGCAGTTTAAGCATGTCGTCTTTGCTTTGCGATGTTTCTAAAAAACGTTTAAACGCATCACCCATCCAAGGATGCGACACATAGGTTCTATCTAAAATATCATCAACAGAAGGAGACTCTGTTTCTTGACCAATAAGCGGGAGAGTTGAGAAACGACAGCTACTTTTTACTTGGTTATTGTAAACGCATTGGCTAAGTGCTGATGCATAAGGGCTATCAGGCCTGTACGGTTGCATATGGCTGCTTACCGTTTCATTCGTGTCGTTATCGACAAAGAAACCGTCAAGGTCAACATCAACGTTTTTGACTACCACTGAGGCACTATCACTGAGTTGGGTCCCGTTTGATAATGTTAGGGTCGCGTTTATGGTAATAATACTGTCTGCACTAACACGCGGTGCTTGAAAATAGATGTTATGGCTTATATCACCGTCATCGAATGAAAACCCGTTAACTTGTGGTCCGCGAGTTTGTGTCCAATCAATGGCGGTAACGGTAAGACCGTTAAGGTTTTGGGTATTTACTGATAAAGATACACGGCCGCCTTCAGTGGCTTCATGACCTAGGCGTAACACCGCCAAAGGTTCATTCGAATTGGTTACTGATAATGTAAGTACATCATCTAACCGGCGTCCATCGTCTAAGGTTAATTCAACACTTACTACGTAGTCGCCTGCACGTTGTGCGTCAAAACCTACAGCTTGGGTATGTGCACCGAGCGGCGGTGAATCTAGGTTTGTTACTTGCCAGGCAATAGCAGTAATCTGTCGCCCTGATGGGGCTACTACAGCAAAATCGACACTATCACCGACGCGAGCATCAGTTGGGCCATCTATAGTAATGCCTGTCGGTGAGTCTGTTACAGGTGGAGAAGCTGGCGAATCTGAACCCGAGCCACCACATGCGGCGATAAAAACAAGTCCAAACCCCGCAGCAAGGTAAATACGCCAGCTCTTCATAACTCTACCTCTATTGTTGGCCCTCAAAGTAGGCTTTCTCTTCTTTCATTTCTTCTTTGAGTTTCTTGAGTCCTAAACCAAGTTCTCTGCCGCGCTTACGTGCAAAAGCGCTACAGCCCACAAACATACCTGTGCACAAAATAATCTCTATGATCGCATACCAAAATTCGGCGGGAACAGCGTAGGCAACAGTGCACCCGTGAATAAGATAAAACAAAACGACAAAGTTTGCCCATGCGTGTGTGTAGGGTTTACCTTTAAGCACGCCCCAATATGGGAGCAGTAGCGGTAGTATGTAAAACAGAGCAATAAAAATAGGTGAATAGGTGTGCTCCTTGGTAAAAGTAAATTGCCACAATGTTATCCAAACGATAAGTAATGTGTGACTAACTAATGCGAGATAGCGAAAGAAACGCGTATCGGGTGCCATATTATTTCTCCGAGGGTGCTTGTTGGCTAAGTACTTTTGCAAAGCGCGCTAGCCGTTTGCCTTGTGCCATACACAACGCTTTTTCGTCGTCGCTCAATTGTTGCGGGTTGGCAAAATCATGGTGTGCCACATGACTAACGCCGTAAGGGCTGCCACCTGTCGTTGTACTGTGTAGTTCGGGTTCACTATAAGGTAAACCACACACTACCATGCCATGGTGAATTAGCGGTAGCATCATAGATAACAGCGTAGATTCTTGACCACCGTGCATCGATGATGATGACGTAAATACACATGCTGGCTTATCAATTAGCGCGCCTTTAAGCCACAAACTGCTTGTTGAGTCGAGAAAGTGCTTCATTGGCGCGGCCATATTACCAAACCGAGTTGGACTCCCCAATGCTAATGCGCTGCATTGTTCCAACTCTTGTAGTGTCACTGTTGCAACGGGTGAGCGATCATCGTCTTCGCTTGGGTTTAAGCTTGGCACAGTACGTACAATAACAGGCACATCAAGCGCGCTCACGCCTTGTGCTATGGCGTCGGCAAGGCGCTTTGTACTGCCATTTCGACTGTAGTAAAGCACGAGAACAGGTGACATTATAAAATATCCAGTACTGATTCTGGTGGGCGGCCAATTCTGGCGGCATCGCCATTAATTACAATAGGTCGTTCGATGAGCTTTGGTGTTGTTGCCATCGCCGCAAACAGCTGCTGGTCAGTCACGTTACTATCACCTAAATTGGCCGCTTTGTACTCGTCTTCTTTGGTACGCATCATCTGGCGAACTGATTCAAGATTAAGTTTTTTAAATATGTCCTTAATTTCCGACTCCGATAAGGGGGCTTTGAGGTACTCAACGATAACGGGCGTGACGCCTTTTTCTTCTAGTAGCGCAAGGGTTTGTCTGCTTTTGGAGCATCGCGGGTTATGAATAATAGAAACATCTGTCATGGTTATTCTCATCGTTAGTCTTGTTTAACACGTTGATTTGTTAAGTTGTTGATTTAGTCAACCTTGATGCCACATAGTATACCTATATTTAAATAGTTGTTTTTGACTAAATGCATCTGGCAATATGAAAGAAATGAGTGAAGCGATGTGTCGTCATCTCGAAATGAATACAAGGGTGTATGAGTGAATAAATTGGTTAGAAAGCTCGGTATGTTGGCACTTTTACTTTGTGCTGGCGTTGCTGGGGTCGCGAGCTATCAGCTCTTAATCGCGCCGCAACAAAATAAAATACAGCATGACTTTCGTATTCTAAGTGGTCAAAAATACACATGGGGCGATTTAACCGAACACTGGGTCGTTATTAATTACTTTGCTCCTTGGTGCGCACCATGTTTACGAGAAATGCCGGAATTAAACGCGTTTAATAGACAATTGCCAGAGAATACGCTTTTGTTCGCAATTAATTACGATAGAAAGAGTGAGAGCGACCTTAGCGAGATGGCAGAGAAGTTCAATATTCATATCCCTATCATCGTTGCAGAGGATAGTACCGTTTTACCTATGCAAAAGCCTTCTTACCTGCCAGCAACATTTATTATTGGGCCTGATGGAAAAGTAGCAGACACGATAATGGGAGAGGTAACATCGAAGGAAATAAAACGCCGCCTTACAGAAATGCAAAGCGGCGTTGTCACCATAAGCAAGTAACGCGCATATTACAGACGTTGTAAGCGTTCTTCTTGATCCCTAAATTGCTTTATGCGCGCTCGAATGCGTTGTTTTTGTAGGTGGTCATCACCGGCAAAGTTATAGGCATACTGCAATTCGTCTACCGCACGATTATAGGCACCGTAAAGGGCGTAGACCTCCGCTTTGCTTTGATGCATCTGAGAAAAGCGTTTGGCTTTTTGATACGCTTCACTCATTAATTGATGGGCAATTTGATAGTCTTTTTTCACTAATAGAAAATCTTTAAGTAACTCTATTGCGGCATCATATTTCTGAGCACTAATAAGTGCATTAGCCTGATTTAACGCCAGTACTTGATTTCGAGGGTTATGCGTAACATGAGGCTCAAGCATTTGAACAGCTTTAAGCGGCTCGCCAAGTGAGATATAGATATCTGTCATCGCGTCTAGATAAAACAGATTACTGGGATCATTGGCGAGTAGTTTCACCATAATGTCTTGCGCTTTTTCGGTTTCTTCAGCACGCAGGTAGGCCAGTGCCAGACCATACATACTGGCTTCTTTGCTGCGCTGAACCTTTTGTTCAACGGATGCTTGAAAATATTCAACGGCGTAATCGGCATCAAATGAATAGCGTGCTTTGATACGTGCTTTCGCTAGCTCAAACTGCTTATTTATCGGTAAGTTGCGGCGCGGATAATCGTCAGCACGATTTCTTGCATCAGCAATACGCGTTTCGGTTAATGGGTGAGTGAGCAGGCGTGCAGGTGGTCTTGAAACCATGCGGTACTCTTCCGCCATTGTTGAGAAAAAGCTTGCTGCGGCTCTTGGATCAAATCCCGCCCGTGCCAGCATGGTAATTCCAATTCTGTCGGCCTCTTGCTCATTGGTGCGCGTATAGTCAATCTGCAGTTGAGCAGACGCCGCTGAGCCAGCTTGCATTGCGGCAATACCCGCTTCTGGATTTGCCATTGCTATCAAGATACCGCCAATCATAGACGCAATTGCCAAAGGTGATGAGCGTTGTTGCGCTTGCATTCGTCGCGCAATATGGCGCTGGGTTACGTGTGAAATTTCGTGAGCAAGTACAGATGCTAGCTCGCTTTCGTTTTCCGCTCGACGCATTAAACCCGTGTGTACGCCAATGTGACCACCAAAAAATGCAAACGCATTAATAGCATCATTGTTTACCCAGAAAAACTCAAAGGGAAATTTAGCATTCTCGGCATGCACTACAAGGCGGTTGCCCAAGTCTTGCAAATACTCATCAAGTACAGGGTCTGAAATAAGGGGGCTTTGACCGCGCATTTGACGCATTACCGCATCTCCAACGATCATTTCCTTATCAAGCGATATAGCATCAGATGCTACAACACCTATTTCTGGGAGTGCATTTTTATTGCTGTAATTGGCGTCTTGCGCTATGGCCGTTAGGCTTGCAGTAAGCGCAAAAGAAAGGGCAACCAGAGATGTTGAAATCTTTTTTATCATGAACCTACAAATTCTGAACACGTTATTTTGCTAACTACTTAGAGCGCTAAGTTGTTAAACAGTTTCAATTTTTATCGTTTCTTTTGTGCATTTACTCGTGATTAACACAGTTATACCACTATCAGACCTATTTAGTAACACGCTCATCGACAATTTACGTGAGATTTACCGCGTCAAAACAGACTTTGAATAACATCATACCAGTTTGATTTTCAAAGATTCTTACACTCTTCGTATTGCTATCAACTAGCGCAATAAACTATGATGCCTGTCCTATTCTTTGGTTTATCTAGGCGACATTATGATTAGCGTTTTTGGTCGATGGTACCGACGCAAATTTTCCGATCCTGATGCAGCAATGCTGCTAATACTGATCCTTTTCACCACTGCAATTTTATTGCTGTGGGGCGAACTAATCATGCCAGTACTGGTAGCGGCAGTCATTGCCTATCTGCTCGACTGGCCGGTGACACGACTGGTCAATATAGGTGTAAGCCGCACTTTATCTTGTGCCGTTGTATTGATGGGCTTTATCACCCTAACGATATTCACCCTCATAGGTCTAGTGCCGATTATTTCAAAGCAAAGCGTAAATCTTATTCAGGAAACACCATTAATATGGCAAAAAGCACAGGAATGGATCTTAACCTTACCTGATAAATATCCTGACTATGTGCAGGTTTATCAAATTCATCAAATGATGGAAGGTCTGAATGATAAATTGGTAGAGGTGGGTGAGACATTGATCTCTGCGTCTTTTAGCAATATCGCAAATTTGGCAGCGCTATTGGTATACGTGATTTTAGTGCCTCTCATGGTTTTCTTTATGCTGAAGGATAAACTGTTTTTCCTCGACAGTATTTCACGCCTTCTACCCAAAGAACGTCGCCTTATTACGCAAGTTGGCCATGAGATGAATTCTCAGATTGCCAATTATATCCGTGGAAAGGTTATTGAAATCATCATTGTAGGCGTGGTGAGTTGTGTCACCTTTGTCTTAATGGACTTACGATACGCCATATTGCTGGGTGTGTTGGTAGGGTTTTCGGTATTAATTCCCTATATCGGCGCCGCGGTTGTCACCATTCCTGTAGCGGTAGTGGCTATGTTTCAGTGGGGGATAACCCCAGAGTTTTGGTATTTGATGATAGCCTACGGCATCATTCAGGCCCTTGATGGTAATTTATTGGTACCATTATTATTTTCAGAAGCGGTAAGCTTACACCCGCTTTACATCATCATCGCCGTTTTGGTATTTGGTGGATTGTGGGGGTTCTGGGGTGTATTTTTTGCCATTCCATTGGCAACGCTTGTTAAAGCCGTGGTCACTGCTTGGTCGAGTAACCCTGTTGTGGTCACTGAACCGGTAGAATCATAACGGCAACGGAATAAAAAAGGGGCAATGAGCCCCTTTTTTAGTGGTGTTAAGCGTTTGCCCATATATCCCGCTTAGCTAAGAAAAAGTCAATGAATGCTTTCACTTTTGGCTGATGGTGCCTTACGTTGTGATAATAAATAAAGACTTTCGCTTCTTGCCACCAATAATCCTCTAGTACTGGAATAAGTTGCTTTGCCTTAACGGCATCGTCGATTTGTTTAACATCGTCACCGGCATTAACTAAACCAAGCCCTGCTATGGCTAACTCTACCATTCCAGTTACGCTGGCAACGCGTTGGTTCAGCGTACAGTAAATAGGGCTCCCACGCTCTTGCAGCACTAATACGTTTGATGGCTGATTATGAAGGTAACCTACAATGTCGTGTGAGTCTAAATCATCAGGGTGAGACGGTAGGCCACGTTTTGCAATGTAATGTGGTGAGGCATAAACGCCATAGCGTGAAGTCCACAAATCTCTGCGTTTTAGGTTAGGGCATTGCTCGCCTAAATACTCGCCTATCCCCCAAAAAATATCGTAATCGTCTTCTGCAATATCAATAAGCGATTCTTTGACATCAAGCTCGACATTTATATTGGGGTATGTATCGAGGAATAGTGGTAACCAAGGAACGATTGTCTCGTCACACAACATCGGTGATTGAAACAATACCCGAAGTGTTCCACTTACAGTGCCTGATACTTCGTCAAGCCAGTTAAGCAATGATGCTTGGCTTTGCGCTAGTTTCTCTGCTTCATTTTTAAACTTGTAGCCAAACTCTGTTAGCGCTATACGTCGTCCAGTGCGGATAAACAAAGGATGCCCGACGCGTTCTTCTAACGATCGCATTTGTTTACTTAGGGCCATTGCGGATAAGGATTTTTTGTCCGCGGCCTTTGATATTCCACCCAGTTTAGCTACCAGCAAAAAAGAATCGATGAGCTCAATCTTTATCATAGTAAACTTTTAGTTTAGTTATCATAAAATAGAATATTATTTATTTAATATGATTGGTCAATATCATAGGCAACGATTACCCATTTAGGCGAACTACACTATGATGTTTATCGAAGTACTCTTGTTATTGTGTTTTGCATTATTACCAGCCATTGAACTTATTGATTCAGGGAGCACGAAGCAAAGAATAACAACCGGCAAAATAACCAAGGTGCGGGCTTATCAAGAAACGATACTACTATTGCTTGTGCCCACCTCGTTGCTTTTCACTTTAATGGCTCTCGGTGACGTATCGGCGCATGAGTTGGGATTGGTCATAGATTTTAACGTATCGCAATGCCTTGCTTTTTTAGGGGTAGTAGTGATCGTTGGTTATCTATTAATAAGTTTTCGTAGCGTGGTTGATAATGAGAGGGAACTAGCCAAAATTGCGAAACAACTCAACGGGTTCCACTATTTACTTCCAAGTAATGTAAATGAAGCAAGATGGTTTATCGGTGGTGTCTCTGTGTGTGCAGGTGTTTGTGAGGAACTACTTTTTAGAGGCTATCTATTGCACGCGTTGGATGAATATATTGGTTTACCTTTATCAGTCGTAGTATCGAGTGCTTTATTTGGCTTGTGCCATGTCTATCAAGGTTGGAACAATGTATTGCGGACAGCGCTTGTCGGCGCGGTATTGTCGATAATTTACCTTTTAAGTGGCTCTCTTTATGTGGTTATTATCCTGCATTTCTTACAAGATGCGTACGTAGGGCTCTTATATTTTATTACGCAAAGAAAACACGCTGATAATTACAGTTCGAGTTATTCTAGCCGGTAAAAAAAGCGGTAAAATAGAGCGCCGATATCACTGCGCGTCGCACTATCTACATGTTTCCTTGATGATGCGTTTTTGTGTTTCCATGTCTTCCTTATTTTCTTTCGATTGCGCTACAACAAGGTCGACTTTCGCGTTATTACATTTTTCAGATAGTGTTTTGCTCATCAGATAGTTTTGGTCGCGTTGTTGCTGTACAACACCGCGCAGGCCGTTATATTCAGTTCTATTCTCTGGCGCTCTGTCTTCTTGGTAAGCGGGAGCCTGAGCACTAGTGCAGCCAGTAATAGCAAGAACTAAAAAATAGAGATAATGGGGTTTGAACATAGCTTTCAAATGCAACAATTGTTGTTTCAAAAATTAAATCGAATAGCAATGTTAACCAAGTTGTTTTGATTAATTAAACCGATAGTACAAAAGGTGAAACGAAAACGTGAGCTTTGGAGCGTAGGTAAAAAAAAGCCCCTTCAAACGAGGGGCTTTTAATACATAGTGCTTAGAATTATTTAGCTATTCAAGTAGTCTAAAACAACAATGTGGTGTTCTTTCGTTTTAAATTTATTAAAGACATGTTCAATGTCACCGTTCTCGTCAATCAAAAACGTTAAACGGTGAATCCCGTCATATTCCTTACCCATGAACTTTTTAGGGCCCCATACGCCAAACGCATCTGCAACAGCATGGTCTTCATCGGAAAGTAGCGTAAAGTTTAAGCTCTCTTTTTCGATAAATTTAGGCAGTCGTTTTACGGCATCAGGGCTTATCCCTAAAACCACGACATTTTTCGAAGTCAACTCATTGTTGATATCGCGTAAGCCCTGCGCTTGAACTGTGCACCCTGGTGTCATTGCTTTTGGGTAAAAATAAACGAGCACTTTTTTTCCTGCAAAATCTGCTAGCGAAACCGTTTCGTCATTTTGGTTTTGCAATGAGAATTGTGGTGCTTTATCACCAGCCTGTAACGTTTTCATTAGGATCCTTTTTCTGTTTATCGACAACTTTACCTGTGACATTTAACGTAGCAAACAGGGCCATTAGATCAGATTCTAAGGCATCTAAGTTATCCGATGCGGGTAAAGACACCACAAATTTGCATCGCATGTTGTCTTTGCCAGTCACTTTATCTTTAAATGTGCGCTGTCTAAACGCGCTAATCATGGCATGGCGCTCGGCAAAAAAGCCCGTAACAGACTTAATCAAGCCTGCTGCATCTTCGCCGCTAAACTCTACATTAAATAAGTGTTCTAAATTTTGTTTTTCGTGATGGCTCGTGCGCTTCATCATCGACAACAGATCAAGTCGCTGAAACAACGCTGGCAGTATACATTCTGCCTTTGTAATCGCACTTTGTGTTCCCTCGATTATCATTGTAAGCGAGAACTCGCGTCCGTAAATTGCCTGTCGGCTATCGAGAATATTACATTGCGCCTCAGAAACCGTGCTGGCTATTTCGCTGAGAATGCCACTCTTGTCTGTTCCCAGAATAGTGACAATAAGTTGGTGTTTTGACATCTAGTATTCTTCAAGCTCAAAGGCACAATGGCCGGTGCTGTTTTAAAAGCGTGTAAATTGTCAGATATCCACCTAACATCGGCGACTGGCATAGTCTGTGTTTTTATTTAAAAGCACGGTGTAGCGCCAATCGTTTTTTGACAAATTGCACACGAAAAATTTATACGTTGGTTGGTTTAACAAGCTGCCGATAGCAAATTCGCTATAAAATCACCATGACTTGTTATACCTACAAAATGAGCTTCAGTTAACAAGGGGATGAAATTTATACAACACCAGTTAAATTCCCTAACTAGCAAGATGTTAGCACAGAGTTTTTTTATAAGTCAGTGCCTTTTTCAACGCTTTGAATAAGATATTGTCAAATACTTGTCATTTTACGTACGCTATCACTTGTGTTTAAGCACTGACGTATTTAACATGTGCGCTCACATTTTGCGGAGAGATTATGTTTACTGGTAGTTACGTAGCACTCGTCACGCCGATGTTTCAAAACGGCGATATTGATTACAAGTCTCTGGAGAAACTTGTAAAGTTTCATGTTGAGCAGGGTACCCACGGCATTGTATCTGTTGGGACAACTGGCGAATCTGCGACACTTCCTTTTGATGAACACGTAAATGTGGTTAAAGAAACGGTGGCGATGGCCTCTGGTGCAATTCCGGTAATTGCAGGAAGTGGTGCTAATTCTACCGCTGAAGCGATTTTTCTTACTGAACAGTTAGGTTCGGTAGGTATTGATGGCTTTCTAAGTGTAGTGCCTTATTACAATAAGCCACAACAAGCCGGAATGATAGCGCACTTTAACGCTATTGCAGATGCAAGCGATCTTCCCGTTCTTCTATATAACGTCCCAGGCAGAACTGTTGCCGATATGCTGCCAGAAACTGTTGCAGAACTGGCAAACCACAAAAATATAGTGGGCCTTAAAGACGCAACAGGCAGTATTGCTCGCCTTAAAGAAACACAACCTCTTGTTCCCGACGATTTCGTGCTACTAAGTGGCGACGATGGCACAAGCGCAGAATTTATGTGTGAAGGTGGACATGGGGTCATTTCCGTTACGGCTAATATAGTGCCGAAGGCGATTGCACAAATGTGTGAAGCTGCACTTAATAAAGATTTTGATAAATGCCGCGATATTGACAGCACGATTTCGTTGCTTCATAGCGAGCTATTTATCGAGCCAAATCCAGTAATGCCCAAATGGGCATTATATAAAATGGGCATGATGGAAAGCGCAGTTATGCGATTACCTATGGTTTTACCGGAACTATCAAGCCAAAAACGTATCGAAGAACTACTAAAAAAATACGCATTGATTTCTGGTTAATAAGGAACACAGATGAATAGAACGCTGGCTATAGCAAGTTCAGTGGCGATGGTTGCACTTGCAGGTTGTTCAAGCCAAACAGATAGAAAGACCGCGTCGGGTAGCTATGAATATTTAAAAACTCAAGAACAAAAAGTTTTACAGGTACCTGCCGATTTAGATTCTCCTAATTTTTCTGATGAATTCGCTTTACCACCATTAGGTAAAGACGCTGATGCCACGCTTGTTGGTAAAACACTAGCAGTTCAGTCTCCTGCTTTGGTGTTGCCGTTAGTGACAGGATCTCATGTCGAAGAAGGTAAAAACTCTGCAACAATTTGGTTTGACCAAGTTGACGACAGCCAGCCGCTAAGTCAGGCTATTTGGAATTCACTTTTAAGTTTTCTCGATGAAGAAGGCATTGGTGTTGACAGCTTCAGCCCAGAAGAAAAACTACTGATCACAGACTGGATGATCATTACCAAAGAAATTGATGGTCCTTGGTATAGCTTTATTGACGAAGAAAGTGAAATTGGACGTCGATTCGAATTTAGTCTAGACGTTAAACCACATGGGCGCAGTGCTGCACTTACGGTAAAGCTCAAAGACTACATGCAAACACTAGGCAACGACGTTGTTGCAGATGTGTCTTCAATGCAAGAGCGTCGTGAAGAAGTTGAAGTACTAAACCAAGTTATCGGTCACTACGAATATCAAATCCAGTTGGCTGAAACTCGCCGAATTGCAAGAATTCGTCAGGGTATCAACACCGAAATGGGCTTTAACGCCGATGGTGATGCAGCGTATGTCGTTGACGCCAAATATGATGTCGTTTGGCCTAGAATGCTGTTGGTGCTAAGAAAGCTTGGTTTTGACGTTAAAGATTTAGATAAATCTAACGGCCTGTTGTTTGTGACCTATAATGGTGATCAAGGCAGCTGGTGGGACGGTTTATTTTCAGGCGATAAAAAGCTACTTAAGAAAGGCGATTATCGTTTGAAAGTTGCTCAAGCTGGTGCAGAGCGCACTTCAGTAACTTTCATGAACAATGAAAGTGTACCGTTTGAAGCAAATCAGGTTTCCGACCTTTACAGTGCATTTGCTGAGGTCATGTCAGAAGATAACCTTGATATATAACTGAGACTGAGAATGGAAAAACGCGATGAGCTTTACCGCGGTAAAGCAAAAACTGTTTATTACACTGATGATAGCGACAAGCTAATTCTACACTTTCGCAACGATACGTCGGCGTTTGATGGTGAGAAGATTGAGCAGCTTGAGCGTAAGGGTGAAGTAAACAACAAGTTTAATCACTTTATTATGACTAAGCTTGAAGAGGCAGGCATTGCAACGCAAGTTGAAGCGCTTGTTTCTGATACTGAGTCTTTGGTTAAGAAGCTCGACATGATCCCAGTTGAGTGTGTAGTGAGAAACTTGTCTGCTGGTTCACTTGTCCGCAGACTTGGTGTGGAAGAAGGCAAAGAGCTTAACCCACCTATTTTCGAGTTTTTCCTCAAAAACGATGCACTTCATGATCCTATGGTCAATGACTATCATATTTTGTCATTTGGTTGGGCAACTGAAGCACAAATTGCTGAAATGAAGGCATTGACGTTTAAAGTAAACAGTGTGCTTAAGCAGTTGTTTGATGATGCAGGTATGCTTCTTGTTGACTATAAACTTGAGTTTGGCGTTGATAAAGATGGCAATATTGTACTCGGCGATGAATTCACGCCAGACGGCTGTCGTTTGTGGGACAAAGAAACCCGTAAGAAAATGGATAAAGACCGTTTTAGACAGGGGTTAGGTTCAGTCGTTGAAACCTACATTGAAGTGGCAGAGCGCTTAGGGCTTTCGCTTTAACGGCTGCGCAAATAGTCGAATTGAAAAGAGGACCATAGCGGTCCTCTTTTTGTTTCTACAATTATTTCCATTTAATCATGTGTGACATCAAATCGTGATTTAAGGCTTAATTTTGTATAAAACATTGTGGCTGGTTTCGTTAGCGATGTTGGCCTTTGCGGCTAACTCACTTTTGTGCAGAATGGCATTGAGTAATACGACTATTGATCCAAGCTTATTCACTGTGATCAGGCTAACCAGTGGCGCAATATCACTTCTACTATTGTCACTGCTAACGCTAACTCGCGATCCTAGTAAAAATAAAATCAGCACGCTTTTTAGTGCACTTAAAAAAAACGCCAGTTATCGAGGCGGTATCGCGCTATTTTTATATGCAGTCTGTTTTTCTTTTGCCTATATCGGTATGTCTACAGGCAGTGGTGCTTTATTGCTTTTCGGTTCTGTACAAATTACCATGATAGGTTTCGGATTTATTAACGGCGAGCGGTTTTCCTTTGTTCAGTGGGGAGGGTTTTTACTGGCTTTTTCGGGGTTGATAGTATTGATGTTGCCCTCGTCAGTGGCACCTTCCATATTTTCTGCTGCGCTAATGATTATCTCCGGTATAGCCTGGGGCATGTATTCGATTATGGGTAAACAAAGCCAATCAGCACTCTTAAGCACCAGTGGAAATTTTGTATATGCCAGCATTCTTTGCCTACCATTTTCACTGAGCGTTGTCGTTTTTTATCCGAATAGTTTTACATGGGATGAGACAGGCGTTGCGTTGGCTATGATGTCTGGTGTTATTGCATCAGCATGTGGTTACGCTATTTGGTATAGCGCATTGCCACTGCTCAAAGCGACCACGGCTGCAACAGTACAATTGAGTGTGCCGATCATAGCCACAGCGATGGGCTGGTTATTCCTCGCAGAGTTATTATCCATTCAAATTGTAATTGCTTCTACCATGACATTGTTAGGCATTTATTTGGTGATAAAGCGTCAGAATCGCTATTGATATTGCAACTTGGGTAAGCTAAATATTTAAATTTTTTTGTAATATGACGTAAAGTTTATATAGTTACACAGAGTGTTTTTAAAAGCGGTACGCGTTGTACTCGTTGAGACAGCTTGAGGTACAACCTTGATCATTCCCCCTAAACTTGCCAATGAGTTGGAAAGGCTAGAAGCCCTGAATCGTCTTAACGTGCTTGATACTGAACGTGAAGAGCGATTTGATAGAATAACACGCCTTACGACGCAATTACTTCAGTGCAAGTTTGCAACTATATCCTTGATAGATGCGGATCGTCAGTGGTTTAAGTCGACGGTAAATGTCGACATGGAAGAAACGCCTAGAGAGCAGGCATTTTGTGCGCACACAATTGCAGAATCACACTATCTCGTAGTATCAGATACATTAAAAGATAAACGTTTTGCTAATAACCCCTTTGTAACTGACGAACCAAAAGTTCGTTTCTACGCAGGGGTGAATATCATGATTGAAGGTTTGCCTGTTGGAACCCTATGTGTTTTTGATAGTACGCCTAAGACTTTTAATAAAGACCAAATCAAACAACTTGCTGATTTAGGCAAAATAGTAGAATCCGAATTACAGCGAGAAAATCAACAAAAACTCATAAAGCAAGTAAAGCAATATCAAGCCACCGCCGAGGAGTCTCAAAAGCTTGCTAGGGTAAGAAGCACCATATTGGAAAAGATCGTTACCTCTAAATCGCTTGAATCTGTCTTAGCGGAAATTGTGGCTGCAATCGAAAAAGAATACAAAGGCCAGATGTGCAGTATTCTTCTTCTTGAAGGTAATCGTTTAGTTATGGGGGCTGCACCCTCATTACCTGATTTCTACAACGACGCCATTGATGGGGTTGAGATAGGACCCGGGGTTGGTTCGTGCGGCAATACGGCATTTACTAACGCACTAACCGTTGTTGAAGATATTGCGACACATCCTTACTGGTCGGCATGGTCAGAACTGGCTAAACGGGCAAATCTTGGGTCCTGTTGGTCTCAGCCAATTCGAGGGGCCGACAACAGTGTTTTAGGCACGTTCGCGATATACCATTGTTCATCATCCAAACCAAGTGCTGATGCTCTTGTTCTCATTGAGCAATTCGCGCATATAGCCAGTATTGCAATTGAAAGGGAAAGAGCGAACCAATTAATTTGGCACCAAGCTAACTTCGATGTGCTTACATCTCTGCCAAATCGCAATTTGATGGAAGAGCAATTAAAGCATCTGCTCTCACAAGCTAAACGAGACAAAACGAAAGTTGCGGTACTTTTCTTAGATTTAGATAATTTTAAAGACGTAAATGACACTCTCGGCCATGATGTAGGTGATATGTTACTGATTGAGTGTGCTGTACGTATTCAAAATTGTATACGACAAGAAGATACTGCCTCGAGGCTAGGCGGCGACGAATTTGTAATCTTACTCGGTGGTATAACCCGTTCGCGTGATTTAGATAACATTATCCAAAAACTGCTTAAAGAAATATCAGAACCTTATGTTCTGCAACAACGGCATATTCATACCAGTGTGAGTATTGGTGTTACCTTGTATCCAGATGATGGTGACGATGTAACAGCGTTACTCAAAAACGCTGACCAAGCCATGTATGGCGCTAAGGCTCAAGGAAAAAACAGTCATCAATTTTACTCAAAGGAAATGCAAGAGTCGGCATTGAAACGGTTGTCGTATAAAAATGATTTACGCAATGCGCTAAATAACTGTGAGTTCTATATTGAGTATCAACCTATTATCGATATTCAATCAAATCGACTGTCTAAAGCAGAGGCATTGTTAAGATGGCAGCACCCAGATAGAGGTTTGATAAGACCTGACGAATTTATACCGGTTGCAGAAGAGTCAGGCACTATTATTGAAATTAGCAATTGGGTATTTGATCAAGTTTGCCAAGATGCCATCAAGTGGCGGGAATCGCTGTGCCCTGATTTACAGTTAAGTATTAATACCTCACCAAATCACTATTTTCATCGTGACCCCAATATTATGGATTGGTTACTGAAGCTTTTGGACAATGAGTTATCACCCAACGCTGTATCACTTGAAATCACCGAAAACTTACTCATGGATGCTAATTCTCAGGTCACCAAAAAATTGTTCCAATTCCGCCAAGCAGGCGTCAGTATTGCGCTAGACGACTTCGGTACTGGCTTTTCTTCAATATCGTACCTTAAAAAATTTCCAACTGATTATATAAAGATTGATCGAAGCTTTGTGCATTCTATGACAGAGGTAAGCAACGACAAAGTGTTGTGTGAAGCTATCATCGTTATGGCGAAAAAACTGGGGATACAGGTAGTCGCTGAAGGAATAGAAACGCAAGAGCAATTAGAGATCTTAAAATCGATGGGTTGTGACTACGGTCAAGGATACTTTTTCGCAAAGCCATTATCTAAGTCCGATTTTGAAGCACTGTTGATCAAGCACCACGAAAAGGGCTAAGGAAAAAAGGCTCAGAATAAAGCGGGGGTAATGGATGACTTCCATAAGCCCCGCTGAACGTTTTTTATCAAAATAACCGTACGGTAATAAGGAAGGCCATACGAACTTATACTAGGATAGTGACGCTAAGGCCTTTCCAGAATATTGCTCAAGTTCATCCATACGATTTTCTTTTATTTTGTTAGCCCAGTTAGGATCTTGAAGCAACGCTCTGCCAACCGCGACTAAATCAAACTCACCAGCGCCAAGTCGCTCCAGTAAGTCATCAACAGAGCGCGTGCTGGAATCTTGGCCCTTAAATGCACCGAAGAAGTCATCATTAAGACCAACCGAACCGACAGTTATTGTCGGTTTGCCTGTGAGTTTTTTAGTCCAGCCAGCAAGGTTTAATTCACTGCCTTCAAATTCATTTTCCCAATAACGGCGCTGCGAGCAATGGAAAATGTCCACGCCAGCGTCACTTAGTGGGAGCAAAAATTGCTCAAGTTCTTGTGGCGTGTGGGCAAGACGTGCTGTGTAGTCTTGTTGCTTCCACTGTGAATAGCGAAGAATAATTGGGAAGTCGGGTGATGTAGCTGCACGAATGGCTTTAATGATTTCAACGGCGAAACGACTACGGTTTTCCATGTTACCGCCCCAACCGTCAGTGCGCTGATTAGTGCCTTCCCAAAAAAACTGGTCAATCAGGTAACCATGCGCGCCGTGTATTTCAACGCCATCCATTCCTATAGCTTGAGCATCAGAGGCCGCTTGTGCAAACGCCTCTATGACCGCTTCAATATGCGCTACAGTCATCGGTTCTGCACCTTGCTTACCGGGTTTAAATAGTCCCGAAGGTCCTGCACTAGGTAGTTCAGGAAAAGGCGCCTTTTCTGCTACTCGTGCCATTCCCACATGCCATAGTTGAGGCATGATCTTCCCATTTTCACTGTGTACCTTTTCAACCACATGTTTCCAACCAGCGAGAGCTTGTTCACCGTGAAATTGTGGGATGTTAGCGTCCATTGTCGCGACGTTGTCATTTACCGTAGTACCTTCGGTAATAATTAGGCCGGTACCACCTTGTGCGCGTCTTTGATAGTAATCAGCAACGTCGTTAGTTGGAATACCATTAGGTGAAAATTGGCGGGTCATCGGCGCCATTACAATGCGATTACTTAAGGTTAATTTTTCGCTTGTATAGGGTGTAAAAAGGGGAGTGGTCATTACTATTCCTTAAACCAGTCAGTTGCTTAGTTGCAAGAAATAGTAATCTCACCCAATAGTAAGTCAATTTCGAATTAGTGATAGTGCCTTATAAGCGAATGGTTTAGTCGAGTATTTCAACTATTTCACGGGTCGCCTGAATAAGCCTGACAACACGATCTTCTACTTGAACGGTTATCACGCCTTTTCTATCAACTGGCACGACGACGCGAGAATGTTCATAAACTCTGGTTTCCATTACATTGCCGACAGCGAGCTTCTTTTGCCATCCCGGGGGTAATTCACCAGTACGTTGAAGCTTTTTCTCCAAACCCGGTGGAAGTGATTTATCCTTGTCGCCATTTTTGGCAAAAACTGAAGGAGAAATCACAAGTACACTGCTCACTGTTACAAAGGCAATTAAATTTCGGTATTTCATAGAGAACTTCCTCGTTTTTTGTCTCTATAACCTTATGCTATATCCAGGCCAACACTATTTCATGACCTTCTGTATTGAAATCATTTGAATCGCTTAGCAATAATTTCTTTCTCTCTATCACTTGCAAAGTGTTCATCCCAATGGGCCAATTTCTTTTCCATTATTCGAAACCAAAGCGGGGGAATAAGTGCGAGCACCATGGTTGATATGTACCCGCTTACCATTTGGGGAGAGTCTTGCAGGGCTTTTAGTTTCTCAAATGGCACTGCGCCTTGTGCATGATGATGACTGTGTCTCGGCAGATTAAACATAGTCCAACAACTGATGCGTCGATTTGAATTCCATGAGTGCCTTGGTCTAACAGGCTGGCGCGGGCAACGGACGAGTCCGTAATGTTCCATATAATTTACTATTTCAAGTGTAAATTTTGTACTAATACCAAGGGCAACAAATATTGCGATGCCGTTAACACCAGCGATGCTAAATGCCACCAAGGCTAGAAAGGCGCTCATTAGCCAACCCCTTATACATTTATTGTGTAGACTGAATTTCGGCAACTTACTTCGCTTTAACCGTTTACATTCGATGTGCCAGCCCGCTTGCTGGGTACCCATGAAGGCAATGATGAAATGGGTATAAACATCACGACCACGAGGTGCAGTAGCAGGATCATCTTGCGTTGCAACTTTTACATGGTGGTTATAGACATGCTCGATTGAAAAGTTAGCGTCGAAACTAAAAGCAAGCAGCCATCGTCCAATGCACACCGCCACAGGATTGCCAACACGGTGAACTAACTCATGGGCGACAACCGTTGCTACTCCACCTAGCATAAGTGCTAAAAAAGGAATTGCTACGATAGTTTGCATTGTGGTTGCCTGCGGCGTGAAAGCGTTGATGTCGATATTGAACTGCGCATACAGTAAATGGGGAAGTGGGGCGTTAGGCGTTGATACAAGCGCTAGTGCTGTAGCTAAAATGCAACAAGATAGAGGAAGGGCACTATAAAGCATGACTTTCAGTAACCCTCCATTAAGCAATGGAGGCTCAGATAAGTCATCGCCCAAGAACGCATCGCCTAATACGTAAAATGCAATATATACAACAAAGCCTAGGTAAATGGCGTTGCCGCCAAACCAAATAGCAATCAGGCCAAACAGGACAGCGAAGTAAAAGTTAAAGAATTTAAAATAATGCAGCATGACAACCATCCATACAGAAACAGAGTATAGGAGTTTGCCTTAAATTAGTTGTGCCAAAGAGTGCGTAAATTGACAAAGGGGAATCATTTATTGCCAAGGTGCTTACAGTAATTTAACATTTTTACGTGATCCACTGTGACGACAATGTGTAAGCATGGGCAGCAACCAAGAAATTACAGGTAATGATGTAAGCAGTGTGCCTACATTTTATATTATGCAACTTGAAAAAGTGCTCGCGCGTAAGGGTGTGGCATTGGCATCTTGTTTAGATGAGCAGGGGCTTTGCTATGAACAGTTCAAGCAAGCCGGTGCGAAGATGGCTGCTGAACACTTTATAACACTGGTTAATACACTTGTTGAAGGCCTCGGCATAAAAAGACCAGGTGTACTATTAGGAGAAGCGTTACAGTTAATCCATCACGGCCCCTTTGGGCTTGCCATAATGAATAGCCCAACTGTAATCGATATTATTTCGCTGTTTGAACGCTTTATTGCAATGCGAGTGCCCGGACTGGAACTACACATTATTGAGAAGCAAAACGATATAGTCGTAACCGTGCACGACCTATATTGGCGCGAACATGTGCATCAATTTTTTATAGATGCACTTACCTCAGCATTGCTCAATTTACATAGTAGCCTTGTTAGCGAGGGGAACAGCCCAGTAATATCCCGAGTAGTTTTTGATTATTCAACGGAAAAAAGTGGTTGTAAGAGCCATCGTCAATATCTGCACTCAGAGCGTAGTACACACATTGAAAGGCTGTATGACCAACCTTATTGTGCGATTGTATTGGACAAATCAAAGGCCCATCAGCCACTCGTTAATAGTGACAGAGTAAGTTTTGATTATGCCGTAAAACTTTGTGAAATGGAGTACGAAGCGCTGGTAGTAGACAATGCTAGTGAAAAACTTCGGTATTTTTTACGGCAGCATAATGCGACGATACCTTCACTTGAGAGCGCTGCCGATGCGCTCTGTATAAGCAAGAGAACCTTGCATAGGCAATTGGAAAAAGAGAACACAAGCTTTCGAAAAGAACGGGAAAAAACGCTGATGCGCAAAGCCTTGGACTTGTTGTTTGTAAAGCGGCTAAGTGTAAAACAAACTGCGTATCAATTGGGCTATACCGAGCCTACAAATTTCCGTCGCGCATTTGTCAATTACTACGGGCGACCGCCATCTGCTTATTAAATGTAAGGGCCTTAAATAGTATGCGTAGTAAGAGCGTCTGGTCTTCAAACCACATGATTTTATAAACCAATATAGAAGACCAGAGAATGGGCATTGCTATCCTATACGTTCATCCATCCACCATCGACAACGAGATCTGCGGCCGTCATATAAGAAGACTCATCACTTGCTAAGAAACGTGCGGCATTCGCAATTTCTTGCATAGTGCCTGGTCTCTGTAACGGCGCCTGTGAAGCCACCATGCCTACAAAGCCCTCAAAATCATCAGACGCGATGTTAGTGTTTTCTGCAAAGTTTGTTCTAACGATACCTGGACTTAACGTGTTTACTCGAATTCCTTTTGGCGCCAGTTCGGACGCAAGTGTACGGCTAAGCGAACGCACTGCCGCTTTCGTTGCGAAGTATAAACTGCCCGTAGCCACACCTTTCTCATGCACGGCTGACCCGGTAAGTATGATACTGCTGCCATTTTTTAATAGCGGTAGCAATTTCTGTACGGTAAAAAATACGCCTTTTACATTAATATCAAACTGTTTGTCGTAGCTAGCTTCGTCAATATTTTCGATAGGTGAAAAAACACCAAGCCCAGCGTTTGCAAAAAGAATGTCTATTTGCCCGAAACGCATCGCGGTTTCATTCTTAAGAGTTTCAAGGTCGTCAAAATTCGTGACGTCACCTTGAACGCCAACAGCTCGAGGGCCAAGTTTTGACACTGCTTCATCCAACGTAGTTTGATTTCTTCCGAACAAGACCACACGTGCACCTTGCTCAATAAACAGTGTTGCTGCGGCTAGTCCAATACCACTATTACCACCCGTAATTACTGCTACTTTGTCGTTTAGTGTTGTCATTTCAAATCTCCAATTGATGTTAAATACCTAAGCGGTATTGATATCCTAGTAACGCCAGGTTAATGTTTGAAATGAATTAACAGTATAAGTGTTATGCATAATATGAATTTAAATGCATTTGACCTAAACTTGCTACGTGTCTTTGATGCAGTGATGCGTTACAGAAACGTTTCGAAAGCAGCAGACGCACTGTACCTTTCCCAACCTGCAGCAAGTCATGCACTGAGTAGGTTAAGGCATGCATTGAACGACGAATTATTTGTGAAAAGCCCAAATGGTATGAAGCCAACGTCTAGAGCGTTGGACATCGCACCTGCGGTGAGCAAAGCGTTAGCTGAGCTCTCGCAAGCATTAGCGCCTGCGACATTTGATCCAAGTACTTCTGAGGCGACGGTTCGTTTAGCAACGCACGATTATTTTGTTGCACTTGTTATGCCTAAGCTTGCCCATTACCTCAGTTTACATGCGCCCAATATGTCTATAACAACAAGACCTATGGAAGGAAGAGCGATAGAACTGCTTGATGATCAGCAAATTGATGTTGCGATTAGTGCATTTGGTGATTTGCCTGAGCGAATTAAAAAAGTCACCTTAATTGAAGACGATTATGTGTGTGTAATGAGGGGAGGCCACCCACTTTCACACTTTGATGAGTTAACGCTACAACGTTACGTGGAAAGTCGTCATTTGTTAATCAGTCCGAAAGGGGATGCACGTGGCTTTGTCGACGATATGTTAATGTCACTGGGACTTAAAAGGCACGTGGCATTAATTGTTAACCAGTTTTCTCCAGCACCAGATATTGTTTCTTCATCTGATTTACTTGTAACGTTACCACGGCATATCGCAAAGAAGTATGAGAGCAAGTACGACTTGGCCATCGTTGAGCTTCCTTTTGAATCTAATGTGGATTACACAAAAACTCACGCGATTTTTAATAAAAAACTTGGACAATCTGCGCCCATGACGTGGTTTGTTGATACGCTAAGTGAATTATGTGAAGGGCTGTTTCTCGACAATGGTTAGCATGAATGCACTAATACAAAAATTCTGTTGAAGCCAAGTAGTCAGCAGAAAACGTTTAATTTTAAAGGAAAGAATATGAGCGACATTACATTTAGTAGCGAAGAAAAATCTGCGTTAATTGATAAATTACAGCGGTACTTTGATAATGAACTGGGGGTTGAGCTTGGACAATTTGACGGTGAATTTCTTCTTGAATTTATAGCAAAAGAAATGGGCGGCGTGTTTTACAACAGTGGGTTACGCGATGCCAGAGCAGTGTTTGAAGCGCGTCTCGAATCGATAGATGAAGATTTGTATGCCATAGAAAAAGAGGTGTAGTCGCTTACAAAGGCACTTTTATCTTAAGTGGTGATTTGGCTATGCAACAGCAGGGAAGTATTTCGTCGTCATCAATAAACGCAAGCGGGTCTGTAGTATATTCTACCTCTCCCTCCAAAAGCTTTGTTCTACAAGCACCACAAAAGCCCTCACGGCAATGGTAGTGAATATGAACATCACTTGCTTCTAAAGCGCTTAAAATTGTTTTATCGACAGGGGCGTCAATAGGCCCCACATCGACTACATCGATGCGAAGCCTCGTTTTTTCACTACTCATTAAGCTGTAAGATTACAGCTCAAAATCAGCGAAATCGTCTTCGCTTACTGCAGAGTCTATTTGACCAACTAAGTAGGAACTAATCTCAGACTCTTGAGGAGCAACTTGCACATTGTCTGAGTTCAGATAGTTATTCATCCACGGGAGTGGGTTACTGCTAATGTCAAACGGTGCATCAAGGCCAATTGCTGTCATGCGCTGGTTGGCAATGTACTCTACGTACTGACACAGAATTTCTTTGTTTAACCCTATCATTGAGCCGTTTTGGAACAAATAATCAGCCCATTGCTTTTCTTGTTCTACCGCGTTCATAAAGATTGCGCGCGCTTCGTCTTTACACTCTTCGGCGATTTGTGCCATTTCTGGATCATCTTTACCTTTCGCCCATAAATTAAGAATGTGCTGTGTAGATGAAAGGTGAAGGTTCTCGTCTCGTGCAATCAAACGAATGATCTTTGAGTTACCTTCCATTAGCTTGCGCTCTGCAAATGCAAAGGTACACGCAAATGACACATAAAAGCGAATAGCTTCTAACGCGTTCACGGAATTCATGCACAAATAAAGCTTTTTCTTTAATTCGTACATGTTAACAGTGTAAGCAGTGCCGTTTACAGTGTGAACGCCTTCGCCTTGTGTTTGCCAAAGCTGCGTAGCAAAAATAAGGTCGTCGTAGTATTTTGAAATGTCAGCCGCGCGGCGTTTAATTTCTTCGTTAACCACGATATCTTCAAAAATCTCACTAGGATCAGAGAACAGGTTGCGCAGAATGTGTGTGTACGAACGAGAGTGAATTGTCTCGAAGAACGACCATGTTTCTACCCATGTCTCTAATTCTGGTAATGAGATGATAGGTAGAAAAGCAATGTTAGGACTGCGACCTTGTACAGAATCTAGCAGCGTTTGGTATTTCAAATTTGAAATGAAGATATGCTTCTCTGGGTCGGTTAACTTTTGAAAGTCAACGCGATCGCGCGAAACGTCTACTTCTTCTGGACGCCAAAAGAAGCTTATTTGTTTCTCAATAAGTTTCTCGAAAATGGCATGCTTTTGTTGGTCGTAGCGCGCAACGTTTACGGGGTTACCGAAAAACATTGGCTCAACCAATGGATTTGTACTTTGCTGATTAAACGTAGTGTATTTCATGATGGCCTAACTAAAAACTTAATGATTAACGCGTATTATTATTTGTGTTCTTGCTGCGAAACTTTAGATGGCAAGTTGGCATTACTGCCGTGCTTGCCATCTAACAGGTAGTGCATTGTAATTTATATTTTACACGCACCGCCTGCACAATCATCGTCTTCCTCTACTACCACTTCTTCCTGACGTGGCATAGGTACATTGGCTTTAGCATCAAGTGCCGATGTGTCAGACGCGCCGTCGCGAGTGTTATGGTAGTAAAGCGTTTTAACACCCAGTTTGTACGTTGTAAGAAGGTCTTTAAGAAGAAGCTTCATTGGCACCTTATTACCTTCGTAACGACTTGGGTCATAGTTTGTGTTAGCAGAAATAGTTTGGTCAATGAACTTCTGCATAATACCAACCAGTTGTAGGTAACCATCATTTGATGGAATGTCCCACAGTAGTTCGTACTGATCTTTAAGCGTTTCGTACTCAGGTACAACTTGCTTAAGTACGCCGTCTTTACTTGACTTAATGCTGATGAAACCACGTGGTGGCTCTATACCGTTTGTCGCATTAGAAATCTGTGACGATGTTTCAGACGGCATAAGTGCAGACAACGTAGAGTTACGTAAGCCGTGTGTTTTAACGTCTTCACGAAGCGCGTCCCAATCGTAATGAAGTGGCTCATTACACACGCTATCAAGGTCTTTCTTGTAGCTGTCGATTGGCATAATGCCTTGCGAGTACGTTGTTTCGTTAAACTTAGGACACGCACCTTTTTCTTTAGCAAGATTGTTTGATGCTTTGAGTAGGTAATACTGCATTGCTTCAAACGTGCGGTGAACCAGACCATTTGCACTGTGATCAGAGTATTTCACACCGTTTTTGGCTAGGTAGTACGCGAAATTAATTACGCCTACGCCTAATGTACGTCTGCCCATTGTTGCGTTATATGCAGCTGGAACAGGATAGTCTTGATAATCTAATAGGTTATCAAGTGCACGTACCGCAAGGTCTGCTAGTTCTTCGAATTCGTCTAACGATTCGATAGCACCTAAGTTGAATGCTGATAGCGTACACAGTGCAATTTCACCGTTTTCATCGTTAACATGCTGAAGTGGCTTAGTAGGTAGTGCAATTTCAAGACAAAGGTTACTTTGACGAACTGGGGCAACCTCTGGGTTGAACGGGCTGTGCGTATTACAGTGGTCAACGTTTTGGAGATAAATGCGACCTGTGCTAGCACGCTCTTGCATAAACAAGCTGAACAGTTCCATTGCTTTAATTTGCTTTTTACGAATGCTGTCGTCGTTTTCGTATTTAACGTAAAGCTCTTCGAACTTATCTTGATCAGCGAAGAACGCATCGTACAGGCCTGGTACGTCTGATGGGCTAAACAATGAAATGTAGCCGTCTTTCATCATGCGCTGATACATGAGTTTGTTGAACTGAACACCATAATCTAGGTGACGTACACGGTTTTCTTCAACACCACGGTTGTTCTTGAGTACCAGTAGTGATTCAACTTCCATATGCCAAATCGGGTAGAACAAGGTAGCAGCGCCACCACGAACACCGCCCTGAGAGCAGCTTTTAACCGCTGTTTGGAAGTACTTATAAAAAGGAATACAGCCAGTATGGAAGGCTTCACCACCACGGATAGGGCTGCCTAGCGCACGAATGCGACCTGCGTTAACTCCGATACCTGCACGCTGGCTTACGTATTTTACAATAGCACTTGCAGTTGCATTAATTGAGTCAAGGCTGTCACCTGTCTCAATCAATACGCATGAGCTGAACTGACGAGTAGGGGTACGAACACCCGCCATGATAGGCGTTGGTAGTGACAATTTGAATGTTGATGCAGCATCGTAAAAACGGCGAATGTAGTCCATACGTACGTCTTTATCATAATTTGCAAACAAACATGCTGCTACAAGAATGTAAAGGAACTGAGCACTCTCATAGATCTCGCCAGTAACGCGGTTTTGAACAAGGTATTTACCTTCCAGCTGTTTAACCGCTGCATAGCTGAAGTTCATATCACGCCAATGATCGATATACGTATCCATCTCAGCAAATTCTTCAGCAGTGTAATCTTCTAACAAATGTTTGTCGTATTTGCCGGCATCAACCATTTTGGCAACATGAGCGAAAAGCGCTGGTGGCTCGAACTGTCCATAGGCTTTTTTACGTAGATGGAAAATCGCAAGGCGAGCCGCTAAATATTGGTAATCAGGCGCATCAGTAGAGATAAGATCTGCGGCAGACTTAATTAGCGTTTCGTGGATTTCACTGGTGTTGATACCGTCAAAGAACTGAATTTGTGCTTTTATTTCAACTTGTGAAACAGAAACATTATTTAGTCCTTTTGCCGCCCATGTGACAACTTTGTGGATTTTCTCTAAGTCGATGGACTCTTTTTCACCGTTTCGTTTGGTGACAAATAAGTTATTGTTCATGTTACTGGCCGTATGTCTGTTAGCGCTTGATGCGTGGGCTATGCTGCCCATTATCATTTATAATTAATTTTTTAATGCACATGCTGTTTGTCTGGTTTTTACAGATCTAACAAAAGCACACACAAAAGCGGCCTAGACTAATACCAAATAAAGATATGAAGTAGAGACTGCTTATATATTTCTTGTATTGCTTGTTTATTTCAGCGGAGTCGAATGGCGCATCTCTGCGCGATCTGTTTTGATCCCGTTAATTGATCTTGGGATCTCGTGCTGAACTAAACACAAGATAGTGAGGTTTTGCCTCGATTGCAACCCAATATCTGGTGGTATTTCAAGCACTCAAACTGGCATGAAATTTACGTTAGTAACAACTAACTTTTTAGCGTTCTACAAGCGTAAAATATCGGGAATGCAAGCGTTTTTGCTAAACTGATTTCGAAAAAAATTAATTTATTCTTAGAAACTCGTTTTTATAAAAACACGATATATGGTGTTTAAAATATCACCACGACCCAATATGTTGTGTTAATTTATTTTAAATACACTGTATATAGTAAGTGCACAGCAATGTGCATCTACTATTATTTGTACCCTTGTATACGTCTAATCTTGTGCAACGGTATACAGTAAGTAGTTTACGTCTACATTGTTGGCAGAAAGATAAAAACCTTGAGAGATCGGATCCATATGAAGCCCTGTCATATCGCGAGGCAAAAGACCTGCCTGATCTGTCATCGCCATAAGCTCTGATGGTTTAATAAATTTGCTGTGTTCGTGGGTGCCTTTAGGGACGAGTTTAAGAATATATTCTGCACCAAGGATCCCCATTAAATAAGACTTCAGGTTTCTATTGAGTGTAGAAAAGAACACATGACCACCTGGCCTAACTAACTTTGCGCAAGCCATAACAACAGAAGCGGGGTCGGGCACGTGTTCTAGCATTTCCATACAGGTGACAACATCAAATTTACCAGCATTATCCTGCGCGAACTGTTCAGCAGTTGAACAAACGTAATCTACTTTTATTCCCGATTCTAAACCATGAAGCTTAGCGACCTCTAATGACGCCTCAGCCATATCAAGACCTGTTACGGTAGCACCCGCTTTAGCCATTGATTCGGCAAGGATACCGCCACCACAACCAATATCGATAACCTGTTTACCAAACAAACCCTCACTGTGCTGATTGATGAAATCAAGTCGAAGCGGGTTAATTAAATGAAGCGGTTTAAATTCGCCTTCGGGATCCCACCAGCGCGAGGCGAGCTCAGAAAATTTATTAATCTCTTGTTGGTCCACGTTTGTCATAGGTAAAACAATCCTTAACTTCTCTTTTAATAACATATCGCAATTTGGCGGCGTGTTTTACTGTTTTTAGTGATAAAACCGCTTTTTCTGTATCTGTCTGAACGAAAAATAATCGCTTGCCTTTTTGTTAATTAATAAGCGTAATTAAGCGCTACATAATTCTGTCATCAAGTGGTACACTCGAAGCAACATTATGACCCACATAATAATAACCATGCGCGCCCAAGAGCCGCTTTCACAATTGCTGTAAAGTGGCTGCAATGGATAACGCAGAACAAACTAAGATAAAGGGATTAAGCAGTTTATGTCTGATAACGCTAAAGAAATCCTCCCCGTTAACATTGAGGAAGAGTTAAAAAACTCGTACCTCGATTACGCGATGAGCGTTATTGTCGGGCGAGCATTGCCTGATGTAAGAGATGGCTTGAAGCCAGTGCACCGTCGTGTGCTGTTCGCAATGAACGAACTGAAAAACGACTTTAACAAGCCGTATAAAAAGTCTGCCCGTGTGGTAGGTGATGTTATCGGTAAATACCACCCTCATGGTGATTCTGCTGTTTACGACACTATTGTTCGTATGGCGCAGCCTTTCTCACTGCGTTACATGCTTGTAGATGGACAGGGTAACTTTGGTTCAGTTGATGGTGATTCGGCGGCTGCAATGCGTTACACCGAAGTACGCATGGCAAAAATCGCTCATGAACTGCTAGCCGATCTCGACAAAGAAACTGTTGATTTTGTGCCAAACTATGACGGCACAGAACATATCCCAGAAGTATTGCCTACTAAGGTGCCAAACCTATTAGTAAATGGTTCATCTGGTATTGCGGTTGGTATGGCGACAAATATTCCGCCTCACAACCTGACTGAAGTTATCAATGGCTGTGTTGCGCTTATTCAAGATCCATCTATCACTATTGATGACTTGATGACGTATATTCCAGGTCCAGATTTCCCGACAGCAGCGATGATCAGCGGCCGTAAAGGTATTGAAGATGCATACCGCACAGGTCGCGGTAAAATTTATCTTCGTGCTAAAGCAGAAATTGAAACTGACAATAATGGCAAAGAAACCATTGTTGTAAACGAAATTCCTTACCAGGTTAACAAAGCGCGTCTTATTGAAAAAATTGCTGAACTGGTAAAAGAAAAGCGTATCGAAGGCGTTTCTGCACTGCGCGACGAGTCTGATAAAGACGGTATGCGTATTGTTATTGAAGTCAAACGCAACGAATCTGCCGAAGTATTACTTAACCATTTATATGCCAATACACAGTTGCAAACGGTATTCGGCATCAACATGGTAGCGCTAGATAATGGTCAGCCTAAGGTATTCAACCTAAAAGAAACGCTAGAATGCTTTATTCTTCACCGTCGTGAAGTGGTTACTCGCCGTACTGTGTTTGAATTGCGCAAAGCCCGTGACCGTGCACACATCTTAGAAGGTCTTGCAATTGCACTTGCTAATATCGACCCAATTATCGAGTTGATTAAAGCATCGCAAAGTCCAGCAGACGCGAAGAAATCGCTTGTTGCACAGGGTTGGGATTTAGGTGACGTAGCGCAAATGCTAGAGCGTGCTGGCGATGATGCAGCGCGTCCTGATTGGCTAATGCCTGAATTTGGTATTCGCGACGGCAAGTACTACCTTACGGAGCAACAAGCACAAGCTATTCTTGATCTACGCCTGCACAAACTAACTGGCTTAGAACATGAAAAGATCTTAGAAGAATATAAGCAACTTCTAGAAATCATCGCTGAACTACTTCATATCCTTAACAGCCCTGAGCGTTTGATGGAAGTAATTCAAGAAGAACTTGAAAAAGTTCGCGATGAATTTGGTGATGAACGTCGCACAGAAATTACTGCTGCAAGCCACGATATTGATATTGAAGATCTTATCGAACAAGAAGATGTAGTGGTTACACTGTCTCGCGAAGGTTATGTTAAGTATCAGAAATTAACTGATTACGAAGCACAGCGTCGCGGTGGTCGCGGTAAGTCGGCGACTAAGATGAAAGATGAAGATTTCATCGAGCGATTACTTGTTGCAAATACGCACGACCACATTTTGTGTTTCTCTACACGCGGTCGTTTGTATTGGTTAAAAGTATATCAGTTGCCGTTTGCAAGCAGAAATGCGCGCGGACGCCCAATCGTAAACATTCTTCCGCTTGAAGAAAACGAACGTATTACTGCTATTCTTCCAATCAAAGAGTTTGAAGAAGGTAAGTTCGTACTGATGGCTACGGCTAACGGTACCGTGAAGAAAACAGATCTAAGCCTATATTCACGCCCACGTTCAAGCGGTATTATTGCGGTTAATCTGAACGAAGGCGATGAACTGATTGGCGTGGACATCACCCATGGTGACGACGACATTATGTTGTTCTCTGACGCCGGTAAAGTGGTTCGCTTTAATGAAAAGCTTCGCGATAGCGAAACTGGCGAAGTGAAGCGCGATCCTGAAACAGGTGAAGAGCTTCAAGCGCTACGCCCAATGGGCAGAACGGCAACCGGTGTGCGTGGTATTAAGCTTCAAGACGGTCAGAAAGTGGTTTCTCTTATCGTACCGAAAGGCGATGGCCCAATCTTAACGGCCACAGAAAACGGTTTTGGTAAACGTACGCCGCTAGAAGACTACCCAGCTAAAAGTCGTGCAACGCAAGGTGTAGTATCGATTAAGGTGTCTGAGCGTAATGGTAAAGTTGTTGGCGCTGTGCAAGTAGATGAAAGCAACGAAATCATGCTTATCAGTGACCAGGGTACACTTGTACGTACCCGCGTAAGCGAAGTATCGGTTGTAGGTCGTAATACCCAAGGTGTTCGTTTGATACGTACCGTTGAAGGTGAACATGTAGTTGGTCTACAGCGCATCGAGGAAGTTGAAGAGTTACAAGAGCTTGATGAAGACGGTAACCCAATTATTTCTGAAGATGCACCTGAACAAGCAGAAACTGCTGTTCAAGAGCAAGAAAACACCGCACAAGATGGTGACAGCTCAACGACAGAAGAGTAGGGGTAACGCGCGGCGTTAACGTTTCGCGCATTATCAGTGTTCTTTCAAACAAGCGGCTTCAGCCGCTTGTTATTTTTATAGGTGTTGAAAAACGCAATGAAAGAGGTTTTTAACTTTTGCGCGGGCCCTGCAATGCTTCCAAAGGAAGTGATGCAAAAAGCCCAAGCTGAATTCACAAACTGGCGCGAACTAGGCTGCTCTGTAATGGAAGTAAGCCATCGTGGTAAAGACTTCATTGAAATAGCGGCAAAGGCGGAGCAAGATCTTCGTGACCTATTGTCAGTGCCATCTAATTATCACGTACTGTTCACGCATGGTGGCGGTCGTGGTCAATTTGCTGCTGTGCCGCTAAACCTTTCCAGTACAAGCGACACTAGCTTACATTTAGTGAGTGGCTCTTGGTCAAAAGGCGCAGTTGAAGAAGCTGAGAAGTACAACAACGCAGTGGTAGTAGGTAATGTTACCGACAAAGATGGTCTGCAGTATGTTGCTAATCCTTCACTAAGCGATATTGACCAAACCGCAGCCTATTATCATTTTTGCCCCAATGAAACTGTAGACGGTATTGCCTTTGATTGGCTACCTGAAGCAGGCAATGTACCGTTAGTGTCTGATATGTCATCTACCATACTATCGCAACCTATTGATGTGGCGAAACACGGTGTTATTTACGCAGGTGCGCAAAAAAACATAGGGCCTAGTGGTTTATCGGTGGTTATTGTTCGCGACGATCTGGTAGGCAAAGCACGTAAGGAAACACCGTCTATTTTCGACTATGCGCTAGCGGCAAAATCTGACTCTATGTACAACACGCCACCAACATTTTCGTGGTATTTGGCCGGCCTTGTCTTTGAATGGCTAAAAGACATGGGCGGTGTAGACGCAATGGCCAAACGCAACAGCGAAAAAGCGGCGTTGCTGTATTCAGCCATTGATAGCTCTGACTTTTATTCAAGTAAAGTTCACCCAGACAATCGTTCGAAAATGAATGTGCCTTTCCATTTGGCAGATCCTGAGCTCGATAAGTTATTTTTAGCGCAATCTCAAGATGCTGGCTTACTCGCGCTAAAAGGACATCGTTCGGTAGGGGGCATGCGTGCCAGTATTTATAATGCAATGCCAATTGAAGGCATTGTGGCGCTAGTTGAATTTATGCGCGAATTTGAAAGAGTGAATGGATAAAATGGAGCAGTTAACATTAGACCCGATTGCAAAGGTATCGGGAGAGGTCAATGTACCTGGCTCAAAAAGTTTGTCTAATCGTGCATTGTTGCTTGCAGCACTGGCGGAAGGACAAACTGAACTGACGAACCTGTTAGACAGTGATGACATTTCGCATATGCTAAACGCCCTGACCAAGCTTGGCGTTAGTTATGAGCTTAACGAAGATAAAACCCGTTGTGTTGTGCAGGGCAATAATGGTGCGTTTAGTGTTGCCGAGCCTCTAGAACTATTTTTGGGTAACGCAGGCACAGCGATGCGACCTTTATGTGCGGCACTTGCAGCAAGTAATGTTGATACCGTACTT
Organism: Alteromonas sp. McT4-15; assembly: GCF_020515205.1. NCBI lineage: Bacteria > Pseudomonadati > Pseudomonadota > Gammaproteobacteria > Alteromonadales > Alteromonadaceae > Alteromonas > Alteromonas sp. McT4-15. Next base: position 55,778 of record NZ_JAJALG010000018.1, read on the forward strand.
ACTGGCGAACCGCGCATGGAAGAACGCCCGATTGGGGATTTGGTTGACGCACTACGCGAGGCCAATGCCGATATTACTTATTTGAAGAACGATGGTTTTCCACCACTTCAAATAAAAGGTAAAACGCTAAGCGGCGGCGAAATGTCAGTTGACGGAAGTGTTTCAAGCCAGTTTCTTACAGCATTGCTCATGGCAGCGCCACTTTTTGCCGGTGATGTGGTTATTCGTATCAAAGGCGAACTTGTCTCTAAACCTTATATTGATATCACATTAGATACTATGGCTAAATTCGGTGTGTCGGTAGATAACGATAGCTACCAGACATTTACCATCTCGGGCGATGCAAAGTACGTTGCGCCCGGTAAATTTATGGTTGAAGGTGACGCATCATCCGCATCGTACTTCCTTGCAGCTGGTGCAATTAAAGGTGGTACAGTACGCGTAACCGGAATAGGCCAAAATAGCATTCAAGGCGACATCCGTTTTGCTGATGTACTTGAAGCCATGGGGGCGAAAGTAGAGTGGCACGACGAATACGTTGAAGTGACGGGAGCACCGCTTAAAGGGGTTAATATGGACATGAACCATATTCCAGATGCGGCCATGACCATTGCCACAACAGCCTTGTTTGCAGAAGGTCCAACGACCATGACAAACATCTACAACTGGCGCGTTAAAGAAACTGACCGACTAAATGCCATGGCGACAGAACTTCAAAAGTTAGGCGCAAAGGTTGAAGAAGGACATGACTATATAACTGTGTGGCCTACTGATAAACTTAAGCATGCAGAAATTGACACGTACAATGACCATCGAATTGCTATGTGCTTCTCGTTAGTAGCACTAAGTGACACACCGGTGACTATCAATGATCCAGGTTGCACACGCAAAACATTCCCCGATTATTTCTCGCGCTTTAAAACACTTTATGCATCTTAATATGCTCGATGGACGTTTAATTTAAGTCCATTTGGTCTTTTGATCTGTGTCAGAAATAATTAAAAGTAGAATGCCGCCTTTTTCAGGTGGCATTGCTTATCTTGAAGTAAAGCGTATAATTGCGCGCGATTTTTGTAATTAGATGATGGAGCAGGTATGCATTCCACACCCGTAGTCACGGTTGACGGTCCTAGTGGTGCTGGTAAGGGTACGTTAAGTAGCTTATTAGCAAAGAAATTAGGGTGGCACTTTTTAGATAGCGGAGCAATATACCGCGTACTAGCAGTTGCCGCACTACACCACGACCTTCCGTGTGATGATGAAGAATGTGTTGTTCCTCTTGCAACCGGTCTTGATGTGAGTTTTGAGACGAATGAAGAAGCAACGCGCATCATTTTAGAAGGTGAAGATGTCACTGATGATATTCGCACTGAAGATGTGGGCGCAGTGGCTTCAAAAGTAGCAGCACTACCTAGAGTGCGTGAAGCACTGCTTCGTAGGCAGCGTGCATTTCAACAAGACCCTGGTTTAGTGGCAGATGGTCGCGACATGGGTACGGTTGTTTTCCCAGATGCGCCGGTTAAGATTTTTCTTACCGCTAGCGCTGAAGCCCGTGCTGAGCGTCGCTATAGCCAGTTGAAAGCTAAGGGCATGGATGTTAATATTGCGCGCCTTTTAACCGATATCAAGGCAAGAGACGAGCGTGATACACAACGCGCGGTTGCCCCTTTGGTACCGGCACAAGATGCTGTAATTATTGATTCAACGGACTTGGATATTGACCAAGTCTTTGAAAAAGCGATGGATATTATTTCCTCACGCCTTTAACAGACGAGAGCTGATCGCATCCAAAGCAGTGTTGCTACAGGAAGTGGCGACTAATTTTAATAACCCCACGTTATCCGGATTAGAAGCGTGGATATCAACTTAAAAGTTTATTTGAGACTTATGACTGAAAATTTTGCACAACTTTTTGAAGAAAGCTTACAAGAACTAGAAACACGTCCTGGTTCAATTGTAAAAGGTACTGTTGTTTCTATCGACAAAGACATCGTTCTTGTTGACGCGGGCTTGAAATCAGAAAGTGCTATCCCAGCAGACCAATTTAAGAACGCTGAAGGCGAACTAGAAATCGCTATTGGTGACGAAGTAGACGTAGCACTAGATGCAGTTGAAGATGGTTTCGGTGAAACTATCCTATCTCGCGAAAAAGCGAAGCGTCACGAAGCGTGGGTTGAGCTGGAAAAAGCTTACGAAGATAAAGTTACTATCAAGGGCGTTATCAACGGTAAAGTTAAAGGCGGTTTCACTGTTGAAGTTAACAGTGTACGCGCGTTCCTTCCTGGTTCATTAGTAGACGTACGCCCTGTACGTGACACTACTCACTTAGAAGGCAAAGAGCTTGAATTTAAAGTTATCAAGCTTGACGCTAAGCGTAACAACGTTGTTGTTTCTCGTCGTGCAGTTATCGAAGCTGAAAGCAGCCAAGAGCGTGAATCACTTCTAGCTAACCTTGAAGAAGGTCACGAAATCAAAGGTATCGTTAAGAACCTTACCGACTACGGTGCGTTCGTTGACCTTGGTGGCGTAGACGGTCTACTACACATCACAGATATGGCTTGGAAGCGCGTTAAGCACCCAAGTGAAATCGTGAATGTTGGTGACGAAATCAACGTTAAAGTACTTAAGTTCGACAAAGAGAAGCAGCGTGTTTCTCTTGGTATGAAGCAAATGGGCAACGATCCATGGCAAGAAATTGCTTCTCGTTACCCAGAAGGTACTAAGATCAACGGTCAGGTTACTAACCTTACTGATTACGGCTGCTTCGTTGAAATCGAAGACGGCGTTGAAGGTCTTGTACACGTTTCTGAAATGGATTGGACTAACAAGAACATCCACCCATCTAAAGTTGTTAACCTAGGTGACACCGTAGATGTAATGGTTCTTGAAATTGACGAAGAGCGTCGTCGTATTTCTCTAGGTCTTAAGCAGTGCATTGCTAACCCTTGGGAAACATTTGCTGAGTCACACGAAAAAGGTGACAAAGTGTCTGGTAAGATCAAGTCAATCACTGACTTCGGCATCTTCATCGGCCTTGACGGCGGCATCGACGGTCTAGTTCACCTTTCTGACATCAGCTGGAACAAGTCTGGTGAAGACGCGGTTCGCGACTACAAGAAAGGCGACGAAATCTCTGCAGTTGTACTACAAGTCGACCCAGAGCGTGAGCGTATCTCTCTTGGCGTTAAGCAAATCGAAGAAGATCCTTTCAACAAGTATCTGACAGATAACAAGAAAGGTGCTATCGTTACTGGTACAGTAACAGCAGTTGATGCGAAAGGCGTTACTGTAAACCTAGCTGAAGAAGTTGACGGCTACATCCGCGTTGCAGATCTTGCTGTAGAGCGTGTTGAAGACGCAACTGAAGTAGCAAGCGTTGGTGATAGCATTGAAGCGAAGTTCATGGGCGTTGACCGCAAGAACCGCACAGTTAACCTATCTGTTAAAGCGAAAGATCAGGCTGACGAAAAAGAAGCTATCGATAAAGTTAACCAACAAGAAGATGTTGGTTTCGCTAACGCGATGGCAGAAGCATTTAAAGCTGCTAAAGGCGAATAATGCTTTTGTGGGTGTGCGAATGCACACCCAGTTCGCGATAGCTGTTTAAACAATAATATTGACAATGAGGTTAAGCATGACCAAGTCTGAATTAATTGAACGGCTCGCGGATCAAGCGCGTCATATTCCTGCGAAGGAACTTGAACTGGCCATTAAAGAGCTTCTAGAGCAGATGGCGCAAACTTTGCAAAAAGGTGAGCGTATCGAAATTAGAGGTTTTGGTAGCTTTTCTCTTCACTACCGTGCGCCACGCGTAGGTAGAAACCCAAAAACGGGTGAAACGGTAAAGCTTGACGGTAAATATGTACCGCACTTTAAGCCAGGTAAGGAACTTCGTGAAAGAGTTGATGCGTCAATTGCATAAAAATTTTGAAAGCCGCTGAAAAGCGGCTTTTTTATTTCTGTATCTATTTAACTAAGAGTAAAATGCTTAAAGCAATCCAACTCTTAACAAGTTCGCCAATGTAAATTTCTCACAAAAACATCACTTTGGTTGCTTTTTATACTTTGGTTTAGTTGACTTTGTCTATTGACGGGTAGATTAATACGGTTATATATTATCCAGATAATAAAAAACGGTATTAGTAGAAGTAATGTCAGCCGGCGACGAACAATCAATAATTAAGCAATATCAGCCGCTCATACGTGCTTTAATCCCCTATGAACAGCAAAACAAGCTGTTAGAGGGGATAAACAAGTTCTCTAAAAGACTCCCAAGTAGCGTAAGAAAAGTTGTTAAAGAGGAAGTGGTACGGTTAACATCACTTACAGATGCTCCTGCTGATAACTCTGCCTTCGCACAATTCCCTGTAATGAAGTTTAAGCACTTTGGCGTACAGATGCGCTTAGACAAAGTAGGGGCTCAAATACTCAAAAACGAAACATCGCTTTATCAGGATAGATATACTGTAGGTGTTTTTGAGTCTGTAATGAATTCTGACTTTTACCAGTCTCAGATAAAGAAAGAGCAATTTAAAAAGATTGTCGATGCATTTAATGTTGAAAGCCAGTCGTTCACTGATATTGACTTTGGTGATGATATCGCGATTCGGCCGAATTTTACCCTTGCGTCTACTCAATTCGAAAAGGGAAGGCATTGTGCAGTAAGTTCGCTGTCTTACAAAGGGTTCTCGCTAGAGACCAAGCGTCCACCTAATGCGAGTACTGGTGATAAGCTCACTTTTACATTACCAGAGATAGCAGGCCTCACTAGAGAGCCTACGGAAGTGACCCTTGAATTAGAGTCAGTTAAGTACAACAAGCATCTAGGAAAGTATGAATCGAGCTTTGTTTTTCCCGATGACCTTGACCCCGCGCTAATTACCGCGTTAAAGCGCTACGTCAGCATTACGGCTTACAAGCAACCATTGCAGCGTGATTTAGAAATAGAGCGCGCAATGCAAGAACTAGAGCGCGATCGCATATTAGAAAATAGCCCATGGCTTCCCGTTTTCCTTGCACCAAACAAAACATCGCTAAAACCTATCATTGCGCTTTTCACGAAAGCTAACGTGGAACACAACGACACAACGAAAGTGTTGGCTAGCCTGCAAGATAAACCCATTTTTGCAATGCTTGTTGAAGAGCTTAGGAAGTACAATGAAGCATACGTATTTCACGGTAATATAAAAACAAAAAAGGGCAATGTTCAAATTACCGCTACGCATCGTCAATTATTAAAGCTTGGTCAATTGAATGCGCTTGTATACTTGTTGGCAAAAAGTGGCGATTTTATTTGTACTCACTGTCGCTTAGATGAAGTGAGTAAACAGGATAAAATTAAAGCTTTCGCCATTCACGACATCGCAAGCAAGGACTTCGAGCATTTAGCACAAATTACTCATGTGCTTTATTGCAAAGATGTCACAAACTATCTCAGTAATTTATCACTGCTCACCAAATGTGATTTCAAACCTTTGTCCAAGACACTTAAAGCCAGTGGAAAGAACTGGCAAATTGATTATGTTATGGAGGAAGACTTAGATAGGCGTTGTGAAACGCGATATTTAATGGATAAGACTGCGTCAATTAAAACAGGGCTGTTGTCATCAATCGATGCCCGTGTCTCTGACTTAAGTGCAAGTGGTATGAAGTTAAAAGTAGCGCCTAACAGCGATGTGCAGCAAGAAATTCGCGTAACAATACCAGACCTTAAGATTAAAGGTGAAAAGTATAAGGTAGTGCACTATGACGCTGATAATGGCGTTGTACGTTTGTGCTTAACCGAAGACGCGCGCAAAGCCAAAGTGAGTTCCAGTGTTGGTTCTATGGTCGAAGAGAACACTGCCTATTTCAAGCTAAACGACATTGCTCGTACGCAGCGCCTTACCCACCGTTTTATCTGGGAACTTGCCGTAAGGCATATGCCTTCGTTGTCGGTATTGTGCGTAATGAATCGGTTTACTCTAGACAGATTAAAAACGGTATACCAGAGCGACGCTTCAGACGATTTATATCCGTTCTCTCGCACGCAAAATATTATCCCGCTTCATGGTTTTTTCGCAGACAAAGGGCAAGCTAAACCTAAATCTCAAATATTAGAGGCGATGTTCAAAGAAACCTCTGAGCAAGCTCTTGTTGTTCACTGCGTTCGAAAAAGTGATAATCGACTAGTTTATATCAAAGAACGCGACTTCCTTTTTTCAAAGTTGCGGACGCAAATCAAAAATCAACTTGATGAGAGTAAAATCCAACTGAGCGCTACGGATGTCACCGCGGTACGCTGCCATGGCGCTACAACGCCATTGACGAAAAAGCGGCTAGCACAACTTTCAAAACTCGATAAAGCCATCTACGACAAACTAGAGACAATGCAAGCAGGGTATACTCACTGTATCTTTATCACTAATATGTCGGCATTACATCACGATTTGGTAGTTGATAACCTAATAGCGAAAGCGCAAAGACAAGATGCCGAGAGAGAAGGGGCGGCATAACTCGTGCTGGCTTGTTACCTCTACTTATCGTAATGAGATGAACCTTCATCCTCGCTTTTTCCTATTATCTCTTTGAGCAATTTGCTATTCTTATCAATAAATCAATAAAAAGGGTTTAGTGTTGAAAGGGATCCTGACATTCATACTCATTTTAGTGCTATTGACGTTTGCATTTGTTATTGGCGCACTAAATGAATCTCAAGTAACCGTAAATTATCTTATCGCTCAAGCGAATTTACGTATGTCTACGTTAATTGCTATCACCCTAGCCATAGGTGTCGCAATTGGTGTTCTAGTTATGCTGGTAAGTTGGCTGCGTTTGCGTGTACAACTAATGGCAGCACAAAACAAAATTCAGCGATTGGAACAACAACACTAATGCTAGAACTGCTGTTTCTACTTTTGCCTGTTGCGGCTGGATACGGTTGGATAATGGGCCGAAATAGTGTCCGCCAAGCGCAAAGAAAGCAGTCAAGTATTCTCTCTAAACACTATTATAAAGGGCTGAATTTTCTCTTATCTGACCAGCCCGATAAAGCTGTTGATACACTTATTAAAATGATCAACGTCAATAGCGACACAGTCGAAACCCATATTGCAATGGGTAGCTTCTTTCGTCATCGAGGGGAAATAGACCGCGCGATTAAAGTGCATCAAAATCTAGTGAGCCGCGATGAGCTTCAACCTGCACAACGTGAAAATGCGTTAAGAGAGTTGGGGCACGATTATACGCAAGCCGGATTTCTCGAGCGCGCTGAAAATGCATTTCTGCAATTACTTAATAGTGAAAAGCATTACCTTGTCGCACAGCAGCAACTATTCAGTATTTACCAAACCACCAAAGAATGGGAGCGCGCAATAGAGCTAGCTGAGCGTATGGTTCAATGTCATGGCGACAATGATGAGGTGTGTGAGCGTTTAGCACATTTTTATTGTGAGCAGGCTGCGGTTGAGCTTAAAAATGAAAGCCAAGGCGCCGCACTGACCTTACTGCAAAAAGCCGTGAATGCAGATGAACATGCCGTAAGGCCGTGGCTTATGCTGGGCGAAATCTCACTAAACCAGAAACGCTATACCGATGCCAACGCGTATTTCACACAAGTGGCAGAAAGGGATATTAATTGGTTCAGCGAAGCAGTACCTAGTCTCGAAAAAATAGCTGAAGAAACTGGAGACTGGGAAGCGTTTCAACAAAACTTGGAAGCACACTGGCAAGAGTGCGCAACATCCTATTTGGCAATGGTTGATGTATTACTTAAACGTGGCGACACGGCACAAGCGGCTGAATATTTACTTGAACAGTTGCGCAAGCGTCCTACCATGCGCGGTTTCAAAACGCTAATGGGCTTATACATCGATCAACTGTCAGATCAAACGACGGCCGACAGCTTGCGGTTGTTAAAAGAACTGGTTGAAAAACAAATGTTACAACGCCCCAAGTATCGTTGTAACAGCTGTGGCTTTTCCGGTCGTAAACTATACTGGCTATGCCCCAGTTGCAAAAAATGGGGTGTAGTGAAACCAATTAAAGGGCTAGACGGAGAATAATTAAACATGCACGACCCACGCGTTATTGTTGCTTTAGACTATGACAACAAAGACTCTGCATTTGCTTTTGTAGATAAGCTAGATCCTAGCTTATGCAAATTGAAAGTGGGCAAGGAAATGTTCACATTATTCGGTCCTGAATTTGTTAAAGCTCTTATAGCTAAGGGCTTTGATGTTTTTCTCGATCTTAAGTTTCACGATATCCCCAACACAGTGGCAAAAGCGTGTAAGGCTGCAGCAGAGTTGGGTGTATGGATGGTGAATGTTCATGCATCTGGTGGTATTCCTATGATGCAAGCCGCTAAAGAAGCGATTGCTAATAGTAGTCACCCATCAACTAAGCTTATCGCTGTGACCGTACTTACCAGTATGGACGAGTCGCAATTAGCCGATGTAATAAGCAATGTGACACCAGAAGAGCAAGTACTGCGGTTAGCAAGCTTAACTGCGCAGGCGGGTCTGGATGGTATTGTTTGTTCAGCGCAAGAAGCGCAGGCATTGCGTACAAAACATAGCGATGACTTTCTGCTAGTTACCCCGGGTATTCGCCCGCTTGGTGCTGATGTTGGCGATCAAAAAAGAGTAATGACGCCGCCTGACGCAATAAAAGCAGGCGTGAATTACCTAGTAATGGGAAGACCTATTACTAAATCTGAAGATCCCATTGCCGTGTTAAAAGCAGTAAATGCCTCTATAAGCGCATAGCAAATCTTTTAACCACATAAAAAAAGCTCGGAATGTGAAAACATATCCGAGCTTTTTTATTTGCTGTGCAGCGTCTAGCGACGTTACGTTTAGCTAAGTAACGTCGCTTTAATCAGGCGTTATTCGCCTTTAAGTGCTGCCTCAGCTGGCGTATACGAAAGACCTAGTTCAGCGCCTAGTGCATCCACAACAGCTTTGTACGTCACTTTACCTTCGTGAACGTTCAGACCGTTAAGTAAATGCTTATCTTCAAGCATTGCTTTAACTGGTCCTTTATTCGCAAGGGCTAGACCAAAGGGTAATGTTGCATTGTTAAGCGCCATTGTTGATGTGCGGGCAACGCCACCTGGCATATTAGCAACACAGTAATGTACAACATCATCAACCATGTAAACTGGATCTTGGTGCGTAGTGGCTTTTGATGTTTCAAAGCAGCCACCTTGGTCAATAGCAACGTCGACCAACACAGAACCAGGCTTCATAGCTGCAATGTGTTCGCGCGTTAATAGTTTCGGTGCTGCTGCACCGGGGATCAGTACCGCACCAACGACTAGGTCAGCTTTTGAAGAATAGTGTTCAATGGCGTCTACCGTTGAGTAAACTGTTTTAACCTGACCATTGAAAATATCGTCTAGTTGACGAAGTCTTGGTAGTGAACGGTCAAGTAGAGTTACATCAGCGCCTAGGCCAAGAGCCATTTTCGCTGCGTTAATACCTACAACACCACCACCAATAACCAAAACTTTACCCGGAGCTACGCCCGGTACGCCGCCTAATAGTGTTCCGCTACCACCGTGTGCTTTTTCTAGGTAATGAGCTCCGGCTTGAACAGACATACGACCTGCCACTTCACTCATTGGAGCAAGTAAAGGAAGACCACCGCGATCGTCGGTTACCGTTTCATAAGCAATACACGTTGCACCTGATTCAACAAGCAACTTTGTTTGCGTTGGGTCTGGTGCTAAATGTAGATAGGTATAAAGAGTTTGGCCTTTGCGCAACATTTTACATTCGTTTGGCTGAGGCTCTTTCACTTTTACAATCATTTCAGCTTCAGCAAATACTTGCTCAGCAGTAGATGCAATTGCAGCGCCTGCTTCAACATACATTTCGTCAGTGAAACCAATTGCATCGCCTGCCTTAGTTTCTACAAGTACATTGTGGCCGTCGCTAACAAATTCTTTAACGGCTGCAGGCGTTAAGCCAACACGATACTCGTGATTTTTAATCTCTTTTGGTACACCAACTAACATGCGTAATCCTCTTTTATTGCGTGAGCTTCTTAATGGCTCGTATTGATTAAATGTCATGTAAAGGCTAGTTGAGCTCTGACCTTTAATCTATAAAGGACAAGAAACAACCGCATTAATAACAAGGGCGTTATGTCGGCGAGTATACGACAATAAAAAACGAACTATCTGCTGAAGAATGCCATTTATTAGAATATAATTTGGTATAGGTGCTTTTTAAGGAAATTATATATGTTGGTGAAAACGCCAAAACACCTTGACCGAATAGACAGAAATATCTTGGTTCAACTACAAAAAAATGGTCGCATTTCAAACGTTGAGCTGGCAAAAGAAGTAGGGTTGAGCCCTAGTCCTTGTCTTGAAAGGGTTAAGCGATTGGAAAGCCAAGGCTATATTAAGGGCTATCATGCTGTCGTTGACCCGGAAAAGCTTGGTGCTGCAATGCTGGTTTTTGTTGAAATTACACTGACGAAAACGTCTGTCGATATCTTTGCAGAATTTTCTGCTGCGGTTAAGTTACACGACGACATCCAAGAATGTCATCTTGTGTCTGGCGATTTCGATTTTTTATTGAAAGCACGTGTTGCTGACATGGGCAGCTATCGCAAGTTGCTAGGTGACACCCTGTTGCGCTTACCGGGAGTGAGCGAATCTAGAACCTATGTTGTAATGGAAGAAGTTAAGAGTACGTCGTCTTTGCGTATCAACTTGAAGTAACGAAAGCATGGCTCAACTATTACGTTTTGTGGTAGGCTGTGCAAAAATACAGTGTTTGTATTTCGCCTAGGGACAAGGCCGGCTATACAAGACACATTAAAGCTTAATAAAAGAGCAATACGATAATAATAAGTAAGGAACACAGAAGGTTCGCTAAGCCTTTTGTCACTGTGTTTAGGTTACTTGTCTGGTTACCAAATTGACAAGTACCCCGTTAATTGAAGGTTTTTAGGGTTATGGCGCGATTAACAGGAGTTCAGCGAGTGTGGGAAGCAGGTATGATAATAGCCTGTGTCTTCGCTTTTTTCTTATTGCTGGCACTTGCATCTTTTCATCCAGGCGATCCAGGCTGGAGTCAGGCAGGATTACAACTCGATGTCCACAATTGGGTTGGTGCAACGGGAGCTTGGATAGCTGATTTACTATTGTTCACATTTGGCTATCTTGCGTATTTATTGCCATTCGGCGCAGCCTTTCTAGGCTGGTTCTTGTTTCAACACATCAAAGAGTTGGACGAATTCGATTATTTAACTATTGGCCTTCGTATTGTGGGCGGCTTGTTGATGGCGCTGGGCACAACAGGTATCGCGAGTATTAATTTTAACGATGTATTTAATTTTTCAGCAGGCGGTTTTGTTGGTGACGTAATTAGCTCTGCATTGGTCCCGTATTTCAACACGGCCGGCACTATTTTGCTCCTTCTGTGTTTCTTTTGCACTGGGTTTACGCTGTTAACCGGGATCAGTTGGTTAACAATAGTAGACAGGGTAGGAGAAGGAACACTTTGGTTATCGAAGAAACTCATTAGCGCCCCACAGAGCTTACTTGCGCTAGAGATGCCAAAGTTAGCATTGGCGAACAAGAATGAAGAGCAACATTCGCCTAGCGAACTTGATATAACGTCAATGCGCGCCGAGCCGCCAGTAGAAGATGTGAGCGAAGCGAAGCAGCAACCTAAAAAGACAGAACGCAACGCTGTTCGAAGTGAGCCTACATTTTCGGTTGAAAGCGCTATTGAAGAACCACCGTTCTACGCATTTGATAATGAAACAAATGCGACTTCATCGACAAGTGATGAGGCTGATGCTCTCAAAGAGGCTGATGATCTCAAAGAAGGTGATGCTCCAAAGAAAGCGAGCTTTTCGTTTGCGAGTATGCGTGAAGCAGTAACAGGCGGTATCAAAGATAAGGTTGGTCTTGGTAAAACTCATGAGCCAGTCCAAGCGGATGAGGCGGAAAAAGATGTAAACGCGCAGCAAAGCCCTCATATCAATTTTGACGACTTGGCAGAATTTGATGAAGATATGCCGTATGAAACTGGCACAAAGCCAGAAGTTTCAGCGCAACCTGCCCAGCATCATGACGATGCTAATTATGTGGAAAAAGACATTAAACCCACAGAGCAGCACGTTGCGCCAACCACGCCTGTTGAACAGAATTTTGCGCCCGCGGCGCTTGGTGCAAAACCGGTTAAAGCGAGGGCAGGGGAGATAGATCCTGACTTACCGCCTATGCCTTCATTTGACCTTCTAGAGCGCGCTGATAAACACGAAAACCCGTTAACGCCTGAAGAAATTGAAGGTATCTCGCTACTAGTAGAAGAAAAGCTCGCTGATTTTAATATTGAAGCTACCGTTGTGGGCGTATTCCCGGGCCCAGTGATTACACGTTTTGAACTTGACCTAGCACCGGGTGTTAAAGTGAGCAAAATAACAGGGCTATCAAAGGATTTGGCGCGCGCCATGTCGGCGATATCAGTTCGCGTTGTAGAGGTCATTCCCGGTAAGTCGGTCATTGGGCTTGAACTTCCAAACAAGAAACGAGAAATGGTGCGCTTAAGCGAAGTCATTAGCTGTGACACATTCCAATCTAATAAGTCACCATTAACGATGGTCCTAGGCGCTGATATCTCCGGTAAACCTGTAGTGGTTGATTTAGCGAAAATGCCACACCTGTTAGTTGCAGGTACTACGGGGTCTGGTAAATCAGTAGGCGTGAACGTGATGATCCTGAGTTTGCTTTATAAGAGCACGCCAGAAGACGTTCGCATGATCATGATTGACCCTAAAATGCTTGAGCTTTCTGTGTATGAAGGTATTCCGCATTTGTTGGCCGAAGTTGTGACAGATATGAAAGAAGCGGCTAATGCGCTTCGTTGGTGTGTCGGAGAAATGGAACGACGTTATCGTTTGATGAGTGCGCTTGGCGTGCGAAATCTGAAAGGCTACAACGCCAAAGTGACCGAAGCCATTGCCAACGGCACGCCAATTAAAGATCCGCTATGGAAGAGTGAAGAAAGTATGGACGCAGAGGCGCCCGACTTAGAGAAACTTCCAGCGATTGTCGTTGTGGTTGATGAATTTGCCGACATGATGATGATTGTGGGTAAAAAAGTAGAAGAACTTATTGCGCGTATCGCTCAAAAAGCGCGTGCAGCGGGGATTCACTTAATTCTTGCAACACAAAGACCGTCTGTTGACGTCATCACGGGCTTAATTAAAGCAAACATTCCAACTCGTATCGCGTTTCAGGTTTCAAGTAAAATAGACTCTCGAACTATATTAGATCAGCAAGGCGCAGAGACCCTACTAGGAATGGGAGATATGCTTTATCTACCACCTGGCAGTCCAGTACCTACGCGTGTACATGGCGCGTTTGTTGACGATCATGAAGTACATGCTGTAGTAGCAGATTGGCAAAAGCGTGGAGAGCCAGAGTACATTGATGAGATTCTAAACGGCGAAGCCTCTGCAGAGGTGCTATTGCCGGGTGAGCAACCTGAAGGTGAAGATCAAGAGTTCGACGCGTTCTATGATGAAGCCGTGGCATTTGTGACTGAAACAAGACGCGCTAGCGTCAGTAGCGTACAGCGCAAATTTAGAATTGGTTACAACAGAGCAGCGCGCTTAGTGGAACAAATGGAGATGAGCGGGGTCGTAAGTGCACAGGGACATAACGGTAATCGCGAGGTACTCGCGCCACCTGTCCACAAAGAGTAGACACGGAGTAGAACGATGAAACAAGCCGTATCAGTGTATTTTGTAAGTGCTTTAGCATTAGCGTGCTCGAATAACGCGTATAGCGCTTACGAGATTAGCGATGAACATGCAATTACTCCCTCAAGCGATGTTGAAGAACAGGTTAGTGCGGTAGCTACAAGTAGCAGTCCAGACGGTGACAGCCTGCAAGTATTATTACGGGACATGAAACAATTCCGTGCAGGTTTTGAACAAACCGTTGTTGATGCTGAGCAGAACATTGTTCATGAGGCGCAAGGCGTGCTGACTATGACTCGCCCTAATAAACTGCGTTGGGAAACCACATTTCCTGACGAAACTCTATTGATAGCTGATGGCAGTGCAGTATGGAATGTCGATTCATTTGTCGAGCAAGTTACGGTTATTTCACAAGATCAAGCAATTAAAGATAATCCTATCGTGCTTTTAACAGCCAGTGATGCTGAAACGTGGAATAAGTTTACAATTCGCAAAGTTGATACATCTAGTGTTGAGGGCGAAGCGGCTGGCCAGATGCTAAGTAGTTATCAAATAACGCCTAAAGAAGTAGGCGGGCAGATTGAAACACTGACCCTTACTTTTAACCAAGACAACAAACTGGCTGCGCTTAATATGTTGGACGCCCAACAGCAAATTAGTACGTTAGTTTTCAATAATATTGAAACGCGTTTTCCACTCGCTGCAGACACGTTCTCAGTAGACATACCCGACAGTTATATTGTGGATGATCAACGGTAGTTCTCTTCGCTAATGAATCAAGCTAATCAGGCATTTGCGCCGCTTGCAGCGCGAATGCGACCTACCTCAATAGAAGAATACAGCGGCCAAGCTCACCTTTTGGGCAACGACAAGCCTTTGCGGAAGATGCTTGAAGCAGGTCATTGTCACTCAATGATTTTATGGGGGCCTCCGGGTACCGGTAAAACTACGCTTGCTGAACTGATTGCACAATACACAAACGCATCAGTCTTGCGTATTTCGGCAGTGACCTCAGGTGTGAAAGACATTCGTGCGGCGATGGACACTGCTGAAGAAAATGCGAGGTACAATCAACGCACACTATTGTTCGTTGACGAAGTACACAGGTTCAATAAGAGCCAGCAAGATGCGTTTTTGCCGTTTGTGGAATCGGGGGTAGTGACTTTCATTGGTGCTACTACTGAAAACCCGTCTTTTGAACTTAATAACGCATTGTTATCGCGTGTGAGGGTGTATGTGCTCAAGCCCCTTGAGCAAGAAGCTCTGGACACATTAGTAGAAAGGGCTTTAAAAGATGAAAACAAAGGGCTAGGACAGCGAGGTCTTAGCATTGAAGAGAATGCAAAAGCAGCGTTAATCGAGCTAAGTGGTGGTGACGCAAGGCGCTTATTGACCTATTTGGAGCTTTCTGCTGATTTTACTAATGGCGCAAGTATATCAATTGGTGATATTGAGCAGGCCGTTGGTCAAAAGGTGGCAAGCTACGACAATAAGGGCGACACCTTCTACGATTTGATCTCAGCTTTTCATAAGTCAGTGCGCGGTTCTGACCCTGATGCAGCGCTTTACTGGTACGCTAGGATCCTCGACGGTGGCGGTGATGCGTTATATGTTGGAAGGCGACTTCTTGCTATTGCGTCAGAAGACATTGGTAATGCTGACCCTCGCGCTATGCAACTGTGCATCAATGCCTGGGACACGTTTCACCGCGTTGGACCTGCTGAGGGGGAGCGAGCTATTGCTCAGGCTGCGGTATACTGTGCACTTGCAGCAAAAAGCAACGCCGTTTACATGGCGTTTAATGATGCTAAAGCACTGGCGAGAAAAACGTCAGATGCCCCAGTTCCTATGCATTTAAGAAATGCGCCTACGAAATTGATGAAAGAGCTAGGCCATGGCGATGGTTATCGCTACGCACACAATGAGCCTAATGCGTTTGCTGCAGGTGAAACCTACTTTCCTGAATCTAGCGGTCCACAGCGCTTTTACACCCCCAACGAGCGCGGTTTAGAAAAAGCACTAAAAGCAAAACGTGACTATCTTGATTCACTTAATGCACAAAGTAGGAATAAGCGGTAAAGTGTTGTCAAAAGGCATTGCACGCTCGTGCACTTTAGTGCCTAATAAATAAACAAAAATTGAGAAGATTGGGAGTGACATCGTGCCTCAAGGGATAGCGTTGTACTGTTTTATCGCCGCAGGCGGCGCAACAGGCGCTTGTTTGCGGTATTTTGTTACAACTACGGTAGATTCCTTATTTGGAAAACACTTGCCGTTTGGTACACTAACCGTGAATGTTGTAGGGTCATTCGCTTTGGCGATTTTGTACGGCTTTATAGAGCGTCATGATTTGGCCGATTCGCCTTATAGAGCGTTAATTGGTGTTGGATTACTTGGCGCGTTTACCACATTCTCAACGTTCTCTGTAGAAACGTTAACTTTATTAGAAAATGGGCTATGGCAAAGAGCGATAGCAAATGTATTTCTTAACGTTGGCGCCTGCTTGTTAGCAGGGTGGCTAGCAATTGAATTAATGAAAGGATAATTAGAAACACATGTTAGATCCAAAGTGTTTGCGAAGCGATATAGAACAAACAGCCAAGCGATTGGCTGCCCGTGGTTTTGACCTCGACGTAGCAGCTTTCAGTTCGCTTGAAGAAAAAAGAAAAACACTTCAGTCCAGAACACAGGATCTGCAAAACGAACGCAATGTACGAAGTAAATCCATTGGTAAAGCAAAAGCGCAAGGTGAAGATATTGCGCCTTTACTTGCTGAGGTGGGAAAGCTTGGCGATGAGTTGGATGCGGCAAAGGTAGAGCTAAACGCGTTACTAGAAGAAATTAATACCTTTACGCAAGGCATTCCGAACTTGCCCGACGAGTCCGTACCAGAAGGTAAGGACGAGGACGACAATGTTGAAATTTCGCGTTGGGGTGAGCCTCGTACATTCGATTTTGAAGTTAAAGACCATGTTGATATAGCGGAAGGCCTTAACAATGGTTTGGATTTTGCCACTGCTAGCAAGTTAACGGGTAGTCGCTTTGTGGTTATGCGTGGCGATATCGCGCGTTTAAACCGCGCTATTGCGCAGTTTATGTTAGACACGCACACCCAAGAGCACGGTTATCAAGAAATGTATGTGCCTTATTTGGTTAATGCCGACAGCCTTTACGGTACAGGCCAGTTGCCAAAATTTGGTGAAGATCTGTTTCACACAAAACCAGCAACTGAAGAAGGCCAAGGCCTAAGCCTTATTCCGACCGCTGAAGTGCCGCTTACGAATATCGCGCGTGACGAAATTCTTGATGCCAAATCATTGCCTGTGAAAATGACGGCGCACACACCGTGCTTCCGTTCTGAAGCAGGTTCATATGGTCGAGATACCCGTGGACTTATTCGTCAACACCAGTTTGACAAGGTTGAATTAGTACAGTTGGTTAAGCCAGAAGACAGTTTTGATGCCCTTGAAGCACTTACAGGCCATGCAGAAGTTATTCTTCAGAAACTTGAATTGCCTTACCGCAAAGTGTTGTTATGTACTGGTGATATGGGATTTGGCGCGTGTAAAACATACGATTTAGAAGTGTGGTTGCCTGCCCAAGATACCTATCGTGAAATTTCATCATGTTCAAACATGTTGGATTTCCAAGCGCGTCGTATGCAAGCGCGTTTCCGTAACCCAGAAACAAACAAACCGGAATTGTTGCATACACTTAACGGCTCAGGTCTTGCGGTTGGTCGTACATTAGTTGCGATACTGGAAAACAACCAACAAGCTGACGGCAGTGTGACTGTACCTAAAGCGCTTGTGCCTTACATGAATGGCCAAGAGGTTATTAAAGCGCAGTAACCTTGTTACTGTTGCGTCAAGTTTCAATTTGATGCTAGATGTTAAAGGCTCAGCGGTTACACCGCTGGGCCTTTTTTGTTTACATCGCTATTTGCGTTACGCGCGTCAGAATTTTGTTTGTTGATTAGTCGCTTCCATAGTGCAATGCTGGTTTTATTGCGCGGTAAAATAGATTTAATAGTTACCTTAGAAGGGATTAAAAATGTTCGAGAATTTCAAACGAAAACGGAAGATCAAAAAATTTGCTAGAAAGCTACCGAAAACGCTTGTGGCATTGTTTGGTAAAAACGAGTGCTATTCAAAAGGACAAGTAGATCGTGCGCTTAAGGACAGGTTTAGTAAATATAGTAACTCATCAATGTCGTCCAATGAATTTCTTTATGCTTATGCAATGTTCTGCAGCCCCTTAGCATTTTCTGACATTCAAAACGAATTAAATACGTCGTGTGATTACGCGTCGCTACGTGAAGAAATTGCGCTTGTGTGTTTTAACAACACAAACGATTTTAGCTTTACATCACTTGAAGCTATGGCAGCAAACGACAGTGGTGGGTTTTCAATGGGCAGTAGTGATGGCGGTAGTTTTTCTGATGGCGGCGGTGGTGGTGGAGAATAAATCTCATATTTTCGGTATCGTCACGTTACTGTCGTGTTAATGTCATGACAATGGCATGGGCGTGTCGAGATAATGTCAGGGGGCTGCTCGAAGTATTAGTTAAAATTACCTCACTTTTTACAATAAGTGGGTTTATAAAATGAGTAACGAAGTGAAACTTAACACGAAAAAAATTTTAACGTTGAGAACGAGTAATTGCTGGAGTCAGGAGGAGCTGGCATCAGCTAGTGGCCTGAGCGTTAGAACTATACAGCGAGTTGAAAAAAGTGGAGTCGCCTCACTTGAAACGACAAAAGCACTATCTTCTGTGTTTGGCGTTACGCCCCTTGAATTACAAACCGTTAGTACATTTGAAAACATGAGTTTAGGCTTTATTATCAAATACGCTTGGTTGGTTGCTTTTGCGCTATCCAGTGTATTTTTTGGACTATGGATTGTTGATATTCTTATCCCGACATTAAAAGGGGCAAACTTTGACCAACAGTACGAATTACACGGAAACTTTCGCTATTTAGACTTTGGCGGATTGAGCTTTTTTGCTGGCTTTTTGTTGTTAGTCATCAATGTATCATGGGAGCACACGAGCAAAAAGAGACTAATCGGTGCCTCGCGTTCGCAAGCATAGCTGTGTTGTGTAACAATATTTTAGGCGCTACCGACTTGTAATTAGTGTAGCGTCTATAGGAAACAATTTGTAAGGGATTTTCATGACATCACAAATAGGAAATTTAATCAGCGTAGTATTGGTATGGGCACTGGTTGCATATATCTTTGTATTCGGTTTTGCTCAGATAAAATGGAGCGGTTGGGAAGGAGCTTTACCATGGTTATGTGGTGTAGTGGCGCTCTTTACCAGCGCGGGCTTTACGACAAAATGGTTGATGGCGAAGCCTGTGCTTTGACAGCCAAATATTCAAGCGTTAAAGTCTATGTGCAGTTAAACAAGGAATGTTATTTATGAAAAAAGCACGATACCTCGCATTAATAGGCATCTTTTATCTGCCCTTTACCCTAGCATCTGATAGTGATCCCAAAATTGGTGATTCATTTATAGAATTAAGAGATAAAATTGGTATGCCCAATAGTGTGTCTTTTTTAACGAGGCCCGAAGGAAAGAAGTGGGAAGTTGCTATTTATGATAGTCAAAACTATGCATACGTGTTTGACGGTACTAAAGGCAGCACTATGGATCTGAAACCAAAATCAACTTTTACCATTTGCCGCATTGTGAAAAAGACTGAACTCGAGTCTTACCGTTGCGACTAGTATTTATAAACACGACCATAAGGATAGCGAAGTAACCTGAGTGCGATACTTCGCTTACCCGTTGGTTTCACTTTTGACGTCGGCTTGCAAATTCTCAGTAAGTCATACTTCTGACATATAATTCTTATTATGTCTTTATGCAAAGTGTGTTTTAATCAGTCTATACAAAGTCCGAACAATCAAATTAGGTGCACACAGGTTTATGCGCAACGTGTTGAATACAGAAGATGTTTTATCAAAAGTATCTCTTCTGGCAAATACTGGTGTCGATGTAAGCGCTTTTCACACTCTTGAATTCGATATGCATTTTGATGATGAACATACGCTTTCTGCATTGACGTCCGACCTTTTGAAATCAGCGCCAAGCACGTATACAAAAATAAAACAAACAGAAGGCCAAGAAACGCGTTCTTGTAGGCTTAGAGTAGGCAGTTATCTTTTTGAAAAAAACATGGATATCACTATTTTCTGGATCAACGATTTAGCGTCAAGACATCACGCATTTATTGCTAACTGCCGAGTGGTACTAAAGGCTTAGCTGTGAGCGTATGGGGGCAATATGTGTGGGTTTATTCAGCGTGTTACAGACTCTCCGGCTGTTATTGCGTTACTAGAAGAAGTAGGGTTACAGCAAACTATTCCGTTTTTTGAGAATGAAAAGACAGACGGCAACGTTATCAACTTCTATCCGGCGTTTGGGAAAATCGCAAGCAAACGCATTACCAACCTTATTGTAAGCCCATCAACGACTATCGATGCTACATGGTGGTTTGACGCAAAGCCCCAGGGGCAGGAATTAGAATTAGGTGAACGGACTACGTTTAACGCAAGGAATATCGATAGCCCATTTTGGAAAAAGGCAATAACGCATCGCAGAGGCGTTGTGGTAGCGACCGCTATTGGTGAATCTAACCCTAGTTCTGCGGGTAAAGGTAAATCACACTATTTGATAGAACCTAAAAACGGCGCGTTTCTGCTTGGCGCAGTATATCGTATTTTCAGTAATGGTTTGTATTCATGTGCCGTAATCACGCGCCCGCCTGTAGAAGGGTTTAGCCAGTTTCACGAGAAGTCTATTCCGTGCTTTCTACCACACAATAAAAGCGTAATAGAAGCATGGCTTCATGGGGATGCAAACTATGAGGTAGAGCAGCTTCTTACAACCCCGAAAATTTATACTGACCTAAAAGTGACAGGCGTTAAAACCTTTAAGGGCGCTGAGCCATTAGGTGAGTCATTTTCATTAAGTGCGTCATAAGCATTCTAGGTGTGAAAAGGTTATTCGTAACCATTTAGTTATGCGTAACCTTTTCTTGGGTTTACCAAAAAAAATTCCCTTAATGAAAATATTTTTTAGCTACAGACACTTAGCTGGTTTAGGAAGTCCAGCAAGTTTAGTGGCTTGTTTGGCAGGACCGCGTTTGAAAAGTCTTTGTAAATAGCGGCTGTTACCTTTTTCAGGACCAAATTTGTTTGCCATTGCTTTAACTAATGCCCGAATAGCCGGGCTCGTTTCATACTCTTCGTAAAAAGCACGTACAAACCGTACAACTTCCCAATGGGCTTCAGTAAGCTCAATATTTTCTTCTTGAGCTAATACTTCAACCATTCCTTCGTCCCACTGTGTGTAGTCTAATAGATAACCCGCTTTGTCCGTTGCGATATCTTTGCCATTGTAAGAAAAGCTAAAAGTTTCTTGCGTCATTACAGTGTTACCCATTGTTGATGTGCTGACGAAAGTACAGCGAAATCTTGATTTGAAATTGGTTTTATACCTTGTACTGAATTAGCGCCACGCGTCGTCATGTCATCTTTGAGCGCACACAATTCAATATTGATAGTTGTAGAGGTCAATAGCGCCTCAAAAAGAGCATGGTTTAACATGGGGGCGTAAACACCGTCGCCAGTACACACTACAGCCACAAACGTAGACTGTTTAATTGTCGCGCTCAAAAGTGACTTGTCTGCTGAAGAAAGGTGAGGATGAGTAATCAAAATAAGCATTAAAACGTCACCACATGGTCTACACTGTTTATCAGCGCTAGCTTTTCATCGGCTGAAATCCATTGACAGTCGAGTTCTTCAAACAATGCGACATTATTTAGCGTGTGCTCAATATTCAGTGCAGTAGCACTGTCCTTGCACACATAACAATCTTCAATATCAAAAAAAGGCATAGACGCTAAGCGCTTACTATGATTTTTTAACCCTTTTATTGAATCGGCTTTAGTTAACTGAAGTACAGCGTTATTTTCAAAAATCACCTTTACATCATGGCCATAGTTAGTTGCGGCTAACGCGAAGTCTAATCCATCTTGGCTTGTTGTGCTGCCGTAGGGGCTTTGTGTGAAGCGTAAAAGTAACGTTGCCATTAAAACTGTACCAGTCGGTTACATTCGTGAAGGGCGGTAAAAAACTCACCAAGGCCGGCCTGTTCAAACGGCGCGTGTAAATTGGCAAAGCCAATGCCATTTTCGTGTGCTTCTTGTTGGCTTACGATACCGCGCTTAACCGCGGCCGTTATGCAAACCAGTAATTGAATATCATGGTTGGTGGCGAGCTGTTTCCAATCGCCATGTGCGAAATGTGAGTCGCCAGTCTGTAACATAAGGTTATTGGTGTGATACACACCATCACCATAAAAGAAAATGTTGTTAATGGTATCACCATTGGCAATTACACCTTCTATGAAGGCGAGGGCGCGCATAGCGCTATCGCCATGAAACGGTGATGTAGTAATAAGTACTGAGTATTCTGCCATACAAACAAAAACACCCCGATTAAGGGGTGTTTATTATTAAACCTTAAACGTGCAATTAATCGTCGCCACCAAATGCACCTAGAAGGTGAAGGATTGACGTGAACAAGTTGTAGATATTTAAGTATAACCCAACTGTCGCACGAATATAGTTAGTTTCACCACCGTGAATTATGCGGCTAGTGTCAAACAGAATGAATCCAGACATAATAAACACGATAGCAGCGCTAATCGCTAGGCTAACTGCAGGAACTGCAAAGAAGATGTTTGCGATAGCAGCAACCAGAACGACTACTAGGCCAACTACTAAGAAGCCGCCCATAAACGAAAAGTCTTTCTTAGTGGTTAATGCATAGCCTGATAATGCAAAGAATACCAACGCTGTTGCACCTAGGGCTTCCATAATTAGTCCTGGACCAGCGAAAGCAAGGTAATATTGCAGTGTATAGCCAAGAGAAGCGCCCATTAAGCCGGTAAAGGCGAATACCCAGTAAATACCAGATGCAGAATCTGCTTTCTTCTGCACTACGAAAAGCGTAATGAATGCGCAAATAGTCATAACAAGGGACATCATAGGAGAAATGCCTACCGCCATTGCTATACCAGCACAAACCGCACTAAACGCTAGTGTCATCGCAAGCAGCATATAGGTATTGCGTAGAACCTTGTTCGTTTGCAATACCGATGGTTGAGATGCACTTGAATACATCGAACGTTGATCCATTGTTTCCTCCAATAGGACTTATATGACCGAAATGGTACACAATTATTTAGTGTATGTTGTATGGCTTTTAGTTCCCATTTTCAAGTGGTTTCATATGAATTTGATGTTAGATGACGATAAAACCAGCTTAAATGTGTAAGTTTTGATTTATTTGATTGAAATGTCAGCACTCAAACAACTTTT
Organism: Alteromonas sp. McT4-15; assembly: GCF_020515205.1. Taxonomy (NCBI): domain Bacteria; kingdom Pseudomonadati; phylum Pseudomonadota; class Gammaproteobacteria; order Alteromonadales; family Alteromonadaceae; genus Alteromonas; species Alteromonas sp. McT4-15. The sequence continues at coordinate 78,886 of NZ_JAJALG010000018.1, forward strand.
TTCATTTTTCACTTTACAGTCATAAAAATATCATTAAGATACGCAGCACTTCAGGAGAGTTGGCAGAGCCCGGTTTAATGCACCTGACTTGAAATCAGACGTGGGGTCAAACCCACCGGGGGTTCGAATCCCTCACT